>JAJZWB010000097.1 GCA_021846845.1 Actinomycetes bacterium | reverse complement strand
CTGGATTTCGGCGAGGACCTGTTGCAGCATGCGCTCGGCCTTGCGCAGCGTCCAGCCGTCGGCGTCCGTGCCGAGCGTGACGATCTCGCGGCGGCCGTACGCGCGAACACGAAGGCTGTAGGTAGTAAGCCCGTCCTTCCGATCGTGCGTCCGGATCTGACCCTGCGTTCGCTTCTCCATCCCTGAGCGAGGCTACGTCGGATCCGGGCGGTCGACTGCCGTGCACCGCCAGCGACAGCGGGTTCAGGTGCACCTTGCCCGCGATCACGGTTTTCTCCTCGGATCTGATCACCGAAGTTCCCCACCTCGGCTGGGTGTGAGCTGACGCGCCAGGGTGCGGCAGCGGGCGCAGGCCCGTAGGGCCGAAGCCCGCCTGTCGTGCCCTGGCGCGTGCGCGTCGTTCTGTCGGGGGTCCCCCTCACTGTCCGCGGTTCTCTAGGCCAAGGACAAGCGAGGAGGACCGTGGGGGATGTTGACCCAGGAGGACGCTGTGCAGATCCACGCATCGGCAGCGCGCGGCTGGGCGAAGGCCGCGATCGCCAGCGGCACCAGCCGGGACCGCCAGACGGTCGACGAAGTACCTGGACCCTCCGGAGGGTGGGCGATCACCCCGTGATCTACACGACCGAGGACTGCCACCTGGTCGTCTTTGTGGTTACAGTCAGCCACCGTCGCGACGCCTATCGCTGAGCGCTCGGCTACACCACCAGGCCGCGCTGCGCGAGCGAGCACACGTCAAACCACCGCCGCCCCGTGGCCGGATCGGTCTGGCTGGACACCGCGTCTGCTGCCGCCGCGCAGGCTCCCGATGCCCGGCGTGGCCCGGCAGTCGGTCGCCACATTGGACGCTCAGGGCTGTGTGACGGCGATGCTGCCGCGGAATGAGCTGCCGCGGTATTGGGCGGGGGCGAGCACCACGACCTTGAAGTCATAGGTTCCAGCCCGGCTCGGGGTGCCGCTCACCAGACCGGTTGCCCCGTCGAAGTTCAGACCAGGGGGGAACCCGGTAGCGACCAGCGAGAGCGGCTCGCCACTCGGGTTGCTCGTGATCAAAGACCAGGACGCCGGCTGTCCAAGGGTCAGCTGCATGGGCGTCGAGAAGGTGAGAGCCTGGCGAGCGGGGTTGCCCGACCCGGGCGACGACGGGTTGGTCGTGCCAGGCGAGCTGCCGCCAGAGCCTGTCGCGGAGGTTCCGGAGCTGGGGCCCGATGAGGAGTCGATGCAGCTGCCGATCGCGACCACGGCGTTGTAGGCCTGAAGGCGCAGGGCCATTCCCGCGGTGCCGTTCACTAGGTCGTCGAACGCCTGGCTGAGTGGATGGAAGCCGGCGAGCTCTTCGAGCTTGGCGAGCCAGCTGGAGCCGGCGTGCCATGCCTCCGCTAGATCCGTGGCGGTCATGGCGGCATCGAGGCGTTTGGCGGCCACCCAGTAGACCATCGCCCCAAAGGCCCGTACCTGTGCGGCGGCGAGCGTGATGCTGGCCTGATCGCGCACGAAGGAGAGCATCGCGCTCCGCGCGCAGCTGTACTGCGCGCGGCCATCCCCGCTGAGGAACGTCGACGAGAGGACGCCGGCGTCGTTGCTCGGGAGGATCGCCCCGACGGTGCTGATCATGGCGATCGCCAGGTGGTTGCGGGCGCCGAGGCTGACAGTGCCGGCGCGGGAGATCGCCGTGTAGGCGGCCAGGCGCCTGTACTCGTTGCGGATCGTGCAGTCCCAGTGCCCGAGGACGTGCAGAAACGGTATGGGACCCCTGTACCGGCAGGGCGGGAGCGGGGAGCTCAGGGCCGCCGGGGCCGATGCGCGGCGCTTGTGGACGCCGGCCGGGTTGGCCGCACGTGCCACGCCGCCGGGCAATGCCGAGAGGACGACGGCCGCCAGGACGGTTGGGATTCGAAGACCGACGGCCACGATCTCTGCCTCGGCCGCCTGGGGGCCAGGCATGAACGGCGGCATGCCTCGATGAGCCAGACGTCCAGTGGCCACACTCTTCGGGGCCGCTGCTAGTCGCCGCGCCGACCTGACCCCGTCCTGCGGCCGAACAGGTACGCGGTGGTCGCGCCGATAGCACGGCCGCCGCGTTGGCGATCTCCTCGCTCGCGTACGGGCGCCCCAGCCGCCGTGCTTGAAACCGCCCTCGCGATCCTCATCGGGACCGCCGAAGCCCTGCATGACCCGATCGAGCGTCAGGAGGCCGGCGACCGAGCGCTTCCTCGTCCGGTCGCTCCTGCCGGGCGTCGCCCGGCGAGATCCCGATGGCGGAGCGCCCGGGCGAAGGCCGGACCTGCGCCGGTCAGCCGCCGGTCAGCTCATCCATGCGGCGATCTCCTTCAGCGCATCGGGAACCACGTAGTAGTAGGCCCAGAGGCCGCGGCGCTCGGAATCGACGATCCCCGCCTCGCGCAGCTTTCGCAGATGATGGCTGAGCGTGGGCTGGCTGACGTCGAACAGCGGCACGAGCTCGCAGACGCAGACCCTGCCGGCGTGCCTGCGCAGAACGTCGACGAGCTGCAGCCGGATCGGGTCGCCCAGCGCTTTGGCGACCTCCGCGATCCGGATCGCCTGCTCGCGCTCGACATCGGGGTAGACGACCGGCTCGCAGCAGCGCTGGCCGGCGGGCCGCTTCTGCTTTGGGGCGAGCTCCAGATCGACGGCCATCCATTTAGATCTATCGATTGAGTTGATGTCTGTCAATGGATAGTCTTCCGTCACCGATGAGCCGAGTCCTGTTCGTCTGCGTACACAACGCCGGGCGCTCCCAGATCAGCCAGGCGCTGTTGAACCGTGACGCCGGCGGCAGGCACGAGGCGCGCTCCGCCGGGAGCGAACCGGCGCAGCGCATTCACCCTGAGGTCCTCACGGTCATGGACGAGATCGGGCTCGATCTGCGCGGCGAGACCCCGAAGCGGCTCACTCGCGAGCTCGCCGAATGGGCGGACATAGTGGTCACGATGGGGTGCGGCGACGCCTGCCCGTACATCCCGGGCAGGCGCTACCTCGACTGGGAGCTTGAGGACCCCAGAGGTAGGTCGCTGGACGCCGTTCGCGCCACCCGCGATGAGATCGTCCGCCGGGTCGACAGCCTGCTCGCGGAGCTGGATGCCGCAGCGGTCGCCGCCACCTGACAGGCCTCTCATGACCCGTGCGCTCTCACGTCGGCTGCTCGCCGAATACCTCGGATCAGCGTTCCTGGCGGCGCTCGTGATCGGCTCTGGCATCGCAGCCCAGAGCCTCTCGCCGCACGACGCCGGGCTGGCGCTGCTGGAGAACGCGGCCGCGACGGCCGCGGGGCTGTTCGCCATCATCCTGATGTTCGCGCCGGTCAGCGGCGGACATTTCAACCCCGTCGTGTCGCTCGCCGACGCGGCCCTCGGCGGCCTGAGCCGCCGTGATGCGCTCGCCTACATCCCGGCCCAGATCGCCGGCTGCATCACCGGCGCGATCGTCGCCAACGGGATGTTCGCATTGACCGCGATCAGCATCTCGACTCACCACCGCGCCAGCCCCGCCCACCTGTTCGCCGAGGTGATCGCGACGCTGGGGCTGATCCTCGCGATCTTCGCCCTCGCCCGCACCGGCCGAGCCGGCAGCGCGCCCGCTGCAGTCGGCGCCTACATCGGCGCCGCCTACTGGTTCACCAGCTCGACCAGCTTCGCAAACCCCGCGATCAGCGTCGGGAGGATCTTCTCCAACACGTTCGCCGGGATCGCCCCGGCGTCGGTTCCCGGCTTCGTGGCCGCGGAGGTCGCCGGCGGCCTGATCGCGATCGTCGTGGTCCGCGCGCTTTACCCCAGCGCGACGCCGGCAGCCGCCGCGCACGTCGTGCCGCAGCACGACGGCGCGATCGAGCTGGATCCCGCCCGGGCGTAGATCGTCCAGCCCGGCGCGCCGATAGCGCCGCAAGAGATCGGCTCCGGTCCGCCTCGGGTTCCGGACGTGGGGCGACGGGCAGGGCTCAGCGCCAGTCCAGGGTGGTGGTCGCTCCGGGCGCCATCGTGTAAGTGACGTGACTTCCGCCGTCGACGACCGCGAACGTGACCGGCGCCGTCGCGCTGTTGTAGAGCAACATCACCCTGGAGCCGTCGGGGTCGACGAAGGCGACATCGTCCAGGCCGGGCGTCACGACCGTCTGGTAGCCGGAGTCAAGCTGGTAGGAGACCAGCGAGTTGGACTGAACCCGGACGGCGCCGGGCACCACGAAGTGGCTCAGCTGCGCCAGCTCCCAGTAGTCCCGGGTGAGCGTGTAGGAGCCGTCGCTGGCATCGACGGTCACGACGCCGGTGCAGCCCGAGCACCCGGAGTTGGGCGGCTGCACCGGACCTCCGGCCGGGTCCAGCGCGAGGTTCCACAGCGCCACCGCGTTGGCCCAGTCGCGCAGCGTGGCGATCAGCAGCTCCGAGGTCGGCCAGATGTCACCCGAGCCGGTGGTGCACTCATCGACGATCTGCCCGGACGCGGGCGCGAGCTCGTGCACGCGGATCATGTAGTCCGGGCTCCCGAAGTAGCAGTGCCACGCCAGGCCCGTGAGCCTCCCCGCTGCGGCGCTCTGCACGAGCGGGTCCCGCGCGCCCAGCGGCCCCCATGCGAGGTCCCAGCCGAACACGCTCGGGTCAAGACCGGCGGCCGCGAGCGCGGGGCGAAGGTCGCCGTCGACGAACGCGGCCTCCTGGGACTGGCTGAGCTCCATGCCGGGATAGGCAGCCGACACGCCTGGCTCGTTCTGCGGCGCGATCGCGTCGACATGCACCCCGCTGGCCGCGTAGTCCTCCAGGAAGCGGACGAAGTACCGGGCCAGCGCAGGGTAGTACTGCGGCAGCAGCGTGCCGGCATGGCCGATGTTGTCGAGGGCGTCGTTGGCCTTCATCCATGCGGGCGGGCTCCATGGCACCGCCTCGAGATACAGACCCGGGTTCAGCGCCTTCGCGGCCCGCAGCGCCGGCAGGATGTAGGCCTGGTCGTGCGCGACGGAGAAATCCGACAGCGTCGGATCCGACTGTCCTGCGGGCAGGTCGTCGTATGTGTAGGGGGTGCCGGTCACGCTGAAGTCGGACGCTCCCATCGGGACGCGCACGAAGCTGAGATGCGCGCCCTCGGACGAGAACAGCGTGTCGAGCAGCTGGTCACGAGCGCCGGGCGGAAGCTCGTTCCAGATGAGCCAAGCCGAGGTGTCGGTCATCGCCGCACCGACACCGGTGAAGGTCTGGTAGCGCCTGAGCGGGTTGACGGTGATCGTGGGCATCCCGGCCGGGGCGCTCCCCGGCACGAATCGCAGCGCGGGCTGCGGGGCGAGCCGCTGAGCGAGGTCCGCGCTGGTCTGGGTCACCGACACGATGGCGGTAGTGGTCGCCGCCTGAGAGGTGGGACGCGCGCGCCGTGAGGAGCACGGGCTCCCCCCGCGGGCGCGCTTGCCATTGCCGCGCGCGCGCGACCCGCAGCGCCGTCCGCGCCCTTGCGCGCGCCCGGGCCTGCATTCGCGCAGCGGTTCCGCGGCGCCGCACCGGGGCGGGCCGCCGCGGCGGCGGGTCGCGCAGGCGCGGTGGCGTGCCGCGGCGTGGCAGCTCCCGCGCCGCGAGGGGCTGCGCCGCGCAACGGCACCGGCAGCAGCGGCGGCGACGGACGCGCCGGCGGACGAGATGACCGCCAGGATGAGAGCGAGCAGGATTGCGCGAAAACCTCCCGACATGCCTGACACCAGATCGATCGACCGGATCGGGCGGAGATGAAGCGCGCGGACCTGCTCGCCGCGGAGCGATCAGGGACCGGCGGGCGCCGTCGCCGACGATCGGGCGCACGTTGCGAGCACCGACCCTCGCGAGCGCGGCGCGGGCGGAGTCCGTCACGTCCTGCCACGGCTCGATGCTCCACACCCCGCCTGAGAGCCGGGCCAGCGGCGCCGTCTGGCAGCCGCAGCCGGTGCCAACCTCCTGGACCTTCTGATCGCCTCGGAGCGCGAGCGCCTCGACCATCATGGCCGCCAGCGTCGGCTCCAAATCGCGCACTCGAAGCTGTCGAACACGTGTGCCCGTCCTTCCACGGCGACCTCCATCGCCTTGTCGTAGTCGGGCCTCGGTCGGGGATCGGGCCTCGGTCTCTGGATTCGGCGAGGGCCGGATCGCCCGCGACCGGCCCAGCGGGCCTCGATCCCCGGTTTCTACGGATCGCGCTCCCGGCGCCGCGCGGATGATCCCCGCCCCGAGCGGGCGTACGGTGATCCCAGGTACAAGTCGAGCCAGGAGGTGCCCGATGCCCGGTTCGTTGATGCGCCGGGGACCCCATTCAGAGCCGGCGGAGCGACCCACACCGGCCGGCGATCGCGACCTGGATGCGCTCGTGGCGCGCAGCGGCGGTCTGGGCGCCGCACGAGAATCGGAGATCGACACGCTGGCCGCGCGCCTGGAGCTCGACGAGATGGAGGTCGAGCGGCTGCGCGACCGACTGGATGACGCAGGTGTCGAGGTGCGCGACGACCAGGGCAGGGAGCGGGTGCCCCCGACCCGATACGCCAACGGCGAGCTCGTGCACTACGCGGTCGACGCGATGACCCAGTTCCTCGCCGAGGCCCGGCGTCATCCGCTGCTGACCGCGGCCGAGGAGGTTGCGCTCGCCAAGCGGATCGAGCGCGGTGACCTGGCGGCCAAGGAGAGGCTGATCTCCAGCAACCTTCGACTCGTGGTCTCGATCGCCAGGCGCTACCAGGTGACGACGCACCTGACCCTGCTGGACCTCGTGCAGGAGGGGACGCTCGGACTGATCCGCGCCGCGGAGAAATTCGACTGGCGGCGGGGCTACAAGTTCTCCACCTACGCCACCTTCTGGATCCGTGAGGCGATCCAGCGGGGGCTGGACAGCAAGGCCCGGGTGATCAGGCTCCCGATCCACGTGGAGCAGCGCGAGCGCAGGGTCGCCGCCGCCCACCGCGATCTCGTCACCCGTCTCGGCCGCGCGCCGACGCCGGAGGAGCTGGCGTCCGCGACCGGCCTGACGGTCGCCGGGCTGCGAGAGCTGGCTGACGCCCCGCGCGTGGCCACCAGCCTCGATCGCCGGGTCGGCGAGGCCGACGAGGCGACGCTCGGCGAGCTGCTCGCGGCCACCACGCCTGAGGTCGGCGAGGAGGTCCAGCTCAGCCTCGAGCGCGAGCACGTCCGCCGCGTGGTCGCGCAGCTCGCCGAACCCGAGCGGTCGGTCATCAGGCTGCGCTTCGGACTCGACGGGGACCGCGAACCGCAGACCTACGCGGCGATCGCCAGGCAGCTGGAGATCGGTCCCGACCGCGTCCGCGGGATAGAGGACAGGGCGCTGCGACAGCTGGCCCTGAACCGTGAGCTGGAGGGGCTGCGGGCGGCGTGATCGCCCCGGAACGCCATCGGCCGCCGATCGCGGCCCCGCATCAGCCGCCCGCCAACACGGGCGCGTAGCCCTCGGCCCTGAGAATCTCCAGCGCGACCTCGCGGTGGTCGCCCTGGATCTCGATCACGCCGTCCTTGACCGAGCCGCCTACGCCGCAGCGCTTCTTCAGCCGGCTCGCCAGCTCCCTCAGCCCGGCATCGTCGACCGGGACACCGGTGATCGTCGTCACCGGCCTGCCGCGGCGCCCGGCCACCTCACGCCGGACCTGGACGCGCCCGCCGTCGGCGCGGCGCCGGGCGCCGCCCGGGTCCCTGCGCTTGCGCAGGTCGCCGTCGGCGGTCGAGTAGACAACCCGGGAGTCCCTGTTCATCGTCCTCGAAGGTAGCGCCAGCGCCCGGCGTGGCACATCCCGACGTCCCTGCCGCGTCATTTCACGGGCGCATCGGGACGACGCCGCCCGGAGGTCAGTAGAAAATCCTCTACAACTGTGTAGCTGTGTGTTTGTATACTCGTCGCATGGCTCTTCCCTCACCCATCCCAGACGAGCTGGTGGGGCTGATCGCGCGCCGCTTCCAGCTGCTGGCGGAGCCCACCCGGATCCGGCTGCTCGATCGGCTGCTCGACCACGAGGCGACGGTGCACGAGCTCGCTGCCGAGCTCGGGAGCTCGCAGCAGAACGTCTCCAAGCACCTGATGCTGATGGCCGACGCCGGCGCACTGGGACGGCGCAAGGACGGCAACCGCGTGTACTACCGGATCGCCGACCGCGAGGTCATCGGCATGTGCGAGCAGGTGTGCGGCTCGGTCGAGCGCCACCTGCTGGAGCTCGCCGCGCTCGTGCAGCCGGCTTCCGCCGACCCGACGACCGCGGCGAGCGGCACGGCCGCCGCCGCGCACACCACCGCTGCGAACCCGATGACAGCCGCGGATCAGATGACAGCCGCGGACCAGATGACGACCGCGAACCGGACGACCGCCGCAGAGCGGATGGCCGCCGCGGCCGCCCCACTCGAAAGGAGCTCGCTATGAGCAAGAACATGAACACGCTCGACCGCAGCCTGAGGACGCTGCTGGTCGCACCGGCCGCGATCGTGGTCGGGATCCTGGTCGGGCCCGGCTCCCCGGTCTCGATCGTGCTGTACGCGCTCGCCGCGGTGATGCTCGCGACCAGCGCGGTGGGCTACTGCCCCCTGTACTCCCTCCTGCGCCTGGGCACGCGCAGCCATCACCCGCTGGCTCGCTGAGCCTCCCCATGGCTCTCCCAGCCTCACACGACAGAAAAGAGACCCCGATGGATGTCACAACCGAGACCTTTGAACGCGACGTGATCGAGCGCTCGCACGAGCTGCCCGTGGTGGTCGACTTCTGGGCCGCATGGTGCGGTCCGTGCCGGATGCTCGGGCCGGCGCTCGAGGCCGAGGCCGGCAAGCGCGCCGGCCGGCTGGAGCTGGTCAAGCTTGACGTTGACGCCGAGGAGCAGATCGCCGCCCGCTACGGGATCCAGAGCATCCCGACCGTGGTCGCCTTCCGCGACGGCCAGCCGGTGACCGGATTCGTCGGCGCGCAGCCGGCACGGGCGATCGGCGGGTTCTTCGATGAGCACGTGCTCAGCGCGAGCGCCGGAGAGGGTGACGCGTGATGGGCGCGCAGGCCACGGCGGCGGCCGCGAAGCGGCCGGAGGGCGCCAAGCGCGCACCGCGCGTGCTGGTGTTCACGACGCCCACCTGTCCATGGTGCAACCGGGCGAAGGCGTACCTGCGCGAGCACAGGGTCCCGTTCCGCGAGGTCGACGTGTCGCGCGACGCCACCGCCGCCCGCGACCTGGTCCGCCGCACCGGCCAGATGGGCGTGCCGGTGATCGAGATCAACGGCAAGCCGATCGTCGGCTTCGACCGCGAGCGGATCGACCGGCTGCTCGGCCTCGCCCGCTGACCAGGCCCCAACCCCCACCCGCGGACCAGGCCCCACCCCCGAACCAAGCCACCGAAGCGATCGATGAGAAGGAGAAGCAGGCGATGAACGAGGAGATCCAGCCGCTCGGCAGCCGCGTCCTGGTGCGCGTGCTCGAGGAGCAGTCCGTGACCCGCAGCGGGATCGTGCTGCCGGACACCGCCAAGGAGAAGCCCCAGCGCGGCGAGGTGGTCGCCGTCGGCGAGGACGACGAGATGATCCACGTCGGCCCGGGCGACACGGTGCTTTACCCCAGGTACTCCGGCACCGAGATCGCACTCGACGGCCACGAGCACCTGATCCTGGAGGCCACCGACCTCCTCGCAGTGATCCGCCCGGCCGCGATCCCCGCCGTCAAGGCGGCCTGAGGCGGCGATCGGACATGGCCGCACGAGTTCGCTACCGGGAGTTCCGCTTCCCGGTCAGGGTCGATTGGGAGGGGGGCAGGCGCACGACCGCCCGTGTGGAGGGCAAGCAGCCGGTGAGGATCGCCACGCCGCCCGAGTTCCGCGGCACCGACCCCGAGCTGTGGAGCCCCGAGGACGCGTTCGTCGCCGCCGCGGCATCCTGCCTGGCGGTGACGATCGCGGCGCTCGCGCAGCAGGATCAGCTCCCGGTGGGCGCGCTGTCGGTCGAGGCCGACGGCGTGGTCGGGCACAGGCCCGATGGCCGGTTCGGGTTCGTCCGGATCGAGCAGTCCGTCGAGCTGGAGACCGACCCCGGCCTCGAGGGCGCCGCCCGAGAGCTCGTCGCCAGGGCTCAGGACGACTGCCTGGTCACGATCTCGCTCGATCTTCCCGTCCACACCAACGTGCGTGTCCGGTCGGCGGCCGTGGCCGCCGCGGTCCCGTCCTGAGCCTGATGGCACTGGAGGCTCCGATGACAAGGACAGCCCACCCTCCGGCCGCTCCCGATGACGCGCGGACGGCGATCGCGCCCATGGCACGGACAGCCCACCCTCCGGCCGCTCCCGATGACGCGCGGACGGCGATCGGCGGCGCGATCGCCGCCGATCGCCTCCTGGCGCCATGGTTCACGTGCCTGCGCGAGCGGGTCGGCGAGCTTCACGTGTTCGACTCCCACACGCATCTGGGCTGCGCGGACCCCGACGGCTCCTGCTTCGACGCCGGCGAGCTGCGCGGTGCGCTGGACGTCGTGGACGCGCACGCGGTCGTGTTCCCGCTGGCGGAGCCGGGGCCCTACCGGGCGGCGAACGACCGGGTGCTCGCCGCCGCGGACGCGTCCGACGGCCGGCTGGTCCCCTTCTGCCGCGTCGATCCCAACGACGGCGCTCTGGAGGAGGCCGAGCGGGCCGTCTCGCTCGGAGCCCGGGGCATCAAGCTGCACCCGCGCGCGGAGCGCTTCGGGCTCGGCGAGCCGTCGGTCGGGCGGGTGTTCTCGTTCGCGGACGAGCGCCGGCTGCCGATCATCATCCACGCGGGCCGCGGGATCCCGTCGCTGGGGCGCGACGCGCTCAAGCTCGCGCGCGCCAACCCGCACACCCCGGTGATCCTCGCCCACGCGGCGATCGCCGACCTGGCGTGGATCTGGCACGAGGCGGCGGGACAGCGCAACCTGTTCTTCGACACCTCCTGGTGGAACGTCGCCGATCAGCTCGCGCTGTTCAGGCTGGTCGCCCCGGGCCAGATCCTGTTCGCCTCCGACGCACCGTACGGGCGGACCGTCGCCACGGCGGCGTTGGCGCTGCGCGCGGCGCTCGCGGCCGGGCTGAGCGCCGACCAGGCTCAGTCCGTCGCCGGCGGCCAGCTCAAGCGGCTGCTGGCGGGCGAGGAGCCGCTTGACCTCGGCCCGGCGCCGGCCGCGCCCGTGCCGGAGCCGGGGCCCCTGCTCGAACGCGTGCACGCCATGCTGATCGCCGCCGCCGCCCGGCTGACGGCCGGCTACCCGGCGGACGAGTACCTCGACCTCGCGCGCCTGGCGTGCGAGCTGCCGGCCGATCACCCCGACCGGCCGGCAGCCGCATCCGTAAGCGAGCTGCTGCGCCGCCACGCGGCGCACGTGGCCAGCGACCCGCCCCACCGAGGCCCGCGGATTCCCGGGATCCACCTGATCTTCGTCGCCGCGGCGGTGGCCCGCACCCCGTGGCTGCCGGTCCCCGACCCCGGTACGCTCAACGACCCAGTGGATCGCGCCCGGATCGACTTCAACGGAGAGACCGCCGATGTCGATCTCTGAGCGCCCGTCGCCGGGCGGGCGGACCTCGGCATGACGGCCACGCGCCCCGAGCCGACGGCGGGCGGTGAGCCACGGGCGGCGCCCGGCGAGCCACAGGCGGCGGGCGGCGAGCGAACCGCGGGCGTTGACACCGGGATCCTCGATGAGCTGCGCGCGACCGACTTCGCGCGCCTGGACCGCGGCGGACACGTCTATCTCGATTACACCGGCGGCGGCCTGTACGCGCAGTCGCAGCTGCGCGAGCACCTCGAGCTGCTGGAGTCAGGGGTGTTCGGCAACCCGCACTCGATCAACCCGACCTCGGCCGCCAGCACCGAGCTGGCCGAGCGCGCCCGCGCGCACGTGCTCTCCTTCTTCCGCGCGTCGCCCGACGAGTACGAGGCGATCTTCACCCCCAACGCCACGGGCGCGCTGCGGCTCGTCGGCGAGGCCTACCCGTTCCACCGCGGCGACCGCTTCCTGCTGACGTTCGACAACCACAACTCCGTCAACGGGATCCGGGAGTTCGCGCGCGCCCGCGGCGCCCGCACCACCTACGTCCCCAGCGTCCCGGGAGACCTGCGCGTCGACGAGGCGCTGCTGCCGCGATACCTGACCGACACCCCGGGCGATCACCACAACCTGTTCGCCTACCCGGCCCAGTCGAACTTCTCCGGCGTGCAGCACCCGCTGGAGTGGATCGAGCAGGCGCACGCGCACGGCTGGGACGTCCTGCTGGACGCGGCGGCCCACGTCCCGACCAACCGGCTGGACCTGAGCCGCTGGAAGCCGGACTTCGTCTCGATCTCGTTCTACAAGATGTTCGGCTGGCCGACGGGGGTCGGCTGCCTGCTCGCCCGTCGCGACGCGCTCGCCAAGCTCGAGCGCCCCTGGTTCTCCGGCGGCACGATCGTCGCCGCGTTCGTGCAGCGCGAGTACCACCAGTCCGCGCCCGGGGCCGCACACTTCGAGGACGGAACCATCAACTACCTCAGCCTGCCCGCGATCGAGATCGGGCTGCGGCTCCTGGAACGGGTGGGGATCGAGACGATCCACGCCCGCGTGGGCGAGCTCGGCGCGCGCCTGCTGGACGCGCTGATGTCGTTGCGGCACGCCGACGGGTCGCCCGCGGCGACGATCTACGGACCCCGCTCCTGGAGTCAGCGCGGGGCGACGATCGCGTTCAACTTCCTGCACCCGGACGGGCGCGTCGTCGACGAGCGCTACGTGGACCGCGCCGCCGCCGCCCACGACATCTCGCTGCGCACCGGCTGCTTCTGCAATCCCGGGGCCGGGGAGGTGGCGTTCACGATCTCACGCCGGACGCTGGTCGGTGGCGAGTTCGGCGAGGGGATGACGCTCGACGACTACGTGCGCCGGATCGGCCTGCCGTCCGGCGGCGCCATCCGCGCCTCGCTCGGCCTGGTGTCCAACTCCGAGGACATCCGCCGCTTCGCCGACTTCGCCGCGGAGTTCGTCGACCTCACCGCGGTGCCGGCCGACCTACCGCCGCGCCGGGGCTGCTAGCCGCGGCGCGACCGCCGGAGCCCGCCGCCGCTCCCCCGCGGGCGGGGACCGGTGCGGTTCGCTAGCGGTCTCCGTGGTTGGCGTGGCTGCGGCGGATGATGTCGATCATCTTCGCGTTGATCACCGCGAAGCGCCATGCCTGCCACGGGAGGAAGGTGCGCAGGAACAGCGTCCATCGCGTCGGCCGGGTTACGTAGCTGAGTCGCTCCTCGTCCATGCTCTACTCGGGGATCAGGCGCCAGCCGGGGCGCAGCCGCGCCTTGTGCAGGAACATGTGGTGCAGCAGGATCTTGATCCAGTGCCCCGCCAGCCCGATCTCACCGAAGGTGCGGTCGATGTCACGGCCGTACTCGGGGTAGCGCTGGTAGTCGGGCACGATCGGGAAGACCGTCATCGATGCGGCGGTGCCGGTGAGGGGATTGGCGCCCGCCGACGCGACGCATGCGGCGCCCATCTCGGCCATGGAGGCCGTCCGCGTGGGCGCGGCGGCGCCGCCGATCATGTCTGCGATGCTGCCGGCCACCGCCTTGCCGATCATCGCCGACGGCATGCCAGTCCGGGGCGGGGCCGGCGCGATCACGGTGCCACTGGGGCTCTGGTGGGGTACCGAGATCGGGTGCGGCGGGGCGAACGCTATCCCCGCGGCGAACATGTTCGGGTACCCGGGCGACTGATAGGTGCGCGGCCAGTCCGCGGCGCGCCACTGCTCGTGGGGTTTGGGGGCGTAGTCGGCATCGACGCGCATGAAGCCGCTGGGCAGGAAGAGGCGCTCCGTGATGTCGGCCCCGTTGCGATCCAGCGCCGTCAGGCCCACCCCGGAGAACGGCGGCAGCAGCATCGCGAAGTCGAACTCCTGCTCGTGCCGGCCGCCGTCGAGCGTCTCGTAGAGTGCCCGTCCCGGCTGCACGCCGCTGACGTGGGCGCGCGTGATCCAGTCGATCCCCCGCTCGGCGAACAGCGAGGCGTTGAACACGCTGCTCGGGATCACGTAGCCCGCGCGCCGCAGGTGCATTCCGCCCATTCCGAAGTCGCCCAGCTCGTACTCGTTGGTGATCCAGGTGATCTCGGCGCGGTCGCGCACTCCCCGGTTGCGCAGCTCGAACTCAAGGTTGACGATGTACTCGAACGCGGCGCCCTCGCACGTGCAGGTCCCATGGCCGACCCCGACCAGGAATCGACGCCGCTCACCCCGGCGCATCCGCTCGACCTCCTCGTCCAGCGCCGCCGCCGCCTGCGCCGCGTGCTGCGGGAGGCAGACCGAGTGGCTGTTGCCCCCCTCGGGGCCGAGCCCCTCGGTCCGGTCGAACCGCAGCGCGGGCCCGGTCGCGTTGATCAGGAAGTCGTAGCGCACCT
>JAJZWB010000096.1 GCA_021846845.1 Actinomycetes bacterium | reverse complement strand
GCGTAGGCACACGCGCACAAGCCGCACAAAGTCCCCGATCACCAGCACTCACGGGCGATTCCGGGCTTCCCGCGCACCTACCTCGTGCGGAACTCGGGTGAAGATCGCGGCCAGGAGCGTCGAGGCATCGAGCGCGTCGGCCTCGTAGCTCTGGCGCAGCACCCCGCGCTTGTCGACCCCGCGCTCAAGGATGTCGGACTTGATCTCAGCCGCGATCCGCGCCCATTCGGCGGCCAGATCGGCCTCTCCGCGCATGTGCGCGAGCTGTGCGGCGCGGTCGAGCGCGATCCAGCACATCAGCTTCGATGACACGTAGTGCCGCGGCTTGCCGCGCGCCTCCCAGACGCCCTGGTCCGGTTGACGCCACACCGTCTTGGCGCACTCGGCCTGCTGCTGCACCAGCGGCCACAGACGCCGCGGGAGTCGCTGGCTGCGGCGACTGTGCAGCAGGACCGAGTCCAGCGCCGCTCCGAAGACGTCGTTCTGCCGCTGGTCGAAGGCGCCGTTGCCGATCCGGACCGGTCGCGCGCCGCCGTAGCCGGAGAGCTCGTCGAGCACGGACTCGGTCAGGTCCCGACGGCCGTCGATCCCGTACAGAGGATGGCTTCACACTGCCTCCTTTGACGCGATGGGTCGATCATTTGGTCCAGGTGGCGCGCTGATCGCCGAGGTGGCGCGGGTTTGTGGCTGCTGGGGCTCCGTTGGTCGCTGGGCGAGGCGGCGATTGGACCGTTTGTCGTGGGTGCCCTCGGGACGGCGCGGGCGCCTGTCGCGGCTGATTCTTGCACCGGACTCGGTCCGCGCGGTTACCGGCGGCGCCAATTGACGGTGTGGAGCATCGTCCTGACTTGCGCGGTGAGCCCGGCCAGGTCGGGTCCGCGGAGCAGCGCGGTCAGCTGGTGCCAGCTGTCTCGGCTGTCAGGTGTTGGCACGGTGACGGTGATCAGTTCGCTTTCGCCGAGGTTCGGCGCTTGCGTCGTGTCGGTCTGGACACGCCAGGTCCCGTGGCGGCCGCCGACGGTGATCGGGGAGCCTGGTCCGCGGTGGAACCCGGCGGGATTGGCATTGGTGGTCCAGTAGGCGAGGATCGAGTCGCGCTGGAGGTGCGAGATCGGGTCGGTGCAGGTGATGCTTGTGTTGTGCGTTCCGTGGCGTGTGATGCACGGGGGATGCATCGGCTGCGGGCTGAGCCACACGATCCAGCTCGAGAACGGCGCAGGCGGCATTGTGTAGGTGCGGGCGTGCCACGTCGCCGGATAGTCGAAGCTGATCTCGGCGCTCGCGAAGTGAGCCGTCCGGGCGGGCAGGCGGCGGCTTCCGAGACAGATCGAGGTCGCGTATGGCTGGGTGGTGCTGCTGGCGTAGATCCGCCAGTGCTCGTCGGCGCGAGGGCGGATGCCATCCTCGCTGACCCGCTCGGCGCCGCCGGGAAGGGTCGTGATCGCGGTCTGCACGGTGGCGAGCGCCGGGCCGGTGCCCTTGAGGTAGCGCTCCACGCGCGCATGCGCGGGCGACGCGAGCACTCCATTGGTCCCGGGCGCGGGCGCGCCCGGCAGCATCACGGCGTCGAAGACGACCTTCGCGGCGGCGAACTGTTGCGGGCGCGTCAGCCCTGCGCAGCTCGCGGCCGTCCCCTGGATGAGCGTGCCGGACCTCGCGGGCGCGGATCGTGGGGCCGCACCCGCGCAGCCGCCGGCCGCGAGCGCCGCGACGAGACACACGGGCGCGAGCTTGGATCTGAGGCCCATCGCGGTCAGCCTCATTGCGGCCAGAGCGGCGCGTAGGCGGCGGCGCGGGGTGGGTTGCCGCCGTCGCCGGGGAGGAACACGACGTGTCCGTCCCAGGCGATCTTCGCGAACGCGAACTGCAGCCCGTCGGGGAAGGCGGCGCCCGGCGGGGTCCGGATGACCCGGCCGGCTCGGTCCCAGCGAGCCGGGGAGTTGGTGCAGTAGAACTGCTCGTCTCGTCGGTCGAACCGGAGGTGGCAGGCTGAGCGGTAGCCGCCGCGAACATCCTCGCTCGTCCACCCGAGCGCGTAGAACGCGCCCGGCGGGGTGCACGCCGAGCGGGTCGGCTGGCACGGCCCGATCAGGTCAGGTTGATGCAGCCGGCCGGGTGCGTGGACGAGGTAGAACGGCTGATCGGCCGCAAAGCAGCGGTAGACCGATCCGTCACAGACCTGGCCGGGAGCGTGCACGAGCGTGAACGAGCCGACGGGGTAGCTTCTCGCGGGCCCGAGGACGCTCTCGTCCCCGGCCCGCTCGCCCGTGTGCAGCGGCGGGAAAGCGACGGAGGCGATCACGGTCTTGATCGCGGCGCGTGCGCGGGCCGAGGCGGCCGGGCCGATCAGGACGAGCGCCGTGTAGTGCTGGCCGTTGGCATCGATCGGGCGGGTCAGCTCGTGCGGGACGCCGAGGCGTGAGCAGTCCCGGGGCGGGAAGTTCCCAGGGTGCGATGGCGCGAACGTGGAGAGCGCGACCGGGAACCGTGAGTCTGGCCAGGTGCCGATCATCGGCGGACCGTCGACCAGCAGCATCCTGCACGCGACCCCGTCGGCCGGAACCGGCCGGCGTGGTCGAGCGGTGGGCGCACGCGGATGAACCCGCCGTCGCGGGTCCTGCCCGTGACCACCGAGGTCTGCTGGGCGAAGTTCGCGACGGTGACCTCGGTGAACGTCGCCATTCCCGGACCGCTCGTCGACTGCTCCAGCGACAGCGAGCTCGGTTAGCGCAGCGACCACCCCTGCGGATCCGCGTAGCGCAGCGTCCTGACAGCGGCCGCTGGACGCGTGCTGCCGTGCGCCATCCCGCCGCAGCCCGCGATCGCCGGCGCGACGATCAGTCCAGCTGCGAGCAGCCGGAGCCGACGGTAGAGGCCTCGCCGCATGCGATCCATCCACATCGACTACGTCACCGATCCGTGTGCGTCACAACCGACCGCGTCCTCGTGACAGGAGGCCATCGATCACCCGCTGCAAGCTGGTGCCTTCACGACCCGGCCGGCGTGACCGTGCAGGTCGACGTAGACCCGTGCGCCGACCGGCTCCTGCAGGACGGCTGGAACCTGATGCATGAAGCCGGCGAGCGTCCGCGCTCCGGGCGGGCCGATGTCCACCCCGGCCGGCACGACCGCGAACGCCGCGGCCGACTCGATGACCGTCGCGCTTGGATATCGCTCGAACTCGGGCACCGCGCCGAGCCAGTGCACGACCAGCGAGCGGTCGTCGCCGGCGACGTCCACACGTGCACCGGGATCCTGACCAGGGGGCTGAAGGTCCGGCGGCGAACCGCCAGCGTCGGCCGCTGGCTGCCAGTCCTGAACGCCCGGGTCCAGCACCCAGATCGGTCCAAGCGCATCCTGCGCTGTGAGCCGCCACGCCGGCAGGCGTTGACTCCCACGATCGGTCTGAAACTCGGACTCCAGCAGCTCGGCTTCGGTGATCAGCAGCGGAGGCCCGCTTCGCCGCGGGTCAGGCCTGGCCTGAGAGGCAAGCGCGTTGAGCGATCGGGCGGGGACCTCGACGTTCGCCTTGACTCGACCCTCCAGGAACGCCATCTTGGCCTCGCCGGTCGTGAACCCCTGCTCGATCCGGACCCGAGACTCGACCAGGACCAGCGGCCGTGGGGTCTGCTGGACCGGGAACGCGGACCAGCGTCGCACCGCCCACCGAGCCCACTCAAGTCCTTCGGCGGCGCGGCGATCAAGCCAATTCTGACCAGGACCGGTGCGCTGATCTCGCGGGTCCGTCACGGGGGACAGGCTAGCCGCGCGCTCGGGGCTCAGGTCAGTCCCACGGCATGATCGCGTTGGCCGTGATCGCGAGGTTGATCAGCAATCCGTCCTCGCGGACCACTCCGGGGTCCTCGCCCGGTTTTGCCGTCGCCAGCCAGCGCGGGGTGCGCTCGATGTCCTCGAGAACCCATCGCCCGAACGGCAGGAGGACACCGTCCCGCTCCGCGCGTGCGTGGGCGACGGTTCGGATGCGGCGGACTGCCCCGGTGACAGTCGCGGGAAACAGGGGGTTCCAGATATCCGCGACCAAGCCAGCGCTCAGCGCGAGTGTCGTGCCAAGCGGCTCGGGTCCGCGCCAGCACGCTTGGATTCGGCCGGTGTCGGCGATCGCGCCGTGAAGTGCCCAGTCCGGTCTCGATCGGATCGTCACCATCACGTCGGCGAGGACGTGATCGGGTCAACCCGCCGCGACCCCGTCGATCAGCTCGACGTTCCACGACATCGTGTCGCCCACCGCGAACAGATCGCCGCTGTCGTGGTGCATGGAGCTCGACAGGAACACCGGCCAGTCCGCCACTGCGCACGATTCAAACACCTCGCGGAGCGGATGCTCAACAACGGGGCGCGCCGCTCACGCTGGATGGTCTTGCGTTTCCTCGGGCTCGGGGCCGAGGAGTCGGGCTGCTGGATCGGCGATCGGCTCCAGCGTGAGCGCCGTGGGGTCGATGTCGCGGGCGGCGATCGTGACGATGAGGTCGTCATGGCGTCGGACCGCGACCCAGCGACCGGTCGGGGTGCTCAGCCTGAGAAAGGGTTGAGGCGTGCCGTCGATGGTCATCACCAGTTCGGTTTGGATCGCGCCCATAGCCGCAGCGCGGCGATCGCGGCGGCGTGCGGCGAACCAGAGCGTGGTCGCGGCGTCGGAGAGACCTTCGGACTTGGGGCGGTTGTGGTCGTCGTGGACCCACATCTCGAGGGCCTGGCGGGCGTGAGCGAGGACGTCATCGTGAAACTCATCGATCGCTGTGGTGACCGTGAGCTCGGGGACGGTGAACGGGTCGTCGGTCTCCTCGGCGTCGTGGCCGACGGTCAACTTGGTGAGGTTGTCGCCGCTCGAGCCGCTTCCCGTGATTCTTGCGGGCCAGGTCTCGGCCGCGTAGATCGGGAAGGTGACGCCGCGGAGGGTCATCGTGTCGCGGTACCACTTCTGCACCCGTGCCTCGGCGCGGTGGCGGGCGATCCGCGCGGCCTTCGCGGCGTCGTCCTCGCTGTCTGGCGGGGTGAACCGCATGAGCGAGCTGCCCGCTCCCTCCTCGTGGCCGCATGCGCGGCAGACGACGATCCGGCAGGGTTCGAGCGGGCCGTCGTGGCCGTGACCGCCCCGCCCACCGCGCGAATCATCTCTCGGCAGCACCTCGTCATACGCGATGGCGCCGCAGGCTGGGCAGGGTTCCTCAGCGTCGGGGACTGCGGTCCGTGTCCAGTCGGCCGGAAGTGGCCGCGGGACGGGCGCCCCGGATCCATCGCGGCAACACAAAACAGGCTCGCGCCCGTCGATCGGCTGATCAAGGACCGCGGCAAAGACCCCGCCCCCGACCACGGCGGCGATCCGGGCGCCGCGATCCTCGACGACCTCGGCGCTGACCGCGCCGGGCGGCAGCAGCCCGGCCACGATCGTGCGCGCGCGATCGAGCCCCATCTGGACTGGCCGGAAGTCATCGCTGCCACGCAGCGGCTGCCCTCGGTCATCGCCGACGTTGTGGGTGATCACGATCTCGCCGTCGTCGCGGCGAACGACACCCGCGCCGCCGGGCAGCTGAATCACAACGGTCGGCATGAGCGCATTCTCGCGCTGCCAACACGACAGCGTCGCCGACGACGCCGGCGCTCAGTCGCGATCACCACAGCGTTCGGATGGCGCGCCCCTTGGACGGCCGTCCGCTGCCGTTCACCACGGTTCGGCGATCACGGTCGGAGCGTCCGCGTTCGGAAGCCGCGCGATCGTGCGGAGCGTGTGCCCGTCGAACTGCCAGACCCAGTCGAACACCGGGATTCCCTGGTTCGCGCCCTGGTACTCGCTGACGAGAACCGTGCCGGTCCGCGGATCGTTCGCGATCTCGCCCTGGTTGTAGCCGCGGGCGAGCTTGAGGCGCTGGATCACGTGATGACGAGCGTTCAGCTGCACGAGGTAGGCGTTCCCGCCGTTGACGGAATATTGGCCGCGCGGTTCGCCCTGCACGCAGCCTTCGATCGCGGCGATCCCCCACCGATCGAACGTCGCGGCCTGGTAGCTGCAGCCATGATCGGCCGGAATGAGCTTCCACGCGGTCGTGCGCGACGAGTGCCTGGCTGGGACCACGACGAGCCTGCTGAAGCGCGCAGCTTCGCAGGTGCCGCCAGGCACGCGGGCGTGCCGGGAGAGGACGGAGGGGCCGTAGGGGAACACGAGTAGCGTGCCCTCGGGGTTCCAGGCCGGGTCGCCGAGCGCGTGGCACGGCGCCGCGTCTGCACCGATCGTCCAATGCCGTCCGGATCGCAGGTCACGGACAACGAGGTGCTCGTTGAAGAACGATTTTGCGCAACCGCCGGTCGCGATCGCGACGAGACCGCCGGTCGGGCTGGGCAGCGCGTCGGTGACCAGGATCGAGCTCGGGAACGTGAACTGGGTCGCGGTCGCCAGCGTCGTTGGGTCGAAGCGGACGGTTGTCCCTGAGCAGCTGTTCGGCGCCGGGCCGCAGCCGGCCGTGCCGTTCGTGCACCGCGGGCCGGAGCTGATCGTGATCCACACGTCCCCGCGGCTGTCCGCGTGCGGGTTGGCGACATGCACACCCAAGCCGCTCGCGACTCTCGCCAGCGCTTTGAGCCGCTGGCCGTTCCCCAGCGAGAACTGCTCGAGCACGGTCCTCTTGCCGCAGGCGCACGCGGGCCACAACGAGATGAACGATTCCCGCCGCGATGCGGTTGGCCGCGCGATTCCGACGACCGCAGGCGACGATCCCGACCCCTTCGTCTGCCCGGTCCCAGGAACCGAAGACGATGAGCCCGGCTGAGCGGGGGCGGGCTGGCGTGCGGCGGCGCCACAGCCGGCCAGCGTCAGCAGTCCGCACACCGACGCGAGCATCAGCAAAGTACGGGCGTGTGTTCCCATCACACAACAGTACGTCCGCGACGCCTGGTCATCACGACGGGAAGGCTCGACCGTGCGATGTCGCCGGCCGGAAGGTCTCACGGGTCCTTGCGGCGTTCTGCGGTGAGCGTCCGCCGCGCTCGCGGACCTGACGCGCCTGATTCTTGCATCCCTTCGGGCTGCGGTTGGGCGGCACAGGCCCGCAGCGGGTGGGCCCCACCGAAGGGAACCGTGATGGCCAGAAAGTCATCTCGCCGGTTGACCGAGCAGGAGCGCGCCGAGCGTCGCCGCCAAGATCGGGAGCGTCTCAAGCAAGTCGCCGAGCAGTTGCTGAGCGCGGAGGGGTGGAAGCGTTGGCTGCGGGTGCGCTCGCAGGCCGGTCTCGCGCGCCTGTCGATCTCCAACCAGTTGCTCGTCGCGCTCGCGCGACCGGACGCAACGTTCGTCGCCGGCTTCAACACCTGGATCCGGCTCGGGTACGCCGTCCGGAAGGGTGAGCGGGCGGTCGCGATCATCGCCCCGCTGCCAGTCAAGGAGCGCGACAAGCTCACCAACGAGGAGACGGGCAAAACGGTAATGCTGTTCAAGACCGTGTTCGTGTTCGACCGCGCGCAGGTCGATCCGATCGCCGGCCGAGAGCAAGCCCCTCTCGCACCGCCGTCTGAACCGTTGACCGGAGACTCGCACGCACATCTGCTGGCGCCGATGCAGGCGTTCGCCGAGTCGCTCGGGTTCACCGTCAGCTTCGAGCAGATCCCCGGCACGACCGGCGGCTGGTGCGACCAGAAGCACCGCCGAATCGTCGTCGACGCCGATCAGCCCGCCAACGCGAGGCTGCGGATCCTGATCCACGAGACGATCCATGCGCTCGGTGTTGGATACGCCGAGTACGGTCGCGAGCGAGCCGAAGTGATCGTCGACGCCACCACCTGGCTGGTGGCGGCCAGCGTCGGCCTCGACGTCAGCGGCGAGACGGTGCCGTATATCGCCGGCTGGGGCGAGACCGGCGCGCTCGAGGCGGTGACCGCATTCGCAAGCACGATCGACGAGCTCGCCCGCCGCGTCGAGAAGGTGCTCGCCGCCGAGCCCGCGGTCGTGACTGTCGCGGCCTGAACAGCCGTCAGCCGTCGCCACTGGCCGCGAGCTCGAGCAGCCCTTGCTCGTCGGGATGGATCTCGATCCGCAACCCGCGGCGCTTGCCCTCGACAACCATCACCGCGTTGCGGCGCCCAGCCTTGACCTGGTTGAGCACCGTCTGCTTGGCGACGCCGAGTTGGCGCGCGGCGTCGTCGAGCTTGACGTACCCATCCGGCACCGTGGGCACGAACCGCTTCATGACCTCATCGGTCAGCCGAATCCGCCACGGGGCGTGCTCGGTGGTCTGTTCGGCCGGTAGCAGCCCCTCCTGTAGCCAGCGGCGGATCGTTGGGGTGCTCACCCCAAGCCTGCGGGCGGCCTCATTGATCGACACGCCAGTGCCGGGCGGTGGCGTTTTCGGTGCGGGCGGGATGTTCCCGCGCTCGCGGACCGCGCGGACGCGCCGCTCGTTGAACGGCAGACCGGTCGGGCTCACCCACCCTTGCTTGGAGAGCACGATCGCGATCTCCCGGTCAGGCGAGTGCACGGCGAGCTTGCGGACCAGCTCGACGAGCTCCGGCCGGGTTCCGTTGCGCTTGACGGTGCTGTGCTTGACGCGGACCGGCAGCTCGGTCCGCGCGCCGCCCTGCCAGATCAACTCCACGCTCGCCCGGTCCCGGTCACGGTCGATCGTCAACACGACGTCGTCAAGCAGCGCGCGGAGCAGCTCCTTGCGGTCCCGGTCCGTGGTGCTCACCGCGGTCCACACGCGCGGGAGCTCGCCGGCGAGGCGTCGCAGCGCGAGCCGTTCGGGCTCGGTCAGCGGAGCGGGGCGATGCCGGTCAAGCTCGGCAAGCGCGAGCCGTTGGCGCTCCACATCACCAAGCGCGTCTTCATATGCGCGCTCCAAGCTGCGAGCGACGAGCCGGTTCTCCGGCTCGCACACGTCGAACTGGCGACGGCGCCGCTCCGCCTCGTACTCCACACGCTCGACTGCAAGGAGTTGCAGCTTGCGACGTTCGGCGTGTTCGGCCTCGAGCTGATCGACCGCGGCCGCGGTCGCGTCGACCCCAGCCGGGGTGACCGCCTCGAGGAACGCGTCGATGACCGTCTTGTCGAACCGTAATCCGCCGATCCGCTGGCAGACCCGGCCGGTCCCGTGCATCTGATAGGTCCGCTCGCACGCATACATATGGACGCGGCCGTTCGCGCGGGAGTACTTGACCATCATCCGGCGCCCGCACTTCCCGCAGCGCACCAGTCCCTGCAGCAACGCCGATCCCTCGCGAGCCGCGCCACCGCCCTCACCCGCGGTTGGGCGTGCGTTCGCCGCCAGCCGCTGCTGGGTCGCCAGGTACTGCTCCCACGTCACGTATCCGGGATGGTGCTCGGGGATCAGGACCCTCCACTGCTCGATCGGCGTATCGATCCGCGTGATCTTCATGCGGCCGTCGGCGTCGACCGTCTTGAACGTCTGGCGGCGACCGTACGCGGGCGCCGCTGGCGATGGCGCTCGGTGATCTTCGAGAGCTCACTCATCGCGCGCCTCCTCGACCATCGCAGCCAGCAGCCTCGCCAGCATGATCGTCACCCTCGCCCGCGCCTCGCAGGGCAGCGTCTCCCACACCGCGGCCGGCACCACCTGCTCCTTGATCAGCTCGAGCGCCAACTGACCCGACATCGCGACCTCCCGCGTTTCCGCCAGACAGTCGCGACCCGGCCGGACGCCGGTCCTTCACGCCCGCCATTACCACCCCGAACCGCCGCCACCCCTCCGGCGACGCGATCAACCCCCCGACAGGCGGGCGCTCCGCGACCGTCGTGCGCGGCAGATCGGTCCACGACACCGGCAACAACGCTCTCGCCCCATCCGTCGTGCGGCATTGGACGCACAGCTCCCCCTCAACGTGACGCCACCAATCAACCTCAACGAGGCGGCCGCGCAGCGCGCTCGGCACGCCATCGCCGATCAGCGTCACCCGCTCCGGCAGAGGATCAACAACATGAGTAGTACGACGGGTACCTGCATGATCTGCAGGCCGCCGTCGTCGTTGCGCTCGAGGTCGGCCATGAACTGCATGAACTCGTCGGCCTCCCAGTCCAGGAGCAGGTAGTGAAACGCTCGCAGCAGGAAGGTGGAGTCACGAATCCAGGTGTAGCGGTAGTCCCAGTTGCGCTCCCCGGCCGGCGTCTCCGGCAGCGAGGTGGTGAGCGCGGCGACGGTCGCACCGGTCGGCATGTAGGTGAGGCCCTTGATCGCCAGTGCCGAGCGCTGGATCAGCGGCCCGAACTCGTGGTCGGGGATCCTCGCGCGCGCCAGCCAGCCGCGCCAGAACCTCGTCGTCGCCTCAAGCTGCTGGAAGGCTTCGTCGACGGTCGCGGGCACGAGCGCGTCCTCGCTCCAGGAGAGCGCGCAGTACACCGCCTCGCCATCCCGCAGCACATGTCGCGCCCTGGCCCGGCCGGCCTCGATGCCGAGCAGCATGTCGGTGCGCAGCTGGATCGCCTGATCGGCGCCGGAGGCCTGCGCCCGATGGCGGTCTGCGCTGATCGTCCACTCGCCCGAGGCCCGTCCATAGTCGAATGCCGGCTCGCACACGAGGTCGATCTCGACCGTCCCGTCGATGCACCTGGCGGTTCGCACGAGCACGTGCTCGGCGTCCTCGTCGGCCGGTGGTCGCGTGTGGGGCGTGACCGAGTCCTCGCCGCGACGTCGGCCCATCGTCAGCGCGTCGCGCACGACCACCCAGCCCGTCGCGGTCTTCCATGAGGTGACGAGGGAGTTGGTCCCGGGCTCGTAGATCCTGTCGCTCGGGACGTTGATCCCGAACGGGCCGAACCGGAAGCTGCCCGCGCCGCGGTCCAGCAGGGCTGCGAACACACTGGGGGAGTCGAACCGCGGCACGCACAGCCAGTCGACCGTGCCGTCCGGCGCCACGAGCGCGCCGGTGTGGCAGTTGGACAGGAAGCCGTAGCTGGTGATCGGGATGAACGGAGATGGCGCCGCAGCGCTTTGCGGCTTTGCGGCGCGCAGGGGCGCCGAATCCGCCCGGCGACGGCCGTCCGAGGATCTCTGCGGGGCGCGCCTGTTCGCTGTGGCACTCACCGTGCGTCCTTTCGCGGGGCCCGACTGGCGTTCGTGGATGCTCGGCACGGACGCGTTCACCCACATCATCCGATCCGGGTGAGCGACGCGCATCGCCTGGTCGTGCACGCGCTCCTAGCCGTCGACGAAGTGGGCGGCGACTCTGTCCAGCAGCTCAAGGGCGGTCTGATCCGCGAGCGAGTACACGAACCGCCCTCGACGGAGGGTCCGGTTGGCGACGCCGAGCGCATAGAGCGCCTGGAGGTGCCTGGTGACGTTCGAGTCCGACAGCCCCACCCGGCAGGCGAGATCCCGCGCGGTCGCGTCCCCCTCCCCGAGGTGCTCGACCAGGCGCAACCGCGTCGCGTGGGCGATCGCGCGAAGGTAGCTGCTGACCTGCGGCACCACGGATTCGGGTACGGGCTCATGTTCGCGCGCTGTCGTCACGGGATGCGACCCCCCGATGCGCTCGGCCGCTCGGAGAGGATGTCGGCGCGCAGGTCCTGACCGCGCGAGCGAGGCGGGCGTGAGGCCATCCCGGCTGCTCCCTGCGCTCAGCGCCGCTCGACGGCGCCGGCGCTCCAGCGCTCCTCGATTCTGGCGACGCGCCAGATCAGCAGCGCGATTGCCCAGGTGACGACGAACATCGCGACGATCAGCAGGCCGAGGGCGTTGATGTCGATCCCCTCCAGCCAATTCCAGAAGGCACCCGACAGCGCCAGGCGCGAGGCTGCCAGCCCGCCGAGCTCGATCGTGCCGATCAGAGCGGCCACCGCCACCGACAGCCCCGTGACGGTGAGGTTGTAATACACCTTGCGCACTGGCTTGGAGAACGCCCAGCCGTAGGCGAAGTTCATGAACGAGCCGTCGACGGTGTCCATCAGCGCCATGCCCGCCGCAAACAGGATCGGCAGGCAGAGGATGGCGTACCAGGGCAGCCCCGCCCCGGCCGCACCGCTGGCCAGCACCAGCAGTGCCACCTCGGTCGCGGTGTCGAACCCCAACCCGAACAGGAGCCCGATCGGGTACATGTGCCCGGGTGTCCTGACGGTTCGCGTGAGCCTGCCGAGCAGCCGATTCATCAGCCCTCGCTTCTCCAGCTGCTCCTCGAGCTGCTTCTCGTCGTAGCGTCCCGTGCGCATCTCCCGGAATGTCCTGATGATGCCGGCAAGGATCACGACGTTGATCGCGGCCAGCACGTACAGGAAGCCTCCGGACACCAGCGTCCCGATCCAGCCCGTGACCTGGTGCAGCGCCGAGTTGTGATGCTCCACGGGACCGTTGAGCGCGCGGATCCCGACCGACAGCAGCAGCGCCAGGGCGAAGACAACCGTCGAGTGACCGAGCGAGAACCAGAATCCGACGCTCAGCGGGCGCTTGCCCTCGGCCATGAGCTTGCGGGTCGTGTTGTCTATCGCTGCGATGTGGTCGGCATCGAACGCGTGACGCAGACCCAGGGTGTACGCCGTGAGTCCGATGCCGACCGTGAACGCTCCGCCCGCGGCGAGCCGGTAGTGCCTTGGCGCCACTAGCGCCAGCAGCATCAGAAACCCGACCGCGTGCAGGCCGGCAACTGCCAGCACCATCAACAGCAGCGTGCGTCGCTGGCGCCGCGTCAGCGATGCCCACAGCGCCCGCGCTCCAATCCACGCCCTGTTCATGGCTGCGCAGACGCCGTTCAGGCCTGCGGGGCAGCCTCGGTGCGAGGCGGTCCGGCCTTCCTTCGCGTGCCGAGGTGGCCCTCCTCGACCATCGTTCCGAGCACGTCCATGATCGCGCGGCAGCCCAGCTGCGCGGTCATGTCCGAGAGGTCGTAGGGAGGCGCGATCTCGACGACCTCCATCCCGCAGATCCCCTCCCTGGCGATCATCCGCAGCGCTCGCAGCGCCTCACGCGGCAGCAGGCCACCCGGCTCCGGCGACCCGGTGCCCGGGACGAACCCCGCGTCGATCGAGTCGATGTCGAACGACAGGAACACGGCGTCGGCGTCCTTCCAGGCGCATTCGAGCGCCACCTCGACGGCCTTTTCGATCCCCAGCTCCTCGACGTCGGAGATCGTGATGACGGTCGTGTCGCGCTCCCGAGCCACCTTCATCCCTGGACGGGATCCATACCAACCGCCGATCCCCATCTGGACCAGGTTGCTGGGCGGGGCATTGGGGATGTTGGTCGCGTGGAACCAGGGCGTGGTGTGCATGCGCTCATCCATGTCACGCTCCTGGATGTCGATGTGGCGATCCAGATGGATGATCCCGACCTTTCCGTCGATGTGCGGCGCGATCGCGCGCACGTCGGGATAGCCGATCGAGTGATCGCCCCCGATCACGACGGGAAACACACCCTGCTCGTGGACGAAGGAGACCGCGCGGTCGATCTGATCAAACGACTTCTCAAGGTTCGACGGGATCACGAACACATCGCCCGCGTCGCACATGTTCAGCTCCTCGGCGAGGTCGACCCCCATGTCCGCGTTGTAGGAGTCATACAGAGCCGAGATTCGCCTCACAGCCTGCGGCCCGAAGCGGCAGCCGGGCCGGTAGGTGGTGCCCATGTCAAACGGCGCGCCGATGATCGCCACGTCATACCTGCCGACGTCTCGGATGTTCTCGCAGTAGGGCGCCTTGCGGAACGTGTTGATGCCGGCGAAGGCCGGCTGCTGGCCGCGTGAGAAGGTCGAGATCGTTCGGTCCTGGACCGACGGTGCCGCCTCCAGCCCCAGGTCGATGCCGCGCTCCGCCTCCTCCCGTTGCTTTCGATCCGTGATGTCCTTCAGGCGCTTCTGGACCTGCATGCCGCGAAGGCTCTCGCGACGGAACCCGTCCGCGTGCCCATGGCCGCCGTGTGAGTGAAACATGCCCATCTCGTGCTTCTCCTGTGTTTGCTGTGTACATGTCCTCTAGGCCGGCGCCCCTCGGGTCCGTGGCCCCCCAGGCCTTTGGCCGTCAGGCCGACGGCCACCAGGGCGATGCCCTTAGGCCGACGGCCGTCAGGCCGATGGCCCCCGACAGCGGTCAGGCCGATGGCCCTCAGGCCACCTGGATGCCCGGCACCGCCTCCGGCTGCTCGCCGCCGTGCAGGTCAGCTGCGGACTCTCCGAGCTCGAGCAGAGCTGCGTCGATCTCCCTGGCGCGGTCGGCCGACAGGCGCCGCAGCAGCCACAGCTCGGCTGCCCCCAGCACCAGGAGAACGATCACGATGATCGGCGCGTACATCGTGGGGAAGCTCACCGGGAAGAACGTCGCCCACATGCCGGCCAGGATCGTCAGGCCAGAGCATCCGGGCAGCACGTAGAACGCCATCTTGCGCTGCACCTGGTGCCTAAGGCCCTCGCCCATCAGCGCGCAGTCGCCGATCAGAT
>JAJZWB010000095.1 GCA_021846845.1 Actinomycetes bacterium | reverse complement strand
GTCGTCCGCGGAACCGTCGACCGTCACGGCCCTCAGCCGGACGCGGGCGCCGGTGGCGATGAGCGCCACCCTCGCGCGGGGACCGTCGGGCGCAGCGCCGGCTTGGGCAGCTGACCCTCGGCCCACATCGCGGCGAGGCATGCCCGCGGCAGCCCGAACGGCCCCTCGTAGACGAGGTGGCGCGGCTCCCAGCGCGGGAAGAACTTGGCGTTGAAGCGGTAGAGGCTCTCGATCTGGAAGAACGGGTTGGCGAGCGAGACGACCCTTCCAAGCGTGCGCTGAAGCCGTCCCCGGGGGCTGTGGATCCAGCTCGCGAAGGCCGCGAAGTTGAGCGACATCTCCTCCACGCCCCGCTCTCTCAGCAGCGCCGCCGCCTCGGCGACCATGAACTCGGTCAACCCGTTGGGGGTCGCGGGATCGCGGCGCATGAACGACAGCGAGGCGGCCGCGCGGCCGTAGCAGGGGACGAAGTGCAGCACACCCCGCACCCTGCCGTCGCGATCGCGAGCCAGCAGCACGAGCGTCGCGTCGTCGTGCTCTCCCCGGATCGAGTCCATCGCCATCGAGAAGCCGCGCTCGGGAGCCCCGGCCCTCCCGATCTCCACGACCTCGTCGACCTGCTCGGCGGTGGCGGCGTCGAGCTCGGCGACCCGCCGCAGCTCGCTGGTGTAGCCGGCCTTGCGAAGTCGCGTCACCGACTGGCGGACCTTGCGGATCGAGCGTCCCTCCAGTGAGAAGCCACCGAGATCCAGGATCGCCTCGTCGCCGATGTACATCGTCGAGAGCCCCAGGCGGCGGTACAGGGGCCGCAGCCGATCTGAGGCGCCCACCGCGCCGAACGCCAGCCCGTGCATCAGCGCGAAGCGCTGCGCGTCGCGCAGCAGGCCCTCAAGCGCGTGCTCGGGACCGACCGGGTCACCCGACAGGAGCAGCACGCCGTTCTCGATCCGGTAGCCGACGAACGCGTCCCGACCGGCGCTGAACAGGCAGCTGGTGTCCGACCGCAGCTT
Organism: Actinomycetes bacterium; assembly: GCA_021846845.1. GTDB lineage: Bacteria > Actinomycetota > Thermoleophilia > Solirubrobacterales > Solirubrobacteraceae > Palsa-465. The sequence goes on along the minus strand of JAJZWB010000095.1, from coordinate 13,400 downwards.
GAAGAACGAGAGCGTGTCCCTGCCGTGCGCCCGCACCAGGCCGACCGCAGCGGCACGGGCGCCCGCGGCCGGCGGCTGCGTCGGCGCCGTGAGCGGCCTGAAGACCGCCCACGCGATCGCCAAGAGCGTCGCGAGCGCGATCACGTGAACGCCGAGCGGCACCCACGCGATCCGATGGTCGAGGATCAGGTGCTGCTCGAAGCGCAGCGGCCCCCGGTGCCAGCGCAGCAGAGCGCCGGTCTCTCGCAGCAGCGCGCCCCAGGCCGGCCGCCCGCCCGACAGCCAGACCGCCGCCGTCGCCAGCCCGAGCCCGCAGACGCCGACCAGGCCGACGCGCCACACGGCGCTGCGGAGCGTGACCGGGTCGTGCTCCACGCCGAACGCGGTCCGCCCCCGAACCAGCAGGGCCGCCACCCCCAATGTGATCGCCGCGGCCACCGGGTCGGGCCCCTTGAGCAGATCCAGCGCGCCGAGGGTGAGCATCAGGACGACCGCGACCCGCCAGGCGCGGCGCCTGCGCTTGAGCAGGTAGGGCGAGACGAGCAGCAGCGCGGCCCCGGCCGGGAGGGCGAACGCGTGCAGCACCCGCACCGCCTGAAGCGGCTCCAGCGCCAGCAGCAGCCGACGGTCCCAGCGAAACCCCGGCATCAGCGCCGAGGCCACGTTGACCAGCCCGACGAGCGCTGCCGCGGCCGCGGCCAGGGCGGGAGCGATCCGGCAGATGCGTCGATCGGTGTCTCTCATGGCTACCGGTCCCGTGGCTCTTGCGCGGTGCGTGGGCGCCGTGGACGAGCCCGCAAGGCGACCTGCGCGCCCGGCGCTGCCCCTCAATCTACCGCGGCGCGCGGGCGGACTCTTCTAGTCGACAGGGGCCGTGGCGGGTGGGCGCGCGGGCAGGAGCAGGCCGAGCAGCAGCGCGAAGATCGGGAACACCAGCAGCAGCTCGAACATCGCCCGCAGGCCGTGCGTGTCCGCGAACAGGCCGAGCAGCGGCGCGCCGACGCCGCCGAGTCCGATCGAGAGCCCGATCGTCACCCCGGAGGCGACCCCGATCCGGCCCGGCAGCATCTCCTGGCCCATCACGATCGTGACCGCGAAGGTCGCGATCGTGACAGCTCCGGTGAGCGCGGCGAACACGATCGCCAGCGTCGGACCGGAGACGAGCAGCGCCCCGATCAGCAGCGGCAGGCTCCCCATCGAGCAGACCAGGACGCGCTTGCGACCGAATCGGTCGGCGAGCGGGCCGCCGGCCAGCGTTCCGGCCGCGCCGCCGATCAGCATGACGGTCAGCGCGGCCCCGCCGACGCCACGTCCCGTGTGCAGGACGCGGATGAAGTAGAGCGGCAGGAAGGTGACCATCCCGAAGTACACGAGCGAGCGCAGCGCGATCACCACCCCCAGCAGCGTGAACGGCCTCCATGCCGCCGGCGGCAACTCCTGCCCCGCCCTGCGCGCCGGATGCCGGCGGAAGGTCTTCAGCCTCGGCAGCTCGTGGGCCAGCACGATCGCCATCAGCGAGGTGGGGACGATCACGAGCAGCGTCCCGTGCAGGCCGAGAGCCAGCACCGCCGGCGTGATGATCGCCGGGCCGAGCGCGAAGCCGATGTTGCCGCCGACGCTGAACAGGCTCATCCCGCTCGAGCGCCGGGCGCCGGAGACGTAGTTGGCGAAGCGAGAGCCCTCCGGGTGGAACGCCGCCACGCCCAGACCGGAGAGGAGCACGGCGGCGAACGTCAGCCCGTAGCTCGGGGCGATCCCGATCAGGCCCACCCCGATCCCGCCCACGAGCGGGCCGAGCACCATCAGCCACGGCAGCGAGCGGCGGTCCGACAGATGGCCGAACAGCGGCTGGATGACCGAGCTTGAGATGGTCGCGGCCAGCACCAGCGCCGAGGCGCTCGCATAGTTGAGGTGGTCACGGGCGATCAGGAATGGAAGCAGCGCGGGAATCGAGCCCTGGCCCACGTCGGTGAACAGATGGCCCGCCGACAGCGTCGCCATCGCACGGCGATCCACGCGCCGCTCAGCCCCCTCGCCGTGCTCGCGCCCGGACGGCGCCGCCGTGACCGCGCTCACGGCTCGCCGATCTCGCCCAGCCGGCTGCGAACCAGGTCCTGCTTGGCGACCAGCTCGCCCTCGAGCTCGGCCAGCTCCCGCTGCCGCCGCCGGACGAGCTCCAGCTGGGTCGCGATGTGCTCCCCTGCCTCCAGCAGCAGGCGCCGCCGCTCGGAGGGAGCCTCCGTCTGCGCCAGCTCACGTCGAAGCTGCGCACGGGCGCTCTCGGCCGCGAGCATCTGCGAGAGCTGCTCGAGCGACAGCCCCAGCAGATCACGCAGGCGCACGATGTCGCGCAGGCGCTCGATGTCCGCCTGGCAGTAGAGGCGGTGCTTGCCCTGCTCGCGCTCCTGCCCGCCCTCCAGCAGGCCGATCTCCTCGTAGTAGCGGATCGTCCTCGGGGTGGTTCCCGTCAGCTGCGCGAGCTCGCCGATCCGCAGCGGCCGGTCGGGAGAGCCTGCGGCGGGCTCTCCGGCCCGCTCGCCGGCCCGCCCTCCAGCCGACGCCGGCGGCTGCGCCGAGGCCCCGCCCGCGAGGGCGACCGGCTCCTCGGACGCCCCGGCCTCGATCGGACCGCGCTCACGGCCGGCCCGCGACGATGCCCCGTGGTCGGCGGCGATCGCGATCACGGCAGGGCACCCTGGGGTTCGACCGCCGGGCGTGGCGCCTCCTTGGGCCGCGCCGCCGAGATCGCGGCACCCGCGACCGACACGGCCGCCAGACACCACAGAGCGGTGTGCATGTTGCCCATGAACGGCTCGAGCTGGGCGTTTGAGATGTGGTTGGCCAGTCCGGAGAAGACCGCGAACAGGACATTCTTTGGCACCGCCGAGGTGATCACCGCGAGCACGAACGCGATCGAGATCACCGCGCCCGTGTTCTGCACCAGCACCCGCGCGCCGGCCGCGATCCCACGCCGATGAGGTGCGACCACTCCCATCATCGCGGCGGTGTTGGGCGAGTTGAACATCCCGGAGCCGGTGCCGACGATGAACATGTACAGGCCCGGCCACACGTAGGCCGTGTCGCGCTGCAGCAGCGTCATCAGAGCCAGTCCGACGGCGGTCACGAGCATCCCCGCCACCGCCAGCGTGCGCGACCCGCGACGGTCGGCCCACATCCCGGCCAGCGGCGAGGAGACGAGCATCCCGAGCGCGAGCGGCGCGAGCTTGATCCCGGCCAGGATCGGCGAGTTCCCCTGCACGCCCTGGAAGTAGAAGACGAACACGAACATCAGCGCGAAGCGCGCCAGCCCGTTGGCGAAGGCGCTCGCCGACGCGGTCGAGAACAGCCGGTTGCGGAAGATCGAGAGGTCGAGCATCGGAGCCCGGTGCCGGCGCTCCACCGCGACGAACGCGGGCAGCAGGACGACCGCCGCGATCAGCGCGGGGATCACCAGCGGCGACGTCCATCCCTCGATCCCGCCCTTGGAGATCCCGTAGACCAGGCCGGTCAGGCCGAGCAGGAACGTGATCGTTCCCAGCCAGTCGAACGATCGGTCCTCCGAGCGACCGGTCACCTCGTGCAGGACGGCGCCGCCCCACAGGCTGCCGGCGAGCCCGAACGGGACGTTGAACCAGAAGACCCAGTGCCAGGAGATCGCCACCAGCGCCCCGCCGAGCACCGGCCCGATCACCAGGCCGACCGCCGCGACCATCGTGTTGGTGCCCATCGCGAGCCCCAGCTGCTCGCGCGGGAACGCGTCGGTCACGATCGCCGCCGCGTTTGCGAACAGGAACGCGCCGCCGATGCCCTGCAGGATCCGCCACAGGATCAGCTGGGTGCCATTGCCGGCGAAGCCGGCCCCCAGCGAAGCGAACGCGAACAGCACGAACCCCATCACGTAGGCGCGCTTGCGACCGAACTGGTCCGAGAGCCGACCCGCGCTCAGCACCAGCACGGTGGAGGCGATCATGTACACGAGGATCACCCACACCAGCTCCAGAAGGCTCGTGCGCAGGCTGCGCTCGAGGTCCGGGAGAGCGATGATCAGCGTGCCCGAGTTGATCGTCGCAAGCAGCATTCCGAGGCTCGTGCAGGAGAGCGCCCACCACTTGTATGAGTCGTGGCCGGCGTGAACGCCGATCCGGCGGCGCTTGGTCGGTGGTGCTGCTGATGTGGCTGAAACGGGCGCCTGGGTCGACAACGGCGCCACCTCCTCGGGCAAAAAAGATTCTTACGTAAACGTCAGGCTAGCAGCGGTTCCAGAGCACCAGGCGACAGCGCGGCCCGCGGATGGGACCGGCGCCGGCAGAGGCGACGGCGGCGCTAGCTGACCCTCTCGAACTCTCCCGTCTCGATGTCGCGGGCCACGGTGGCGTCGATCTCGTGCTCGGAGGTGTCGGGATCGGCGCGCCGCATCTCGCTCGCTCGCAGGCCCTTGAACTTCAGGATCTCCAGCACGTAGATGAGGTACAGGCTCGCGCCGATGCACGCGACCCCAAGCGCGATCAGGAACGCGATCCACCCGGGGTCGTGGCGCGCGTAATGCGTGATCAGCCTCAGCGCGACCGCCATGCCGGCCATCAACAGCGACCAGCCGTACAGGTAAGCGACCGTCTTGCGCTGCGAGAAGCCGATCCGCGCCATGCGGTGGTGGAAGTGGTTGGCGTCGGCCGACCACGGCTTGCGACGGTACTTGAGCCGCTTGGCGACGACGAACCCGGTGTCGAGGAAGGGGATCACCAGGATCATCAGCGGGACGACCAGCGCGACCACGGCATTGGTCTTCAGCGAGCCCACCACCGCGACGACCCCGAGCAGGTATCCGAGCAGGTTGGCGCCGGCGTCGCCCATGAAGACCGAGGCCGGATAGGAGTTGTGGAACAGGAACCCGAGCGCCGCGCCAGCGGTCAGCGCAGCGAGGACCGCGGCGCCGCTGACCCCGAGGCTGAAGGCGATGATCGAGAAGGCGATCCCGTCGATCGTGCAGATCCCGGCCGCGAGCCCGTCGATCCCGTCCGAGAAATTGACCACGTTCATCAGCCCGACCAGCCAGATGACGGTCAGCAGCCCGCCCTCGTTGGGGAACTGGAGCGGGCCGATGAACGGCACGGTCACCTCGGTCACGACCGCACCGCCCTCCACGGCGACGATCGCGGCGCCGATCTGGCCGATCAGCTTGAAGGCGGGGCGCAGGTCGCGCGCGTCGTCGATCGCTCCGACGATCGTGATCAACCCCGCCCCGACCAGCACCGCCCATACGTGGACGGTGCCGCCGGACCCGGGCTGGCCGTGGCTGACGTGCCCGAGCTTGATGGTGCTCGGCAGCCAGATCGCGCCGGCGACGAGCACCGCGGACAGGATCGCCAGGCCGCCGAGCAGCGGCGTCTCCCGCTTGGACAGTCCCCGCTCCCGCGGCTGGTCCACGGCGCCGACGAGCCGCGCGAGCCGTGCCGCAAGCGGTGTCAGCGCCACGGAGACCGCCGCTGCGACGACGAACGAGAGCACGGCGTCGGAGTACCGCATCGACCGCAAGGATGGCAGGGCGCACCGGCGGACGAGAAGCGCGACCCATTCCCCGGCCTCGAGGCGGCGCCTTTCGCCCGAGCCGGACAGCAGTTCGGGCACCCAGCGCTCCGGCCCCGACGCCGTCACAGGCCACCGGCAGGCACGGTCCGCTCATCCTGGCGCACCGCCGACGGCTCCCGGGCCCGACGGCGCCCCGGGGCCTACGCTCACGGATCGGAGGCGCCGACCCCGGGACGTCCGCCAGGCAACCTGGTGCCGGCGCCCGGCGAGCCGGACGCCTGACCGTCTGGGTGTCAGGCGACCGCGCTGGCGCCCATCTGGGCGTACAGCGGGAAGCGATCCGCGATCGCCGCCACGCGCTCGGCGAGACCTGCCCGCCGCTCCTCGAACGCGTCGCCGGCCGTGAGCGTCTCGGCGATGATCCCGCCGACCTCGACGAAGTCCTCGACCCCGAGCCCGCGGGTGGCCAGCGCCGGCGATCCGATCCGGAGCCCCGACGAGACGGCCGGCGGACGCGGATCGAACGGGACCGCGTTGCGGTTGACCGTGATGCCGATCGCATGCAGCCGATCCTCGGCCTGACGCCCGTCGAGCTCGGACTCGCGCAGGTCGCAGAGGACCAGGTGCACGTCGGTCCCACCGGTCAGCACCGACACGCCCCCGCCGGCGGCGAGCAGCTGCTCGCCGATCGCGCGGGCGCCGTCCAGGGTCCGCTGCTGGCGCTCGCGGAAGGCGTCGGACGCCGCGATGCGCATAGCGACCGCCTTGCCGGCGATCAGGTGCTCCAGCGGCCCGCCCTGCTGGCCGGGGAACACGGCCGAGTCGATCTTCTTGGCGTGCTCCTCGCGACAGAGGATCATGCCGCCGCGCCCGCCACCGATCGTCTTGTGGATCGTGGTCGTCACCACATCGGCGTGGGGCACCGGGGACGGGTGCAGCCCGGCCGCGACGAGCCCGGCGAAGTGTGCCATGTCCACCATCAGGTAGGCGCCCACCGAGTCCGCTATCTCACGGAACCGAGCGAAGTCCAGCTGCCGGGGGTAGGCCGACCAGCCGGCGATGATCATCTTCGGCCGGCGCTCGTGCGCGAGCCGCTCGACCTCCTCCATGTCGACCAGCGACGTCTCACGGTCGACGTGGTAGGCGACGATCTCGTACAACCGACCCGAGACATTGAGCTTCATCCCGTGGGAGAGGTGGCCGCCGTGGGCGAGCTCCAGCCCCATGAGAACGTCGCCGGGCTGCAGCAGCGCGTGGAACACGGCCGTGTTCGCCTGCGCTCCGGAGTGCGGCTGGACGTTGGCGTGCTCGGCGCCGAACAGCGACTTGGCACGGTCGATCGCAAGCTGCTCGCCGATGTCGACGAACTCGCAACCCCCGTAGTAGCGCTTGCCCGGATACCCCTCGGCGTACTTGTTGTTGAGCACCGAGCCCTGGCACTCGAGCACTGCGACGGGGGCGAAGTTCTCGGACGCGATCATCTCGAGGGTCCGCTGCTGGCGCTCAAGCTCGCGTGCGAGCACGTCGGCGATCTCGGGATCGACCTCGGCGAGGGAGCGATTGAAGAAGTCTGCGGGAAGGTCAGGTGCGGTCATGGAGCGCGCATGGTAACGACCTCGGACCCGGTGCGCGTCAAGCGTGGGCCCGGAGGGCAGCCCGGCGCTTCCAGGTCGGCGTCGCGGATGAAGCCGGCCTGGCGCAGCCAGGGCGGTGCACGGAGGGCGCGGGACGGGGAGCCCGGACCGGCCAGCGCGGGACCGGGAGCCCGGAACGGCCAGCGCGGGACCGGGAGCCCGGACCGGCCAGCGCGGGACGGGGAGCGCGCTCGCGCCCAGGCCGGACGGGCCGCTCGGGAGCGGCTCTTCGATCGGACCGGCGATCAGTGGAGATCTTGTTCCAGAAGCGCCGCGACCTCCGCCGGGGCCACCATCCCGGCACGCACGATCGCCCACCCGCCGGACTCCTCATATGCGCGCAGGTCGATCACCGTCGACGGCGTTCCCGGCAGCTCGCCCCCGTCGAGCACAAGGTCCGCGCCGTCGCGGACCGACTCGGGGACCGCATCCAGCGTCCGCGCATCTGGACCGCCCGCGAGGTTGGCGCTCGACTGGAGCACCGGCACGGTGACGCCGCGCAGCGCGGGCAGGTCCGGAACGCGCACGCCGAGCGTCGTCGCATCACCCGCGCAGGCCGCCGGGAACCTCCCCGCCGGGTTGGGCACGAGAACCGTCACCGGCCCCGGCAGCATGCGGGTGAGGGCCAGGCGAGTGCGCTCGCCCAGCTCGGGCAGCTGCGCGAGCGCGGCATCGCGCTCGAAGAACATGACCGCCGATGGCTTGGCCGGCGGACGGCCCTTGAGCTCGTACAGCCGCGCCACGGCGGCGGCGCTCGACACGTCGCAGGCGAGCCCGTAGACGGTGTCCGCCGGGAAGACGGCGACGCCACCGGCGGCCATGCAGCCCTGGAAACGTTCCGAGTCGGGCCCGATGACGATCATCGCCGCCCGACCACCGCCCGCTCGCTCCCAGCGAGGTCTCGCCGCACCTCGACCTCCTCCAGGCCCGCGTCGCGCATCAGCGCGACGACCTCGGAGGCCTGTCTGGGATCGACCTCCAGGCCCAGGAGCGCCACGCCGGGCGACCCCGCCACCTCGCCGACCAGGCGGCGGACCAGGTCGAGCCCGCCGGCGCCCGCGAACAGCGCCCTCGCCGGCTCGTAGAGCGCGATCTCGGGCTCCAGCGGCTCGCCGGACGGGACGTATGGCAGGTTGGCGAGCACGGCATCGGCAACGGCGCCGTCGAGCAGATCGGCGACCGCGAACTCGACCTCCAGCCCGAGCCGAGCGCCGTTCGCTCGTGCCACCTCGATCGCGTCCGGGCTGAGATCGGTGCCGCGCACCGACAGGTCCGGGCGCTCGTCCTTCAGCGCGAGCGCGACCGCCCCGCTCCCGGTGGCTACGTCGATCACGGACGCCGCCGCCGGCAGCTCAAGCCCGACCTCCACCAGCAGCTCGGTCTCCGGCCTGGGGATCAGCACGCGCCGATCGACGTTCAGCGTGAGGCGGCGGAAGTCGCGCCGGCCGAGGATGTAGGCGACCGGCTCGCGCGCCTCACGCCGCAACAGCAGCCGTTCGAAGCGCTCGACGTCCGCCGAGGGCACGTTCTCATCGCGGTCGAGGACCAGCCTCGCGCGGGAGACGCCGAGCGCCTCGCCGAGCAGCAGCTCCGCGTCGAGACGTGGCGTGTCGCAACCGGCGGCCTCCAGACGGGCTCGACCGCGGGCCAGCAGCTCGCCCACCGCCGGGCCGGCCGTCGCGGGCGCCTCCATCGCCGCGTCATCCATCGGCCTTGTCGGCCAGCCGGCGGCGCTTCTCATCGTCCTGCAGCGCGGCGGTGAGCTCATCCAGACCGCCGAGCAGGATCTCGTCGAGGTTGTGCATGAGGAGGTTGATGCGGTGGTCCTTGACCCGTCGCTCGCCGTAGTTGTAGGTGCGGATCTTCTCGGCCCGGTCACCCGTGCCGACCTGGGCCAGGCGGCTGGCCCCGAGCTGCGCCTGCTGCTCGGCCAGCGCCCGCTCGTAGAGGCGGGCGCGAAGCACCTTCATCGCCCGCTCGCGGTTCTGCAGCTGAGACTTCTCATCCTGCATCGAGACCACGATCCCGCTCGGCCTGTGGGTGATGCGAACAGCCGAATCGGTCGTGTTCACCGACTGCCCGCCCGGTCCGGAGCTGCGGTAGACGTCGATCTGCAGGTCGTTGGGGTCGATCGCAACCTCAACCTCCTCGGCCTGCGGGAGAACCGCCACGGTCGCGGTCGAGGTGTGGATCCGGCCCTGGGACTCGGTCTCCGGGACACGCTGGACGCGGTGCGTCCCGCCCTCGAACTTGAACACCGAGTACGCCCCGTCGCCCTTTACCTCGAACGTGTAGTCGCCGTCCCCGAGCGAGAGCGGGTCCACCTTGAAGCCGCGGCGCTCGGCGTAGCGGGTCAGCATCCGGTACAGGTCGCCGGCCCAGAGCCCCGCCTCGTCGCCACCGGCGCCCGGTCTGATCTCGACGATCACGTTCTTGTCGTCGTTGGGGTCCCGCTCCACCATCGCCAGGCGGATCTCCTCCTCCAGCGACTGCATCCGTGCGAGCGAGCCGTCGAGCAGCGCCCGAAGCTCCGCGTCGTCGCCGCTCTCGTCGAGCAGCTCGCGCGCGCCCTCGGCGTCGTCAGCCGCTCGGCGGTACTCGGCCGCCAGCCTGGCGGCCGGCTCCAGCTCGCGGTACTCGCGGCTGGCCGTCGCGTAGCGCTCGCGGTCGCCGATCACCAGGGGATCGGCGAGGTCGCGCTCCAGCTCCGCAAAGCGGTCCAGCACCTGTTTCACGAGCCCGTCGATCATCGGGGCCGAGTGTAGGAGGACGCTCGCGGCCGGCGGGAACGACGTTCGCCGCAGCCGAGCCGCACGGCCGAACCGGCGGGCGGACGCCTTTGCCCCGGGACCGACGGCTTCCGACCGGCGATCATCGAGATCGCGACGGCCGACCGGGGGCTCTCAACGGGCCGCGCGCTCGCGCGGCGCCGCGAAGCGTTCAGGCAACGACCTCGAGGCCGAGCAGCTCCTCGGCCTGGTAGGCCTCCGGGGTCTCCTTGGCAAGCACCGCCGCCAGCGCCGCGATCGATACCGCGAGCTGGTCGGCATCCGGCTCGCGCGTGGTCAGACGCTGCAGCTGCAGGCCCGGGTACATGAGCGCCTGGACCCAGGGCCGGCGCCGGTTGCGACCAGCCCAGCGGATCACCTCGAACGACAGCCCCGCGATCAGCGGCACCCCGAGGATCCGGCTCGCCACCAGGACCCACCAGGCCGGCAGGCCGACCGGCGCGAGCACGAAGATCCCCAGGACCATCACGATCAGAAGGAAGCTCGTGCCGCAGCGGGGGTGCAGGCGCGAGTAGAGCGCTGCGCGCGCGGGCGTCAGCTCGTCGCCGGCCTCGTAGCAGGCGATGACCTTGTGCTCCGCGCCGTGGTACTCAAACACGCGGCGCAGGTCGCGCAGCCGTGACAGCAGGGCCAGGTATCCGAGGAAGATCCCGGTGCGCAGCGCGCCCTCGACCAGCCAGAACAGGACCGGCGAGCCGAGCCGTCCCTTGATCAGGCTGGTGGCGCTGACCGGAACGACGAAGAACAGCCCGACGGCGAACGCGATCGAGAGCACGATCGTGCCGAGCCACACCGAGCGGGGGATCTCGGTCTCCCTTTCGGACGGCGGCGCGTCCGGGTCCGCCAGGGCCTCGCCCGCCGCTATGCCGAGAGCTCGCAATCCGATCGCCAGCGACTGCCAGAGGCCGACGACGCCCCGGATGACCGGCAGCCGGTAGAGCCGCCGGCGCCGGCCACCCTGTGGCGGGATCGCGAACGAGCTGACCGAGATCTCGCCCAGCTCCGACCCCGAAGACGACCCGGCGCCGGACGCAGGCCTGCGAACCGCCACGGCCCAGTTGCGAACGCCGCGCATCATCACCCCCTCCAGGACCGCCTGCCCGCCGAGCGGCGCGTCGCGCGCGGCGATCAGAGCCCCCGGGGGAGCCGGCCGAGCCGTTCCCGAGGCGAGACCCGGATCGGAGACGGACCCCGGGGTGAGCGACGTCTCTGACGTAGAGACGGAAGCGGGCGCAACAGTGCAAGCCGGCCCAGCAGCGCAGGCCGGAGCGACAGCGGACGCAGGCGGGGGCCCGGACCCGGAGGCGCCAATCGGCGCCGAGCGGGGATCGGGCCGTGCGCGGAGATCGGCCGACGGCGCAGCCGCGTCGCCAGCCCGTCCGTCGCCCCCGCCGCGACCCATCGCCGGAGCCCGGCTCTGCTCAGCCGCCCGCTGACCTCGCCATTCGCCGGCCCTTGGCCACACGGCGCTGGAAGCGCTCCACGCGGCCGCCGGTATCGACCAGCTTCTGGCGTCCGGTGTAGAACGGGTGGCAGGCCGAGCAGATCTCGACATGGATCTCGGCCTGCGTCGAGCGAGTGGTGAACTCGTTGCCGCACGTGCACCGGACGCGCGACTCTTCATATGTGGGGTGGATCTCGGCCTTCATCGTCGGACCGAGTCTAGCGTCGCCGCGCCGGCCACCGGCTGCGGGCAGGCGGCCACGAGAGTCGCCACGGCCGGTGCGCGAGCGCCGGAGCCGGCGAACACGCTCACGCTCGGCGGACTCGCAGCGCTGCACACCGGGCCCGTGAACCAGAGCCGTCGCGACCGGTGAGGGCGCAGAGCGGCGATCGTACGAGCCGTGGACGCCGTCGCCCCGCCGGGATCGAACACGACCTGCAACGGGCCGGTCGCGAACTCGCCCAGGTTCTCGATCACGACCGCGTAGAGATCGCTCCCGGGCCGCCCCGGGAGCGATGAGGCCGTGATCGAGCGCACGACCGGCAGCGGTTGACTCGGCGGCTGCGAGCAGCCCGCGCTGTAGCGCACCGCCTCGGCGATGACCCTCCCGGCCGCGCCGATCCAGCGAAAGCCGACCCGGAACCGGTACCGGGCCGGGGCATCGAGTCCGGCGACCGGCTCGCTGAGCCGCCAGACGTCACCCGGCATGGAGCCGAGCGTCGGATCCGATGGGCGCACCCAGACCCCGAGCTCGCCGCCCCGCACGTCGACGGTCGGCATGCCCGGCGCCCGCTCGAGCAGGTCGAACCGGATCGCCAGCGCCTGCGTGCCCGGCACGTGCCGCATCACCGCCTGGACCGATATCGAGCGGCTGGCGGGCACCGCTCCGCGCCGACACGCGAAGCCCGTCAGCACGGCGCGCGGCGCAACCAGCCCCGGTCCACGCGCCACGTCCGTCGATCCGCGCGCCACGTCCGCCGATCCGCGCGCCACGTCCGTGGATCGGCGCGCCACCGTCGCCGGTCCACGCCCTGCAACCGTGGATGCGCGCGCGGCGACCGCGCCGGATGCGACGGAGAACGTGACGACCAGGGCCGGCAGGAGCCGCGAGGGTGACATGCACCGATTAACCGTGGCGCAGCCCGGAAGTTGCAGCGCCGAGCAGACCCCGGCGCCGCTGAGCGGACCCCCGACCAGCGCCGGATGCCCGACCGTCCATCCGGTCGCACCGCCGCGCCGCCGCGCCGGCGACCGCGCTCAGGTGATCGTGTACAGCGGCCCGTCGCCGCCCTCAGGCGGTGTCAGGCGCCCGCCCTTGGCGGTGATCGCCCCGCACTGCACGCAGTTGGTGTAGTTGACCGTCACGTCGACACGCCCCTCGGCGGGCGCGTCCTCGGCGATCTCATAGACGCCCGCGGGACACATCCATCTCCATCCCTCGGCGATCTCACGCGGGACGTTGCGTCGCACCCGGATGTGGTTGGGCGCGTCGTCACGGGTCGCGTTGCCGGAGATGTAGACGCTGGAGAGCTTGTCGAACGTGTACTTGCCGTCGGGCTTCGGGTAGGCCCTGTGGGTGTCGCCGACGAACAGCGGCTCGGCGTCGTCGCGATGCCAGTGCTGGCGCCCGCGCGGGACCCTCCCCTTGGACATGATCGACGGGCCGGCCATCATGCTGCCCCGGACGAAGCCCCGCTGGAACGGCTGGCGGGTGTTGCGCACCTGCCACAGCTCCCTGCCGATCGACGAGTCCTCGACCGCCTGCTCGTAGTCCTCCAGGGAGGCGCCCGAGCGCAGGTGCCGGTAGATCGCCTCGGCAGCGAGCATGCCGGACTTGATGCAGTGGTGAACGCCCTTGAGCGCGGCGGTGTCGACCATGCCGGCCGCGTCGCCCACGATCACCGCGCCCGGCATCGACAGCTTCGGCATCGACCAGTAGCCGCCCCCGGGCAGGGCCTTCGCTCCCCAGGCGACGCGCTCGCCGCCCTCCAGGATCCGCCCGACGAG
>JAJZWB010000094.1 GCA_021846845.1 Actinomycetes bacterium | reverse complement strand
ACACCCGCGTCAGAACACCGATCGAGACGTGATCGGTCAGCCGCGAATCCGTCGGAGGCTTGCGCTGACCGGCACGTGGCATACCGGCACAATAAACCGCCCCCCGGACACTAAGTTTACGGTATTGCCCCTAGCCCGCGCCTCCTCGGCGAGGCGCAGCCGCTGCGCCTTGCCGGAGCCCGAGCGCGGGTTCCAGAACATCACCGCATGGCGGGGCGGTCGCACCCGTGGCAGTCGCTCGCGCACGCTGAACGCGCTCCGCGCCGCGGCCACGGAGGCAGCCAGCCCGCAGAGCACGAGCAGCTCGGCGATCAGGTCGCCGCTGAACGCGACCAGCGCCACCGCTCCCAGGAGCGCGGCTGCGGACGCCGCCTCGGCGACGACGTGAAGCGGACCGCGGCGGCGGACCGCGTACCAGGCGGACAATGCCGCCGTGGCTGCGCACGCGGCGACCGCCACGCCGCGGGGGAAGTTCGAGACCGCCACGACGACCGCCAGCGCTACGGCCGCGGTCGCCAGCAGGAGGGCGGTCGCGGCTGCCAGCCGGCGCAGCCGCGAGGCCGCCCTCGCCGAGGACGCGGTCACGTGCGTGTGCCGGCGCGCTCCCGGGGCTCGGCGGTCGTTCCGGCCCGCGGTCCCTCGGTCATCTCGTGCAGCGACGCGCCGTAGACGATCAGGCCATGCACGATCCAGATGCTGAGCGCGAACACCGCGATCCCCCAGAACGGGTACGCGGGAAGCGACAGCAGCGCCGCGATCGCGGCCAGCGACCCGGCGAAGATCCCGAACCAGCGCCCGAACGCGCCGCCGGCGAACAGCGACAGCGCCGCGAGTCCCTCCAGGACGCCGATCGCGAGCGTGACCCAGCCCCACGATCTCAGGTCGGCGAACACGTAGCTCGCGTTGAGCGTGAACACGTGCGAGCGGGAGATCGCGGCGATCCCGTAGATGATGTTCAGCACGCTGCCGATCGCCAGGAACACGGCAGCGAAGATCGCCCGACCAAGGCCTCTGATCTCTGTCATCTTGGCCCCCCTTTCACTCTTGTGGCCATGCGACCAGGCTGACACCGCCAGGCTCGCTCGGCATCATCCAAACGGGGTGATCGCCGGACCTCCTCGCAGGGGTGATCGCCGCGCCTCCGCGCGCCGGTTCATACGGATGGGGTGATGACCGCCGCGCCGATCCAGGCGACCGTGGCGATGGACGGCAAGACTCGACCCCATCAAGGAGCATCCATGCCCGATCAGTCCGCCGAGGCCCCGGTCCTCGATCTGCTGGCCAAGATGACGGTGGCCTCGGCAGAGGCCACGAACCTGGACGACCAGACGATGATGCTGGTGCGGATCGCGGCGCTGGTCGCCGTCGGCGCCCAGCCGGCCTCATACCTCCTCAACCTCGGCGTCGCCGAAGAGGCCGGCCTGGACGTCCAGGACATCCGGGACACGCTGCTCGCCGTCGCGCCGATAGTGGGCACGGCCCGGACGGCGGCCGCCACCGGGAACATCGCGCGCGCCCTGGGCGTCGCGCTTGAGGTCGCCGACGAGCTTGCGGCGACCGAGTCCCGCCGCTGACGCAACGCCGGCGCGGTCCGCCTGCTCACGGATCGAGCAGGCGGTCGGCGCCGAGCGCCGGCAACGCCCGGCGGGCGCCGGCTCGCCCGGAGCGCGTGGCCGCGGGTGCCGAACGCGCCGATCGGGGCCGGTGGTGGGGTGAGCGCCATGATCGTGACACGGGTCCGAGCTCTCGTCCGGGCGATCGAGGACAACGACGACGCGGAGATCGAACGGGCGATCCTCCGCCTCAGCCGCTCTCGCCGGGCGCTGGCCCCGCTTGCGCTGGCGGTCGGGGCGTTCCTGCTGCTGTTCGACGGCCTGCGGCTGCTGGTGTCCAACTGGCGGCTCACGCTCGTTCAGGCGCTGCCGGCGATGTGGATCTGGCTGGCGATGCTGGACCTCAAGCTCCACGTGCTCAAGGGCCGTTCCTTGAACGTCATTCGCGGGCCCGTGCTGATCCCGATCAACGTCGCGATCGTCGCGATCACGGTCGGCGCCTTCTTCCTCAACGCCGTGTTCGCGTTCGCGATCGCCGAGTCCGGACCTCCTCGGATCCGCCCCGCCGTCGCGCGGGCCCGGCGTCACCTGCGCGCGATCGGTGCCTCGGGCGGTGTCGTCGGTCTCGCGCTCGGGTTCGCCACGACCGTCGTGACACGCTGGGGTCGGCCGTGGTTCGGGCTCTCGCTCGGGGTCGTCGTCGGGGTGATGATGGTCGCCTACGTAGCGGTGCCGGCGCGGCTGTTGGGCGTCACGCCGACCCGCTCCAGGCGGGACCGGCTGTGGACCACGGTCGTCGGGGGCGCGCTGGGAGCGACCGTCAGCACTCCACCCTACGTGCTCGGGCGGATCGGGATCCTGATGCTCGGGTCCAGCGCGCTGCTGATCCCCGGGATCGTCGTGCTCGCGATCGGCGTGACGCTCCAGGCAGGGGCGACCGGCGCCGTGCGCGCGATCAAGATGAGCGCCGCGTTAGCCGGCGGCCGCCCCCCGTCGCCGGCTCAGGCGGACCGGCGTCCGGTGCCGCCCCGGCGCTGAGCTGGCCGCGCCGGCGGTGGGTGGAGCGCCGCCGCTCGGGGGGCGGGCCGGGAAACGGGCGCGGCGGTGGTTGCGGCGCGGGTTGGGCGGCGGGTGGAGCGGGGGGCGCGGGGGGCGCGGGGGGAAGGCGGGTCGGGCGGCGGGGTCCAGCGTGGTCGGGCGCCGAGGGCCCGATCCAGGGGCGCGGCCCCGCGTCAGAGTGGCGAGCCGTTCGCCTCCAGCCCGACCGCCCCCCGGTGCTCCGTGGCCGACACCGGCCGGGGCCGCTCTCCGGTCTCGGCCCCGCCTCCCGCCGGCTCTCCGGTCTCGGCCCCGCCTCCGGCCGGCTCTCCGGTCTCGGCCCCGCCTCCCGCCGGCTCTCCCGTCTCGGCCCCGCCGTCGCCCGGCGCGGGCGGGGCGACGGCTGCGATCAGCCGCTCGATCGAGTCGATCAGGCGGTCAACCGACTCAGACAGCGAGTCGACCCCGTCCCGGAGCGCGTCGACCAGCTGCCTGTGATCGTCGAGCGTCTCGGCCGCCAGCTGCAGCGCATCGACGAGCTCCAGCAGCGAGGAATCGGCCGACTCGCTGGATCCGGCCAGCTCGGCGGTCTCGGAGAGCTCGCGCACCGTCCCTCGCACGATCACCCGGATCGGGAGCAGCAGCGTCCTCACCATCTTCGTACCCCCTCTGGGCGGTTTCACTGTCGGCCGAGCTTCGCGGCCGTTGGCGGCGGGGACAAGGAGGCTGGCATGTGCCCCGGCGGGGCGCGCACACCCTTGCGCCGCTCGCCCGGTCTTCGCAGACTGCCGCCATGGCAGCCCAACGACACGACCTGACCGCGGAGCACGCGCGGCTTGAGCAGGCGCGCACGGGTGCGGCGCCATGGAAGGCATGGGGCCCCTACCTGAGCGAGCGTCAGTGGGGAACGGTGCGAGAGGACCACAGCGAAGGCGGGGATGCGTGGGGCTACTTCACCCACGACCAGTCACGGTCGCGCGCCTACCGATGGGGCGAGGACGGGATCGCCGGGATCTGCGATGAGCGGCAGCGGCTCTGCCTGGCGCTCGCGCTGTGGAACGGCAGTGACGCGATCCTCAAGGAGCGCATGTTCGGCCTCACCAACGGCGAGGGAAACCACGGCGAGGACGTGAAGGAGTACTGGTTCTACCTTGACGCCACTCCGACGCACTCGTACATGAAGTGCCTGTACAAGTATCCGCAGCGTGCGTTCCCGTACACGGATCTGGTGGCGACCAACCACGCGCGCGGCAGGTCCGACCTCGAATACGAGCTGCTAGACACCGGCGTCTTCGACGAGGACCGCTACTTCGATGTGGTCGTCGAGTACGCCAAGGCCGGCCCTGAGGACATCCTGATGCAGGTGACCGCGCACAACCGGGGCCCCGACCCGGCTCCGCTGCACCTGCTGCCGACGCTGTGGTTTCGCAACACCTGGGCCTGGGGCGACGAGGTCCCGCGCCCGGCGATGGCGGCCGCGGACGACGGTCACGGCGTGCCGCGCGTGCGGGCTCTGCACGCGGATCTGGGCGAGTGGCTGCTGTCGGCGGACGCGTCGGCGCGACTGCTGTTCTGCGAGAACGAGACCAACAACCTCAGGCTCTTCGGAGCTCCCAATGCCACCCCGTACGTCAAGGACGGGATCGGCGAGTTCGTGGTCTCGGGCGACCGCGCGGCGGTCAACCCGGCTGGAGTGGGAACGAAGGTCGCCGCGCATCGGGTGCTGCAGCTCGGGCCGGGGGAGAGCGGGACGGTGCGCGTGCGGCTGACGCGAGCCGACGGCGATCGCATGCAGGCGCCGCTCGGAGACTCGTTCGATCGCGTGCTGGCGGACCGTCGCGCCGAGGCCGACGAGTTCTACGCGTCCGTGATCCCCGACGGCCTGGCGTCCGATGCGGCGATGGTCATGCGCCAGGCGCTGGCCGGGCTGCTGTGGGGCAAGCAGTACTACGAGTACGACGTCTGGCGGTGGCTGCGCGAGCACGGCGTCAACCCGTGGGACCGGGCCTCGTCGCACAGCTCGGTGCGCAACGTCTCGTGGTTTCACATGGTCGCCGGCGACATCTTCTCGATGCCCGACAAATGGGAGTACCCCTGGTTCGCGGCGTGGGACCTGGCTTTCCACTGCGCTCCTCTGGCGCTGGTCGACGTCGACTTCGCCAAGGAGCAGGTGGAGCTGCTGCTGCGCACCCGCTACCAGCATCCCAACGGCCAGATCCCCGCCTACGAGTGGAACTTCGGCGACGTCAACCCACCGGTCACGGCGTGGGCGGCGCTCTACGTCTATGAGCAGGAGGCCGCGATGCGCGGCGAGGGCGACCGTGAGTTCCTCGCGCGCGTGTTCGGCCGGCTGCTGACGAACTTCAGCTGGTGGGTGAACCGCAAGGACCCGGACGGGCGCAACCTCTTCCAGGGCGGCTTCCTCGGACTCGACAACATCGGCGTCTTCGACCGGTCGGCGCCGCTGCCCGGTGGCGGCACCCTGGAGCAGGCGGACGGCACCGCCTGGATGGCGCTCTACTGCCAGTGGATGCTCCAGATCGCGGTCGAGCTCGCGCGCCACGATCCGGCCTACGTCGACATGGCGCTGAAGTTCATCGCGCACTTCAGCTGGATCGCGATCGCGATGAACCCGCCCGGTGGGGCGACGTCGCTGTGGGACGAGGAGGAAGGCTTCTACTACGACGTGATGCGGATGCCGGACGGCACCGCGATCAGGCTGCCGGTGCGATCGCTGGTCGGCCTGCTGCCGCTGTGCGCCGCGACCGTGTTCGACGCCGAGGTGGTCGAGCGCTATCCGGGCATGATCGAGCGCATCGCGACCTTCCGGGAGCACTTCACGCGCGACGAGCCGGCCCTGACGCAGCTTCCGGGCCCCAGTCCCGAGGGGCACCGGCTCCTGGCGCTGGTCGACGAGCAGCGGCTGCGGCGGATCCTCGCCGCCATGCTCGACGAGCAGGAGTTCCTCGGCCCGTATGGCATCCGTGCGATCTCCCGCCGCCACCTCGAGCAGCCGTGCCGGTTCGAGTGGGGGGGCCGCCGGCACGAGGTTCGCTACGTGCCGGCCGAGTCCGACACCGGGATGTTCGGCGGCAACTCCAACTGGCGCGGTCCCGTCTGGTTCCCGATGAACCTCGTCATCCTCCGCGGCCTCTACCAGCTGCACCGCTACTACGGCGATCGCTTCAAGGTGGAGTGCCCGACCGGGTCCGGCCGCGAGCTCAACCTGCTGGAGGTCGCCGGCGCGATCGGCGAGCGGCTGATCTCCACGTTCACCAACGACGCGGACGGCCGCCGGCCCGTGTACGGGGGCACCGAGAAGTTCCAGTCCGACCCACGCTGGCACGACCTGATCCTGTTCTACGAGTACTTCCACGGAGACAACGGGGCGGGGATCGGTGCCAGCCACCAGACAGGCTGGACGGGCACGGTCGCGCTGCTGTGCGCTCTCAGCCAGGGGCTGCTGACGGCTCCGCGCGCGGTCGCGGCGACGGGAGCCTGAGATGCGACTCCCGGCACGCCCTACGCTCTACGAGGTCAACACGGCGACCTGGCTGCGGCGGCTGGGCGACGAGCGCGGGGGCGCGGCGGCGACGCTGGACTCGGTTCCGGCCGACGCCTGGGACCGCCTGGCGGTGCCGGCGATCGACGCCGTCTGGCTGATGGGCGTCTGGCGGCGCAGCCCCGCGGGCCTGGCCATCGCCCTCGCGGACCCCGCGATCGAGGCCGCCAACCGCGCGGCGCTGCCCGATCTGCAGCCCGAGGACGTGATCGGGTCCC
Organism: Actinomycetes bacterium; assembly: GCA_021846845.1. GTDB lineage: Bacteria > Actinomycetota > Thermoleophilia > Solirubrobacterales > Solirubrobacteraceae > Palsa-465. The sequence continues at coordinate 8,059 of JAJZWB010000094.1, read as the reverse complement.
CGTACTGCGTGCGGGACTACGTGGTAGACGACCGCTTCGGTGGACCGGCGGCGCTGGCGGTCGCGCGACGGGAGCTGGCCAGTCGGGGCCTCGGGCTGGTGCTCGACTACGTGCCCAATCACGTGGCTCCCGATCATCCATGGCTGGTGCAGCGCCCCGAATGCATGCTGGCGGGAACGGAGCGCGACCTTGCCGAGCGGCCGGAGGGGTTCATGCGGACGCCGCACGGGATCGCCGCGCGCGGGCGCGACCCGTTCTTCCCGCCCTGGCCCGACGTGGTGCAGCTCAATGCCTTCTCGCCGGCCCTGCGCGACGCGGTCGCGCAGACGCTCACCGCGATCGGGCACCAGTGCGACGGCGTCCGCTGCGACATGGCGATGCTGATGACCAACGAGGTCTTTGGCCGCACCTGGGGATCGCTGGCGGGACCCGCTCCGGATCAGGACTACTGGCCGACCGTGATCGGACGGGTGAAGGCTTCGCATCCGGACATGCTGTTCATCGCCGAGGCCTACTGGGACATGGAGTGGGAGCTCCAGCAGCAGGGGTTCGACCTCTGCTACGACAAGCGCCTCTACGACCGTCTCGTGCACGAGCCGGCCGACGGCGTCCGCGCGCACCTGCGCGCCGATCCCGACTACCAGGAGCGCCTGCTGCGGTTCATCGAGAATCACGACGAGCCGCGTGCCGCGGCGACCTTCGGTGCCGCGAAGTCGCGTGCCGCGGCGGTCGTTATGTCGACCCTCCAGGGGGCGCGCATGTACCACGACGGGCAGTTCGAGGGGCGCCGTGCGCACATCCCGGTGTTCCTCGGCCGCGGGCCGGACGAGCCCGAGGACGAGGGCCTGCGCGCGTTCTACGAGGATCTTCTGCGGGCGGTCGCGCGATCGGGGCTGCGCGAGGCTCGGTGGTCCCTTTGCGAGTGCAGCGGCTGGCCCGACAATCGCTCACACCACCAGGTCGTCGCGTGGTGCTGGTCTGACGCGCAGACGCGCCACCTCGTGGCGGTCAACCTCGCCGACGTGCCGGCCCAGGCGATGGTGCACCTGCCGTGGGGCGACATCGCGGGGCGTCGCTGGGAGCTCGCCGACCGCCTGGACGGTCGGCGCTTCCAGCGTGAGGGCGACGAGCTTCGCGGCGAGGGGCTCTACGTCGGGCTCGGCCCGTGGGAATGCCACTTCCTCAACCTCGCCGCAGATCACCCCGATGGGGTGATGCCGCGGGGAGGTCACGCTGAGACCGTCACCGCGTGAGCGTGACCCCTCCGGACGAGGCTCTGACCCGGTCGCCGTCGGCCATCCGTGCAGGGGCTGCGCGGGGCGCGGTCGCGGCGCCCCCGATGCTCCTGCCGCTGGCGCTCGCCCAGTTCGTCTGCAGCTTCGCAGGCTCGAACATGAACGTCGCGATCGGCTCGATCAGCGCCGACCTGGGCACGACCGTGCACGGGGTCCAGACCGCGATCACGCTCTTCCTGCTGTGCATGGCCGCGCTGATGATCGTCGGCAGCAAGCTGACCGATCTTCGCGGGCGCCGGGCCTGCTTCATCGCCGGGCTGGTGATCTACGGAGCCGGCACGGTGATCGCGGCGGCGGCGCCGGGGCTCGGCCTGCTGATCGTCGGGTACTCGCTCTTCGAGGGCGTCGGCTCGGCGCTGCTGATCCCGCCGATCTACATCCTCGCGACGCTGTACTACGCGGACACGGCGTCACGCGCCCGCGCCTTCGGCCTGATCAGCGGCATGGGAGGGGTCGGAGCGGCTGCCGGGCCGCTGGTCGGCGGCCTGATCACCTCCGCGGTCAGCTGGCGCGCGTCGTTCGTCCTGCAGACCGCGATCGTCGCGGTGATCATCGTGTTCGCGCGCCGGCTCCGCGATCCGGTCCCAGCCGACCCCGATCGCCCGTTCGACACAGTCGGAGCGGTGCTGTCCGCCGCGGGCATGGCGCTGCTGGTGATCGGGATCCTGCAGGCGAGCGTCGACACGCTTCTGATGGCGCTGCTGATCGCGGCCGGCCTGATCGTGCTGGCGGCCTTCATGCTGCACGCGCGCCGGCGCGAGCGGGCCGGACGGGAGCCGCTGCTGTCGCCGAGCCTGCTGCGAAACCGGACCTCGAACCTGGCGCTCGTCACGCAGAACGTCCAGTGGCTGATCCTGCTCGGCGGCTCGTTCGTCGTCTCGGTCTTCCTCCAGGAGGTTCGGGGCCTGAGCGCGATCCAGACAGGCCTGGTGTTCACGGCGGCTACCGCGGGCATCCTGATCTCCTCGCTGGCGGCGGAGCGGCTCGCCAGGCGCCACGCTCAGAGGACGCTGATCCGTGCCGGCTTCGTCGGCACGCTGGTGGGCATCGGCCTGCTGATCGGCCTCTACCGGCTGGCGCAGAGCGCCTGGATCCTGGCGCCGGGCCTGTTCACGATGGGACTCGGCATCGGCGTGATGCTGACCCCGTCGGTCAACGTCGTTCAGTCGGCGTTCCCGGAGGAGCGCCAGGGGGAGATATCGGGGCTGTCGCGAAGCGTCTCCAATCTGGGCTCCTCGCTGGGCACCGCGATCGCGGGCACGATCCTCGTCTCCGATCTGGTGTCGGGCAACAGGTCCTATGCGCTGGCGATGATCGCGCTGGCCGCGATCGGCCTGATCGGTCTGGTCGCCGCGATGCTGCTGCCCGCGCAGCCGGGCGGTCGGTCGGCCTGATCGGCCTGGTCGCCGCGATGCTGCTGCCCGCGCAGCCGGGCGGTCGGTCGCCGCGATGCCGCTGCCCGCGCAGCCGGGGGACCGATCGGCTCACGGTGCCCGCGCGCTCCCGCCTGGCGCATCACCCTCGCGCCCGCAAGCCCGGCCGGCGCTCATACGTTTCGGATGATGAGCACGCCCGATGGCGATCGCATCCTCTGAGCGTGCAGCGCACGGACCAACCACCCGCAGGCTCAAGGAGGAAGTGATCATGGCAACCCTCGTGGCCATCGGCTACCCCGATCAGGGCACCGCCGAGCAGGCGAGACAGACAGTCCAGCAGCTTGAGTCCGAGCTGATCATCCAGGCGGATCAGGTCGCCGCGATCTCCCGCGATCTCGAAGGCAAGTACCACGTCCACACGACTCACGGCGGTGCCTCGGCCGGCGGCGGCGCGATCTGGGGCGGCTTCTGGGGGATGCTGTTCGGGCTGCTGTTCTTCATCCCGTTCGCCGGCCTCGCGATCGGAGCCGGGATGGGAGCGCTGTTCGGCCATCTCAGCGAGAAGGGGATCGACAAGGCGTTCCAGCAGCAGGTTCGCGAATACCTCAAGCCGGGCACCTCGGCCCTGTTCATGGTGATCGAGCAGGCGACGCCGGACAAGGCGATCGCCGCTCTGCAGCAGTACGGGGGCACGGTGATCCGGACCTCGCTCTCCGACGAGGACACCCGTCGCCTGCAGGACGCGCTGGCGCCGCAGGCCGCCAAGGTCTGAGCCACGCCGGACCGGGATCGGGGGAGCGTGACGGTGAAGACGTCCGGCTCGCGGGTGCCGCCTCGGCGGTCGCCGTCGGGACCGCGGCACCCGTCCGTGGCTGAGCGCGCCGCCGCCGGCAAGGCGGCGAGGTCGGCGGCACCGCGCTCGCGCCACGCCGAGTTCGAGCCGCCTCCCGACCGCCCGGACCCGATCGAGGTGCTCCAGGCGCAGGCGCGGACCCGGGTCCCCGAGCTGGTGCCGATCCGCCACGGGCGGATGCTGGTGAGCCCGTTCGCCTTCTACCGAGGCGCCGCCGCGATCATGGCCCGCGACCTTGCGCCCGGCCCGACCTCCGGCTTCGCAGTGCAGTGCTGCGGAGATGCGCACCTCTCGAACTTCGGCGTGTTCGGCTCTCCGGAGCGCCGTCTCATGTTCGACATCAACGACTTCGACGAGACGCTCCCGGCGCCGTGGGAGTGGGATGTCAAGCGGCTTGCGGCCAGCATGCTGATCGCCGCCCGCGACAACGGCTACCGGCCGGCGGAGCAGGACCGGATCGTGCTTGAGACGGTCGGCCAGTACCGAGCCGCGATGCGCGAGTTCGCGTCGTTGGGCAACCTGGAGGTCTGGTACTCCCGTCTGGAGGTTGAGCCGCTGCTGGAGCAGCGCGCGCGGCAGCTCGAGCCGAGGATCGTCAGGCGGACCGCGCGGGCGCTGGCCAAGGCTCGGACGCGCGACAGCATCAGCGCTCTCGCGAAGCTCGCGCAGACGGTCGACGGGCACGCGATGATCGCCGATCGCTCACCGCTGATCGTTCCGCTTCGGGCGCTCGCCGCGGGCGCCCCGGACGAGCTGGTCGCCTGGTTGCGCGAGCTGCTGGGCGCCTACCGCGCGTCGCTGGTGTCGGATCGCCGGCATCTGCTGGAGCAGTACCAGCTCGTCGACTTCGCGCGCAAGGTGGTCGGGGTCGGCAGCGTCGGCACGCGCTCGTGGATCGCGCTGCTGTTCGGTCGTGACCGCCGCGACCCCCTGTTCCTGCAGCTCAAGGAGGCGGAGGCGTCGGTGCTCGAGCCGTTCGCGGGCGAGAGCCGGTTCGTCAACCACGGCGAGCGTGTGGTCGCCGGCCAGCGGCTGATGCAGGCATCGAGTGACATCTTCCTCGGCTGGCTGCGCGTCGCCCGGGGCCTTGACGGACGCCCGCGTGACTTCTACGGCCGTCAGCTGCGCGATTGGAAGGGCTCGGCCGAGATCGAGCAGATGATCCCGGCCGGGATGGCGATCTACGGCAGGATGTGCGGCTGGACGCTCGCTCGGGCGCACGCGCGCAGCGGCGACCGCGTGGCGATCGCGTCCTACCTGGGCTCGGCCTCCACCTTCGACCGCGCGCTGCTCGCCTTCTCGAGAGCCTACGCCGAGCAGAACGAGAGGGACTATGCGAGCCTGGAGCGCGCGGTGGCCTCGGGCCGGATCGCGGCCGTGGCCGGCGTGTGAGCCGGGTGCTCCCGCGCGGTGTCGCTCCCGTCCGGCGCGTCTGCCGTTCGTCTGCTCGTGTGTGGGAGCGGGTCTAGCCGTCCTCGGCGTCCGCCTCGTAGCCGAGCGCCGACGCCAGCCGCGGGTCTAGTCGTCCTCGGCGTCCGCCTCGTAGCCGAGCGCCGAGGCCAGCCGCGGCGCGGCCTCGACGACGCGCGCGAGGCCGGCGGCGGGTGCGACCGTGATCAGCACGTCCGTGATCTCCTCCTCGGTCGCGCCCGCCGCCAGCGCATGCTCGACGGTCGCACGCACCGGCGCGACCGGCGCGCCGAGCGCCAGCAGCGCCCCGAGCCGGATCAGGAGCTCGACCTTGGGCCTGAGCCTGGGCGCCAGCTCCTCGTCGCGGCAGCGCGCCAGAACCATCTCGAGTGACGCCTCGTCGTTGAGCGCGAGCAGCGCGAGCAGGCGCTCGAGCCTGTCGATGTCATGCACGGTCGACCCTGTCCACCTCACTCAAGCTAGGCGCGAGCCGCGGACCCGCCTCGCCCGTTCCGGGTGAAATCCCAGGGGCGGTCACGTGCCGGGAACGTGGTGCTCGCACCTGCCGATACGCAGGCGGGCGCCCTTGCCGGCCCGGTACGGCTGCGCGACAACTGTCCCAGGACGGGCACCCCGTCAACCTCGATGACAGCAGCGACAGCATCCGCACTCAGAGATCGGTCGGCAGGGCGCGCCGAGCCGCCGCCGGCTCGGCGGCGGCGGCGGCCGATGGTCGCGCTGGAGCCTCCGGCCGCGGTCGAGCTCGTTGCACGCTCCGCGCTCGTCCACCGCCTGGTCCAGGCGCGCGCGGCGCGCCTGGCGGCGATCGTCGCGCCACCCGGCTACGGCAAGTCGACGCTGATCGCCCAGTGGGCTTCCCGGGACGAGCGACCGTTCTACCGGCTTGTGATGGACGCGGGGCTGGGCGAGACCGGGCGCCTGATCGGATCGGTGGGCGCCCGGGGTGAGCGGCTGGTGCTCGTGATCGACCCGGCAGACCGGCTGGAGCCGGGGGATCTGCGCGCCTTGGTCCAGGAGGCGCTGCGGGAGCTCCCGGACGGCTCCTGCGTCGCGCTCGCCTCGCGCACCGAGCCTCCGCTCCCGCTCGGGCGCCTGCGCGCGCAGAGGATGCTGGTGGAGGTGCGAACCGCCGACCTGCGGATGGACAGCGCCGATGCTGCCCTGCTGTTGCGCGCCGAGGGGGCGAGCCCATCGGCCGAGGAGCTCGCGGCGCTCGTGGCGCGGACCGACGGCTGGCCTGCGGCGCTGCTGCTCGCCGCGTCGGCCGCCAAGGTGGAGCGCGGACCCCAGCAGGCGGTGTTCGATGGCGCCGAGATGGCGTTCGACGGCGCCCATCATCACGTGTACGAGTACGTCCGCGACGAGGTCCTCTCGCCGCTCCCGGCTGAGCTCGTGCGGTTCGCGATCCGGACCTCCGTGCTCGACGAGCTGGCGGGCCTCGACTGCGACGCGGTCCTGGAACGGCGCGCCTCGGCGCAGCAGCTGGCGCGGCTGGCGAGCCTCACCCCGCTCCTGATGCCCGCCGACCGGTCGCACCGCACGTTTCGATGGCACCGGCTGGTGCGCGAGGCGCTGCTCGGGCAGCTGCGCCGCTCCGAGCCGGAGCTCGAGCTCGAGCTGCATGCTCGTGCAGGCGACTGGTACCGGGCCCGGGGCGATACGGAGCGGGCACTCGCCCACGCGGCCGCCGCCGGCAGCGCCGAGCTCGTCGAGCGGCTCCTCTCGCCGATCGCCTTCGAGCACCTCACCCATGGGCGCCAGGGCGTCCTCGCCGGGTGGCTTGAGACGCTCGGCCCGGTCGCCGTCGCGCAACGCCCCCCGCTCGCGCTGTACGCGGCGCTGGCGGCGCTGGCGTCCGGGCGCGCGAAGGAGGCTCGACGCTGGGCGCAGGCCGGCCTCGTGGCCGCCGGCGGCGCTGGTCGTCGGGTCACCGCCGGTCCGGAAGACCCGATCGCGGACGGATTGAGGTTGGCGGACGCGGTGGCGAGCGCCGGCTGCGCCCGTGCGCTTGGGGAGGCCGCTGAGTCAACCGCCGGGAGCCTCGGCCCTGCCAGCGGCTGGGCGCCGTTCCGCAGGCTGGTCGAGGGCGTCTCGCTGCATCTGGTCGGGGATGGCCCGCGTGCCGCCGCCGCGCTTGATGATGCGATCTGCGAGCTCGGCGACGCGGCGCCGAGCATGAGCGCCCTGGCGCTCGCGCAGCGCGCGATGATCGCGCTTGAGGATGAGGAGTGGGAGTTGGCGGCCGAGCTGACCGATCGCGCGCGGGCGATCCTGGCCGATTGGGGCCTGGAGCTCGAGCCGCTCTCGGCGCTGGTGCTGGCGGCGGCAGCGGCTTCGCGCGCCCGCCAGGGCCGCGCTGACGAGGCAAAGGCCGATCTCCGTCGCGGCATCGGCCTGCTTGCGACGTCCGGCGAGTTCCGGCCCTGGTACGACGCCGCCAGCAGGATCCTGCTGGCTCACGCCTCGCTCCGGCTCGCGGACGTGGTCCGGGCGCGGGCGCTGCTGGCGGATGCCTCGCGACAGGCGCGCAGGGTTCCGGACGCCTCCGTGTTCGCGCGCTGGTTCGACGCCGCCTGGGCGCGCATGGACTCGCTCGCGGAGACCAGCCTCTCGGGGCCCTCCTCTCTGACGATCGCTGAGCTGCGCGTGCTGCGCTTTCTCCCCAGCCACCGCTCGTTCCGCGAGATCGGCGCCCAGCTCAGCGTGTCGGGCAACACCGTCAAGACCCAGGCGCATGCGATCTATCGAAAGCTTGGAGTCGCGTCCCGCTCCGAGGCGGTCGCCCGCGCGACGGAGGCTGGCCTCCTCGGGTAGTGGAGGGCTTGCGCACGTAGAGCGGCAGGCCCATCGGTCCAGACAACCCGACCCGCTCCGCGATCTCCGGCGTCCCCGCGTGCTTGCGCCCGTCCCAATGATCGGTCCATCGTCCCCGGCGGCCACAAGGGCCGAGGCTGAGCCTCGCTTCCGCGGACGGGGAGCGGGGACGTCCATGTTCCTCCGATTCGGATGATTCGCGGAGCGGCTCTGGTTGCGACGATCGGTCGATGGCCTACGACGGCTCCGTCAACGGCCGGGGCGGCGCGCCGGGCGAGCACCTTCGCGGG
>JAJZWB010000093.1 GCA_021846845.1 Actinomycetes bacterium | reverse complement strand
TCCATCGCGTCCTGGACGGCCTCGAGGAGTCCCTCGTCGTCGGCGACCCGCAGCGGCGGCCCGCCAAGGTGCCCCGCCATCGTCGGCGCCAGAACCTCGTGGCGGCGCTCGAGGGCGGGCAGCACCAGCTCCCAGGTCCGCCATGTGTCGGTGAAGCCGTGCAGGCAGACGAGCGGCGCGCCGGACCCGCCGTGGTGCTCGGGGGTGAAGCGCCTCATCCGAGCCGAGGCTAGCCCCGTCGCCCGCGCTCGCGGCCGCCGCTCACGGCGACGTTGGACCGAAGCGGGCGCAACCGGTCCGGTCCACGCCGCGCGGCGAGTAGCCTCAGAGACGGAGCGCAACATGAGCCACCAGGAGAGTCCGCTCGCGTCACCGCCGCTGATCGCCCGGCTCGCGATCTCCTGGCTGACCAACGCGCTGGTGCTCGCGGTCGTGGTCGCCGTGATCGCCGATGCCCGCGTATCGAGCGCGGGGGCCCTGTTCGCCGCCGCGGCCGTGTTCGGCGTGCTCAACACCGTGCTCAAGCCGCTCCTGCGCCTCGTGACGCTGCCGCTGGCGCTGCTGAGCTTCGGGATCGCCTGGTTCTTCGTCTCGATGCTGATGCTGGCGCTCACCGGCGCGATCGTCGGCGGCTTTCACCTGAACGGCTTCTGGACCCTGGTCGACGCGACCCTGATCGTGTGGCTCGTGAACCTCGTGCTCGACTTCACGCCGGGCCCCTGGCAGGTCAGCGGCAGGCGGCGCCGGGGACGGATCGGGCCAGGCCGACAGAGGCCATAGCCCGGGCCCGGTTACCCGTCGATCGGCTCAGACCGAGGATACCGGGACGGCCCCCTCACGGGCCGCCCACCCGCGCCGCAGCAGCTCCAGCAGGGCGTCCGGCGGGTGAGCCCCGGAGGCGCCGAGCGCGCGGTCGAGCACGAACGTAGGCACCCCTCCGATCCCGAATTCTGTAGCGGTGCGCTCGTCGTCGCGCACCTCGGACGCGAAGCGGTCGCTCGCGAGCATGTCCGTGACCTCCTCCGACGGCAGGCCGATCTCCGCGGCGAGGCGCCTGAGCGTGGCGTGGTCGGACACCAGCTCGCCCTCGGTGAAGTGAGCCCTCAGCAGGCGCTCCTTCATCGCGTCCTGGAGGCCGTGGGCGGCGGCGAGGTGCACGAGCCGGTGGGCGTCGAACGTGTTGGCCCCACGGGCGATGTCGAACCGCATCTCCACCCCGTCCCCGGCGGCGGCGTCGGCCATCTCCTGCTGGCGCTCGCGCGCCTGCTCCACGGTCATCCCGTACTTGCGGGCCAGGTGCTCGGCGCCATCGCCGGTGCGCTCGGCCGGCGCGCCGGGGTCGAGCTCGAAGCTGCGCCACGTGATCCGCACCTCGTCGCGATGCTCAAAGCGCGCGAGGGCCGCCTCGAAGCGGCGCTTGCCGATGTAGCACCACGGGCAGGCCACGTCCGACCAGATCTCGACCTCCATCCCGACCTCCTTCGGAAACGGTTGACTGCGCAAGCGACCTTAGCACCGGCACCGGCCGGCCCTGCGGCGCTCAGTCGGCCCCGAGCCCGTGCTCGAGCGCGCCCTTGACCCCGGCATCGAGCGCGTTGAGCCGGTGCAGCGCGAGCGCCTCGACCGACTGGAAGCGCCCTCCCGGAGCCGAGCCCGCCCCGTGGTGGGTCAGGACGCAGTGCAGCAGAGCCAGCCGGCGGCCCTCGTCCAACGCGCGCCCGTGCTCGGCGATGATCCTCTCCCCGAGCACGAGGTGGCCGAGCAGCCGCCCCTGCTCGGTGAGGCCGAAGTCCGCCCCGTAGGTGAACTCGCCGGTCCGCCCGAGGTCGTGGGTGAGCGCCGCGGTCAGCAGCAGGTCGCCGTTGAGGCCGGGATGCAGCTGGCAGGCGTCCTGCGCGAGGGTCGTCACGGCGACCGTGTGCTCGAGCAGGCCGCCCAGATAGCAGTGGTGGCCGGCGCGCGTGCACGGAGCCCGGCGCCAGGCGGCCCTCAGCGCGCGATCGTCGAGCAGCGAGCGCAGAAGCTCGCTGTAGCCCCGGTCGTAGACCTCGCCGCAGAGATGCTCCAGGAACCCCTCCAGCTCGTCCAGGTCGCGATACGCGACCGGCAGGAAGCGCGCCGGATCGACCTCGTCGGACGGCTCGACGCGACGGATGCCGGACACCTCCAGCACGAGCTCGTCGCGGAAGCGCTCGACGCGACCCCGGACCCGCACCAGATCGCCGCGCTCGAAGCGCCCGGCGAGCGCGTCGGCGTCCCTGAACGCGCGCGCCGTGAGCGCGCCTCCGCGGTCGCGCAGCTCCAGCGCCAGGTAGGGCGAGCCGCCGCGGGTCAGCAGGCGGTCCTTGCGGGTGCAGGCGAGCACGGCGTCCACCTCATCGCCGGGGCGCAGGGAGGCGACCAAGCCCGCCGGCTCCTGCCCGGCCGGGCCGCCGCCGGGCGCGCGGCGTCCCGTGATCGGATCTGACTTCACCGGGCCATGATGTACGGTGAGTCGGATGCAGCCCCTGCACTGGGATTACCGTCCGGACCGGCTTCGAGCCCCCGCTCTGGTGTGCGCCTTCAAGGGCTGGAACGACGCCGGGGACTCGGCCTCGAGCGCGATCCAGTTCGTCACCACCGCGCTGCAGGCCCGTCGCTTCGCGACGATCGACCCGGAGGAGTTCTACGACTTCCAGGCGACGCGACCCAGGGTCAAGCTGGTCGACGGTCGCACCCGGGAGGTCGTGTGGCCGGCGGTGGAGCTGTTCGAGGCCCGCGTGCCGCGAGCGCCCCGCGACCTCGTGCTGCTCACCGGCCACGAGCCGTCGTTTCGCTGGCGCACCTTCTGCGCCACCGTCGTCGAGCTGGCCGAGGCGCTGGGCGTCCAGCTCGTGGTCACGCTCGGCGCGCTGCTCGCCGACGTGCCGCACACGCGGCCGGTGTCGGTCAGCGGCGTCAGCTCAGACGATGGGCTGGTGGCGCGGCTGGGCCTGCAGACCTCGTCCTACGAGGGGCCGACCGGCATCGTCGGCGTCCTGCACGCCGCCTGCCAGCAGGCCGGGATCCCCTCGGCGAGCCTCTGGGCGGCGGTGCCGCACTACATCGCCGCGACGCCCAACCCCAAGGCGGCGCTGGCGCTGGTGCGCAAGCTTGAGGGCCTCGTCGGCGTGGCCGTCGACGGCTCGCGGCTGGAGGACGCGACCGCCGACTACGAGCGCCAGGTCAACCTCGCGGTGCAGTCCGACCCGGACGTCCAGGCGTTCGTGGAACGTCTGGAGCAGGCCTCCGAGGACGACGCCGAGTCGCCCGACGCGCTCCCGTCGGGCGAGACGATCGCCCGCGACCTGCAGCGCTTCCTGCGCCAGCGCGGCGGCGACACCCCGGGCGCCGGTTAGCGCTCGGCCGCGGGGCAGGCGAGCCGGTAATCGCACATCGCGCAAGCGGTGATCGAGGGAGTCGGCTCGAATCCCTGCGACATGATCCCCTCGGCGACCTCCATCGCGACCTCACGCACCCACTCGGAGCGCTCCGCGTCGTCGCCGGGGACCTGCACCTTGACGTCGTCGAGCAGGTAGTAGTAGGCCTGGCGTGAGGCGTCCAGGCGCCAGGCCTCGCGCGCCCCGACCGCGTACAGCGACAGCTGCACGTCCTCGGCAAGCTGAGCGGGGGTCTTGGGACGGCCGGTCTTGTAGTCGATCAGCTCGTAGCCACCACCGGGCAGCCGGTCGACGCGATCGACGCGGCCGCGCAGCAGGTGCGGGCCGATCCGGAACGTGAACTGGCGCTCGAACCACACGGGCCGCCCCTCCTCGGAGGCGAACCGCTCGTGGTAGCGGGTCAGCGCCGCCGCCGCCTTGCCGCGCAGCTGGCGCTCCTCCTCTGAGTCGCCGAACCCGCCCCGCCGCCAGCCGTCCTGCAGCAGGCCCAGCAGCTGCGGCAGCGTGCCGCCCTCACCGGTGTCGCCGACGTGGAAGCGCTCCAGCACCTGATGGACGAGGATCCCGAACCGCTGGTGCAGGGTCGGCTCCTGAGGGATCCTGAACACGCGGGCGAACTTGTACTTCAGCGGACAGGTCCGGTAGGTGTCGATGTCGGTCGCCGAGAGCACCACGCCGTCCCCGCGGATCGGCAGGAACGGCTCCAGGGACGGCTCATCGCGGGCCGCGAGCGCCTGCGCGCGCCGGCGCGCGTCGCGCTCGGAGTCCAGCAGGTAGTCGTCGAGCGCCGAGGACTCGAAGATCTCACGCTGCTCGGCCGTGACCGCCTGCAGGATGCGTGAGTTGATGTCGCGCAGCGCCTCGGCGATGCTCGGGTGCTCGTCGCGCTCGCCGCGGGCGATCAGGGCCGCGACCTTGAGCAGCTCCAGGTAGCGGACGACCGCGTGCGACACGTCCAGGTCGGTGTCGAAGCGCAGCTCGCCGAGCCGCCCGCCCGCGCGCATCGTCGCCTCCAGCAGGTCGTCGCGCAGCAGGCGGTAGGTCGAGTGCAGCACCTCCGCCGGCCCGAACAGCTCCTCCTGGCGGTCCTCCCAGGCCGCGCCGAGCGCGCGCCGGACCGCGTCCAGCGCCGCGCAGGGCCGCAGCGGGGCGCCGCGGTCGTCGGTGCTCGGGTAGGCGAGCACGAGCCGCTCGCGCGCCCGGCTGAAGGCGACGTACAGACTCTGCGCGAGCGCCACGCGCCGGGCGGCGCCCTCGGGGTCGGGCGCTACGGGCTCGCCGAGCGGCGCGCCCGGGATCGCCTCGGACCCGGCGACCGCTAGTCCGGCGTGCAGGCCGAGGACGTAGACGTGATCGGCCTCCAGGCCGCCCACCGCCGACAGCGACAGGATCTGGACCGCACCGGGGCGCGCGAGCTCGGGCTCCTCGGCGTCGCGCAGCCCGAGCTCCGCGACGGCGCTGATCGTGCGGGCGAACTCACGCGGGGTCGCCTGCGGGGCGCGCGCCACGTGGGCGGCGGCCAGCTCTCCGAAGCTCGCCAGCGCGCGCAGGCGCTCGACCACGTCCGACTGGGCCGCGAACAGCTGCTGCCGGCGAAGGCCCAGACGGTCGATCAGCCGATGGACGTACAGGTCGGGCCGGATCGTGTCCAGCGCCGCCGCGCAGGCCCGGTGGAGCTTCAGGAACACCCGGATGCGCTCCCGCGCCTCCGGCGGGACCTGCGGCGCCTCGAGCGCCGCGGCGAGCGCCGAGACCATGTCCAGCTTGCGCCGCCGCGCGATCTGCGTGCAGCGCGCGATATCGACCGAGCGCAGCTCGATCGGGGGTCGCGCCAGGGCGCGCACGACCGCGCCGGCGTCGGTCGGGTCCGCGAGCAGGCGCAGCCAGGCGAGCAGGTCCCGGATCTCCGCCCGCTGGAAGAGCGCGGCCTGTCCGACCAGGCGGTGCGCGACCGCCCGCTCCTCCAGCGCGACGCCGACCGCCTGCCCCTCGCGCGCGACCTGGGGCACGAGCACCGCGATCCGCCCCGCCGCCACCCCCCCGCGCGACACCAGCCGCTCGATGTCGGCCGCAACCGCCTGCGCCTGCGAGCGCTCGTTGGCGCAGCGCCAGAGCCTCACCTCGCCGCCGGGATCCGCCGCGACCGCCGCGGGCTCCCCGCCCCCCGTGACCGCCACGCGCTCCCCGCCCCCCGGCTCCGCCGCGGGCTCCCCGCCCCCCGTGACCGCCGCGCGCTCCCCGGCCCCGGCCAGCGCCGCGCGCGCCGCGCGCCACACCGCCGCCCGGCAGCGGTGCGACCGGCCGAGGGTGAGCACCCGCGCCTTCGGGGAGCCCAGGGACCGCATCCGCTGCGCCCCGGAGCCCCGGAGGTGGTGCACGGCCGCGTCCGGATCGCCCGCGATCGTGACCGTGAGCCGCGCGCCGACGGCCAGCGCGAGCTCCGCTGGGGCGCGGTCCAGCTCATGGGCGTCATCGAGCAGAAGATGGTCGAAGCAGGCCTCGCGTCGGCTGGCGAGCGCGAACGCGTCGAGGATCAGGTCCCCGGCGTCGCGCACGCCGGCGTCGCGCAGCAGGCGCTCATGGGCCCGGTAGACCTCGGCGAACTCACGCTCGCGCTCCGCGTCGGCGCCCTGGAGGGAGGCCGCCCAGACGGCATGGTCCTCCGCCCCGACGCACTGCGCCTTGAGCCGGTCGATGCGGCGCACGAAGGAGCCCAGCAGCGCGCTCGGCCGGCCGCCGAAGTCGTGGTGGCGCAGCGACAGCTCGTCGATGCGCTCCACCAGCAGCGCCAGCCGGTCCCCCGCACCGAGCACCGAGCGCCGGGGGTCGATGTCCACGGCCGCAACCGAGCCGTGCAGGACCAGCGCCGCGAGCGCCGCCGGGTCGAGCACGTGCAGCTGCTCGTAGCCCTCCTGCAGCGCCTCCTCGATCCGGGCGCGCAGCGCGGCGGCGCGCGCCGCGCCTGGCACGACCAGCGCGATCCGCTCCGGCGCGCAGCCGGTCGCCACCAGCCAGCGGAAGCGGGCCTCGATCGTGCGCGTCTTGCCGGTCCCGGCGCCGCCGAGCAGCACGAGGCGCTCGAGCGAGTGGGTCGCGGCGGCGCGCTGGATCTCAAGCAGTCCGTCCAGCGGCCGGTCCGCCGCGGCGGCGCGTGTCAGCAGGTGAAGCTCCGCCTCGGCGCCTGCGCGTGCACTCTGGACGCTCACCGTCTGACAGCATAGGTCTCGGATGTCCGCGACACAGACCGCTCTGAGCGCCGACTGGCTGGGCGCGTGCCGGCGCGCGGTCGTGTCGGTGAAGGCGATCCTGGACGCTGCGCCCGAGACCGAGCAGCGGGCCGTATACACCGGTTCGCGTGGCGCGGGCGGCGACCGCACGCTGAAGATCGACAGCGACGCCGAGGCCGCGATCCTCGAGCAGCTGCAGGGCCTGCACGACCGCGGATTGCGGTTCGAGGCGGTGTCGGAGGAGTGCGGGCGCCTCGACTTCGGCGGAGACGGCGTGCGCGTGATCGTGGACCCAATCGACGGGTCGCTGAACGCCAAGCGCGACGCCTGCCACTACGCGCTCTCGCTCGCGGTCGCAGACGGCGAGACGATGGCCGACGTGGCGTTCGCGTTCGTGCACGACTTCGGCGCCGGCGAGCAGTGGTGGGCCCGGCGGGGCGCGGGCGCGTGGCTGGACGGCCGGCGCCTCGACCCCGGGGCGGGCGAGCGGCGCACGCGGGAGGGACTGCTGGAGCTGGTCGGGATCGAGTCGGCGGACCCGCGCCGGGTCCTGGCGTCGATCGAGCCGCTGATGGCCTGCGCGCACCGTCTGCGGGCGCTGGGCACGATCGCGGCGACGCTGTGCCAGGTGGCCGCCGCGCGCTACGACGGCATGGTCACGCTGAGACGCTGCCGCGGGGTCGACGCGGCCGCGGGACAGCTGATCGTTCGCGAGGCCGGGGGGCTGGTCGCGTTCCCCGACCTCCAGGAGCCGCTCGCCGCGCCGCTCGACGCCGCGCAGGGCTCGCACCTGGTGGCCGCGCGGACGGCGGAGGCGCTCGCGCAGCTGCGGCGCGTCGTCACGTGATCGACTGGATCCTCGCCGAGCGCATCGCGGCCTGGGTGGCCGGCTCCGCCGACGCCCCCGCGCCGCGCTGCGATCTGGCGGCGCTGGCCGCCGAGGCCGAGCTGCGCGTGACCGAGTACACGGGGCTCGCGCCCGCGCGGCCGCTGCCGGCGCCGGAGGGCATCGACCGCCGCGAGTGGGTGCGCGCCAACACGCGCGCCATGCGCGGCCTGCTGGACCCGGTGATGGCGCGCGCGGAGCAGGCGCGCAGGCTGCGGCCCGGGGCTCGGCTGACCGCGACCGCCCTGGTCACCGGCGAGGTGGGCGTCGTGCTCGGGTACCTCGCGCAGCGGGTCATGGGCCAGTACGAGGTGGTGCTGCTCGACGAGGCTGCCGATCCGAGCCCGCCGCGGCTGCTGTTCGTGCTGCCCAACCTCGGAGAGGCGGTGCGCTCGTTCGGCGCCAGGGAGGAGGAGTTCGTCACCTGGGTGGCGCTGCACGAGGTCACCCACGCCGTCCAGTTCGGCGCCGTGGCGTGGCTGCACGGCCACCTGTCGGGACTCGTTCGGCAGTTGCTCGAGAGCGCCCAGCTGCGGATCGAGCGGCGCCGCGGCCCCCGGCTGCCGTCGGCCGGCGAGCTGGCCCGAGCCGGCCGGGCGGCGCGCCGGGGCGACCTGATCTCGATCGTCGCGAGCCCATCGGAGCGGGAGACGATCGACCGGGTGCAGGCGACGATGGCGGTGATAGAGGGGCACGCGGAGCACGTCATGGACGCGGTCGCGCCCGACCTGCTGCCGTCGCTGACGCAGCTGCGAGCGGCGCTCGACCGCCGCCGCCGGTCGCGGTCCGCGAGCGCCCGCCTCCTGGCCCGGCTGCTCGGTCTGGAGCTGAAGATGCGCCAGTACGAGCAGGGCAAGGCGTTCTTCGACGCGATCGTGGGCGCGGCTGGGCGCGAGGCGATGGAGCGCGTGTTCTCGGCGCCCGAGGCGCTGCCCTCGCTGGCCGAGCTGACCGACCCGGCCGCCTGGCTGCGCCGCCACCAGCTCGCCGGCTGACGACGGTCGGCGCCCCCGCGACCTCCCCGCCGCGACCCGTCCGGCCGATCCCCGCCGCGACCCGTCCGGCCGAGGCCGAGCTCGCCGGCGTAACCGCGCGCCGCGGTCCGGGTACAAACATGTGTTCGACGAAATGGACCGAGCCGGCTAGGATCGCCGGGATAGAGCAACGTGAAAGAGGTAGGCGAGATGGCCACCAATGACGACGCGGCCGCCACGGAGGCGGCCAGCACCGACGGGTCGGCCGCGGGCAGTAAGACCACCCGCGCCGGAACCACCCGATCGGCATCCACACGGGCCGGCACCCCCCGATCGGCATCCACACGGGCCGGCACCCCCCGATCGGCATCCACACGGGCCGGCACCCCCCGATCGGCATCCACACGCGCCGGCACCGCCCGATCGGCAACCACCCGGCGCGGCACCCCAGGCGCGTCCGCGCAGGACGACGCGGCCGACCGCGCGCGCGCCGGCGCGGCGGGGCTGGCCGAGCGCGCGCTGCTGACCCAGGTCGGCGCCGGGCTGATCGCGCACGAGAGCCTCGTCTCCACCGTAAAGGGGATCGCCGAGCGCTACGGGAACAGCGACTCGGTCAGGCGCGAGCTGGGCCGCTGCGAGCGTCGCGGAGAGACGGCGCGCCGGACCGTCGAGCGCCAGGTTCACCAGGCGCGCGCGCGGCTTGAGCGCCAGGTCCGCTCGGCGCGCCAGGGCCTGGAGCAGGAGGTGCGCTCGGTTGGCCAGGACCTGGAACAGGAGGTGCGCTCGGTTCGCCACGGCCTGGAACAGGAGGTGCGCTCGGTGCGGCGTGACATCGGGCAGCGATCGTCGAGCGCCCAGCGCCTCGCCAGGTCCGCGCACGAACGGATCGCGTCGCTGACCTGACCACCTGATCGCCCCGCCGGCGCTCGCGGGGGCGCCCGGCGGGACCCTGCGGCCGGCCGCGCCCGCCCCGCGTGCGGCGCATCCCCGCGGGCCCCCGGCTCGCTCCGGATGGGCCTCAGGGGGCTTCCCCACGGCGTCCGCTCGCAGCCGAGCGCAAGCTCTCCCACGGCGTTCGCTCGCAGCCGAGCGCAACGTTCGCCCGCCCGCGAACGGGCCGCAGCGCGTCTGCTTGAATGGCTTGCATGCCCACCAGAGACGACGTTCAGCAGGCCCTGCGCTCCGTGATCGACCCTGAGCTGCGACGAGACATCGTAGAGCTTGAGATGGTGCGGTCGATCGATGTCCATGCCAACGGAGTCGTCGACGTCACGGTCTCGCTGACGACCCCCGGCTGCCCGATCCGCAGCCACTTCCAGACCGCCGTCGCCCAGCAGGTGGGCGAGCTCGACGGCGTCAGCCACGTGAACGTCTCCTTCGACGTGCTCTCCGACAGCGAGAAGGCGGCGCTCGGGCGCAAGCTCGGGCGCAACGGACTGCCCGAGGGGGCGCTCGCCCAGGTTCGCAACGTCGTCTGCGTCGGCTCGGGCAAGGGCGGGGTCGGCAAGTCGAGCGTGACGGCCAACCTCGCGGCCGCGCTGGCGGCCGACGGCAAGCGCGTCGGGGTGCTCGACGCCGACGTGTGGGGCTACTCGCAGCCGCGGATGCTCGGCGTCAGCGGCCAGCGCCCGAACGTCAACGACCAGCGCAAGCTGCTGCCGATCGAGTCCCACGACGGCATCGGCGTGATGTCGATCGGCTTCTTCGTCGAGCTGGACGCCGCGGTCGTGTGGCGCGGGCCGATGCTCCACAAGGTGCTTCAGCAGTTCCTGGAGGACGTCGACTGGGGCGAGCTCGACTACCTGCTGGTCGACCTGCCACCCGGCACCGGCGACGTCTCGATGACGCTCGCGCAGCTGCTCCCGCAGGCCAGGTTCCTGCTCGTGACCACGCCTCAGCCGCTCGCGCAGAAGGTCGCCTCGCGCTCGGCCGAGATGGCGGCCAAGCTCAACCTGGAGGTCTGCGGCGTGATCGAGAACATGTCCGGATTCGTCACGCCCTCAGGCGAGCGCTTCCAGATCTTCGGCGAGGGCGGCGGGCAGCTGCTGGCACAGGAGCTGAACGTGCCGCTGCTGGCCAAGGTGCCGCTGACCATGGCGCTGCGCGAGCAGTCCGACTCAGGCGTCCCGCTGGTGCTCTCCGACCCCGAGGACGCGGCGGCGCAGGCGCTGCGCCACGGGGCGCGCGGGCTGATCGCGCTGTCGCCCGTGGAGCTCCCGGTGATGCAGATGCCGGCCCCGGCAGCGGCTCCCAAGCCTGTGGGGATGTCGCTGCCGATGGCCTAGCCACGGTTCGGCGGGGTGCATGCACCCCGCCGCGGGTGGCCGCATGCGGCCACCCGGACCGGCGGGCATGCGCGCCGGTCTACTTCTTGAAGTAGGCCGCGTTGATCTGGATGTACTTCTGCCACTCCTCCGGGAGCTGGTCCTCGGCGAAGCAGGCGTCGACCGGGCAGGCCTCGACGCAGGCGTCGCAGTCGATGCACTCCTCCGGGTCGATGTAGAGCTGCTTGACGTTGTCGTAGTCGGGCTCGTCGGGAGTCGGGTGGATGCAGTCGACCGGGCAGACCTCGACGCACGAGTTGTCCTTGGTGTCAATGCAGGGCTCGGCGATCACGTAGGCCATGGCTTTAGGGACTCCCCTTCTTGTCTGTCAATTGGCGTGGCTGGGCGCGGGCGCTGCGGCCGGCGGCCCGCAGATTCTAGTGTCGAGCCCGTCCGCGGGACGCTCGCGGGCGTCTCACGCGACGGGCGCCAGGCGGTGCGCCCAGGGGAGCGCCCGCTCGAGCTGGTGCGACAGCGCCAGCAGCAGGTCCTCACGCGCGGGCGGCCCGATCAGCTGCACCGCGACCGGCAGGCCGTCGTCGCCGTGGTAGAGCGGCAGCGAGATCGCCGGCAGCCCCATCACGTTGACGATCGCGGTGTAGGGGGTGAACTCGCCGGAGCGGCGATAGCTGTCCCACGGCTCGGGACCGAGGCCGTTGATCTCGCCGATCGCCACCGGGCGGCTCGCGAGCGCGGGCGTCAGCACGGCGTCGTAGGGCGCCAGGCTCCGGACCAGCTCACGGGCGACCCGCTCCAGCCTGACCTGCGCGGCGGCCGTCTGGACCGAGTCCTGCGCGCGGGCTCGCAGCCAGATCTCCCAGGTCAGGGGCTCGACGTCGGCCGGTTCGGGCTCTCGCCCCCGCAGCATCGCGCCCGCGAGCGTCCCGAGCGAGATCAGCGGCCCGAACGCGCTGGTGAAATCGTCCAGCAGACCCGTCCGTGTCCAGGGCGCCTCAAGCTCCTCGACGCGGTGACCGAGCTGCTCGAGCAGCCTCGCCGCGTCGCGAGCGCCCGCCTCGCAGATCGGATCCAGCTCGGCCTCGAAAGCCCCGTTGAGCACGAGCGCCAGCCGCAGCGGCCGGCCGCCCTCCGGAGGGTGGCCGGCCAGCTCTCGGTACGGGCGCGGCGGCGGCGGCGCCCAGTTGGCGTCACCCGGCTCGTATCCCGCGAGCACGTCCAGCAGCGCGGCGCTGTCCAGCACGGTCCGCGTGAGGACGCCGTCGGTGGAGAGGAAGCTCTGGCCGGCGTCGGGTCCGGACGAGACCCGACCTCGCGAGGGCTTCAGGCCGACCAGGCCGCAGCACGCGGCGGGGATCCGGATCGAGCCCCCGCCGTCGTTGCCGTGCGCGATCGGGATCATGCCGCCGGCGACCGAGACGGCCGCGCCGCCGCTGGAGCCGCCCGGGGTGCGGTCCAGGTCCCATGGGTTGCGGGCGGGGCCGAAGCGTCGCGGCTCGGTCGTCGACATGATCCCCATCTCCGGCAGCACGGTCTTGCCGACGATCACGAACCCGGCCCGGCGCAGGCGCCGCACGCAGTTGGCGTCGTGGTCGGCGACGTGGTCGGCGAACAGGTCCGAGCAGTTGGTCAGCGGCATGCCGGCGACCGCGCGGTTGTCCTTGATCGCGATCGGGACCCCCGCGAACGGGCGCGGGTCCCCGGGTGCGATCGCCTGCGCGTCGTCAAGCGCGCGCTCGTAGGCGACGTGGGTGAACGCGTTGAGCGCAGGCTGGCGCTCGTCGATCCGCCGCAGCGCCGCCTCCACGAGCTCCTGCGCCGACAGCTCGCCGGCGCCGATCAGCGCCGCGAGGTCGAGCGCCGGGCGGGTCAGGAGATCCTGCACCGCCGTCAGGCTAGCCTGTAGCCCGCCCGGCCAATCAACACGCGGGGAGCACGTCGATGAGCGCGACAGCGGAAGTCCAATCCGGCCTCGAGGGCGTCGTCGCCTTCGCCACCGAGATCGCCGAGCCCGACCGGGCCGGCGGATCGCTGCGATACCGGGGCGTCGACATCGAGGAGCTGGTCGGCACGATGCCGTTCGAGCAGGTGTGGGGGCTGCTCGTGGACGGCGCGCCGCTGCCCGGCCTGCCGCCGGCCGAGCCCCATCCGCTGAGCGTCCGCTCGGGCGATCCTCGCGTCGACGTCCAGTCGGCGCTGGCGATGCTCGCGCCGCAGTGGGGCCTGCGCCAGCTGATCGACATACCCGACGAGCAGGCTCGCGACGACCTGGCGCGCGCGTCGGTGATGGCGCTGTCGTTCGTCGCCCAGTCCGCGCGCGGGATCGGCCGCCCGCCCGTGCCGCAGCGGGAGATCGACCGTGGTGGCTCGATCCCGGAGCGGTTCCTGATCCGCTGGCGCGGCGAAGCCGACCCCAGCCACGTGAGGGCGATCGACGCCTACTGGATCTCCGCCGCAGAGCACGGCATGAACGCGTCGACGTTCACGGCGCGCGTGGTCGCATCGACGGGCGCCGCCGTCGCGGCCGCGCTGTCGGCCGCCGTCGGCGCGCTGTCGGGCCCGCTGCACGGCGGCGCTCCCTCACGCGTGCTGAAGATGCTTGACGACGTGGCCGCGCTCGGGGACGCGGAGCGCTTCGTGCGCGAGCTGCTGGATCGCGGCGAGCGGCTGATGGGGTTCGGCCACCGGATCTACCGTGCCGAGGACCCGCGCGCCCGGGTTCTGCGGCGCACCGCGCACGAGCTGGGCGCGCCGCGAGTCGAGGTGGCCGAGGCCCTCGAGCGGGCGGCGCTGGCCGAGCTGGCGGCGCGCAAGCCCGACCGGGTGCTGGCGACCAACGTCGAGTTCTGGTCGGCGGTCGTGCTGGACTTCGCGCAGGTGCCGCCGGAGCTGTTCACGCCTATGTTCACCTGCGCGCGGACCGCCGGCTGGTCGGCGCACATCATGGAGCAGAAGCGCGAGGGCCGCCTGATCCGCCCGACCGCGAAGTACGTCGGCCACGGGCCGCGACCGCTGTCGGAGCTCTAGCCCGGTTTCGCACGACCTGGTAGGTTTCTCGCCGGAGCGCGATGAGCCGCATCGGATGGCGGGCGCGCTGGGGCAGAGCGATCGACCAGGCGCAGGAGAGGACTATGTGTCGAGTTTCCGGATCTCGGCGGCGTCTTGAGCGGCGCCGGCTTGTGGTTGGGCTGGCCGCGGTGGCGGCGTTCGGCGCCGCGCCGGCCGTGGCGAGCGCGTCGCCGATCACCACCTGGAGCGATCTGCAGAACGCGTTCTCCGCGGGCGGCACCGTGCAGCTCGGTGCAAGCATCGCCGCCCCCAGCGGCGGCGGCCTGGACGTCGGCGCCACCCCCGTGACGCTCGATCTCAACGGCTTTGACCTCACGATCACCCAGCCGGCATCCAACACGCCGGCGATCACGGTGCCGTCCGGAGACTCGCTGACGATCGAGGACACATCCGCAGGAACGCCCGGGACGCTCACCGCGACCGGCGCGGGCTACGCCTCCGGCATCGGCGAGGGCCTCAACGGCGGAGCGTGCGGCTCCGTCACGATCGACGGCGGCGCGGTGAGCGTGACCGGCTCGACCGGCGCTGCGGGCGCCGGCGGCGGGGCCGGCATCGGCGGCGGGCCCAGCAACACCTCGGACCCGGGCGGAGCGGGCTGCGCGATCACGATCGACGGCGGCACCGTGACCGGCACCGGCGTGAATGGAGGCGCCGGGATTGGCGGCGGCTTCGGCAACGACATCGGCGGGGACGGCGGGGCCGTCACGATCAACGGCGGCACCGTCACCGCGACCGGCGGGGCTGGAGGAGCTGGGATCGGCGGCGGCTTCGGCAACGACATCGGCGG
>JAJZWB010000092.1 GCA_021846845.1 Actinomycetes bacterium | reverse complement strand
GCGCCGTCCCGGGAACCCCGGACGATCAGCAGACCCCCACGCCGATCAACGACGCCGCTCCCGCACACCCCTTGACAACCCGACCTCCATATCAGCCGGGCCGAGGGCGCGATCGCGGCGCCGGACCGGCACCCAGGGGGCGGCTCCTAGACTCGATCGGGCCCCCGATGCTCAGCTCGCTTCTCGTCCACGCCGCCGACGACCTCCAGACCGACGCGCTCGTGCGCGACGGCGGCGAGGTGTTCGTATCGCAGTCGCTGCGCCCGTTCCTGATCGCCGCCCTGCTGGATCGTGAGGCCGATCGACCGGCGGTCGTCGTCGCCGGCGACGACCGTGCCGCCCGCGACCTGGCCGCCGGGCTGCGAGCCTGGCTGGCGCCCCGCGCGGTGCGCTACTACCCGAGCCGCGGCGTCGGCTACGAGTCGCATCTGGCGCCTCCGCCGCACCTGGTCGGGCTGCGGATCGCGGCGCTCGACTCTCTGCTGGAGTGGGACGCCGCCGGCGGCGCGGCCCCGGTCGTCGTGGTCAGCGCCGTCGCGCTGTCGGAGAAGGTGCCCGATCCATCGCTCAGGCCGCACGGCTTCGTGCTGCGCCGGGGCGATCTGATCGACCTCGACGAGACCGCGGCAGATCTCGTGGCGGCCGGCTACGAGCGCGTCGACCAGGTTTCCGATCGCGGCCAGTTCGCGGTCCGCGGCGGTCTCCTGGACCTGTTCTGCGCGACCGAGGACCGGGCGATCCGCATCGATCTGTACGGCGACGAGATCGAGTCGCTGCGGTGGTTCTCGACCTTCACGCAGCGCTCTCTGGACGATGCCGCGGAGGTCGAGGTGGCGCCCGCCGCGGAGCTGTCGGCGGAGTACCGCGAGCTTGCCGAGCTCGCCATGGAGGAGGGCGAGGAGCGTCCGGACATCGTCGACCTGCTGCCTGTGGACAGCTTCCACCCGTTCCTCGAACTCGTCGGCGACCGTCCCGCCGTGCTGATCGCCGGCGACGAGGACCTGGGCCCGGCGCTCGCCGACCACTGGCAGGACGTGACCGCCGCCTTCCACGATCGTGACGCCGACCACCTGTACGTCGACGCCGACACGATCGCCGCCCGCCTCCGCGGGCGCGCGCGGATCCGGCTGTCGAGCATCGACCAGGACCAGCCGTTCGCGTTCCGGGCGCAGACCGCGGAGGTCGCCGCGCGCGGGCTCAAGGAGGCCGAGCCAGAGCTTGAGAAGCTCGCTCGCTCGGGCTATCGCACGGTCGTCACCTTCGCCCGGCGCGGCGAGGGCGAGCGGTTCGCCTACAACCTCGGGCGACTCAGGGTCCGCTGGCTGGGGGAGGGGGAGCTCGCCGCCGGGGCCGGACTGGTGACGCTCGCCGAGGCTCGGCTGCAGGCCGGCTTCATCGCGCCGCAGTTCCATCTGGCGGTGATCCCCGACCACCGTCTGTTCGCGCGTCGGCGCGCCGCCGAGCGGGCCGGCGGGACGGGGTTCGGGCGCCGCCGCGGCGTGCTGCGCAGCTTTGCGGACCTGCGCACGGGCGACATCGTCGTCCACGAGGACCACGGGATCGCGCGCTTCGCCGGCTTCGACACCAAGACGGTCGCCGGCGTGACACGGGACTACCTCTACCTTGAGTACGCCGGCTCGGACCGCGTCTTCGTGCCCGTCGACCAGCTGGCGAAGATCAGCCGCTACGTCGGGGCCGGCGGCGCCCACCCGCCGCTGTCCAAGCTCGGCGGCGCTCGCTGGGACACGATCAAGGCGCGGGCGCGAAGGGCCGCGCAGGAGCTCGCGGGCGAGCTCCTGAACCTGTACGCGGAGCGCCGGAGGCGGGAGGGTCACGCCTTCGCTCCCGACACCGACTGGCAGCGCGAGTTCGAGGACGCCTTCCCGTTCACCGAGACGCCCGATCAGCGAGATGCGATCGAGTTCGTCAAGGCCGACATGGAGGCGCCGCGGCCGATGGACCGGCTGATCTGCGGCGATGTCGGCTACGGCAAGACGGAGGTCGCGCTGCGCGCCGCGTTCAAGGCTGTCCAGGACGGCAAGCAGGTGATGCTGCTGGTCCCGACCACGATCCTCGCCCAGCAGCACTACGGCACCTTTGCGGAGCGCCTGAAGGACTACCCGGTGGCGATCGAGCACGTCTCGCGATTCCGGCCCCCGGCCGAGCAGCGCGAGGCGATCGAGCGCTTCTCCCGCGGCGGGGTGGACATCCTCGTCGGGACCCACCGGCTGCTCTCCCGCGACGTGCGCGCCAAGGACCTCGGCCTCCTGATCGTCGACGAGGAGCAGCGCTTCGGGGTCAAGCAGAAGGAGCTGCTCAGGCAGCTGAAGCTGCGCGTCGACGTGATCGCGATGAGCGCCACGCCGATCCCGCGCACGCTGCAGATGTCGCTCGCCGGCGTGCGCGACATCAGCGTGATCGAGACGCCCCCGGAGGGCCGCCGGCCGGTCAAGACCTACGTAGGCGAGTATGACGAGGAGCTGGTTCGACGGGCGCTGCTGCGCGAGCACCAGCGCCACGGCCAGGCGTTCTTCCTCCACAACCGCGTGGAGACGATCGAGGAGACAGCCGTTCGCCTGCGCGGCCTCTGTCCCGGCCTGCGCTTCGAGGTCGTCCACGGCCAGATGGAGGAGTCGGTGCTCGAGCAGCGCATGATGTCGTTCCTGCACGGCGACGCGGACGTGCTGGTCTGCACGTCGATCATCGAGTCGGGCATCGACATCCCGCAGGCCAACACGCTGATCGTCGAGCGCGCGGACATGTTCGGGCTCGCGCAGCTCTACCAGATCAGGGGTCGGGTGGGCCGCTCCCGGGAGCGCGCCTACGCGTACCTGCTCTATCCGTCGGCGGCGAGCCTGACCTCGGAGGCGGCCGCGCGCCTGTCTGCGCTGAGCGACTACACCGAGCTGGGGGCCGGGTTCAAGATCGCGATGCGCGACCTGGAGCTGCGCGGTGCGGGAAACCTGCTCGGGGACGAGCAGTCGGGTCATGTCGCGGCGCTGGGCTTCGAGCTCTACATGCAGATGCTCGACGAGGCGGTCGCGGCCGCGGACGCCGCCGCCGGCACGGCGATCGAGGAGGAGTGGGAGCCGGTGCGGCTGGACGTCGACGTCGACGCCTACGTGCCGCCCGACTACATCCCGTACGAGCAGGCGAAGGTCGACGTCCACCGGCGGATCGCCGGCGCGCGCGAGGTCGCGGACCTGGTGGCGCTGCGCGAGGAGCTGGAGGACCGCTTCGGCGAGATCCCGCAGCCGCTGCTGAACCTGATCACGCTGCAGCAGGCGCGGATCAAGTTCGGCCAGGCGGGCGCCACGGCGGTCACCGTGCGGGGCGATCGGGTCGCGGTCACCCCGCTGGAGCTCAACTCGACCAGGGCCAAGGCCCTGCGTGCCGAGATCCCCGGCGCGCTGTACGAATCGGGGCGCTCGCAGCTGTCGATCAGGGTCCCGAAGGACGCCGAGGGCCGGTTCTCGGAGATCGTGCGCGCCGCCGACGTCCTGCTTGACGTGGTCCGGGCCGCCGAGCCCGAGCCGGCGGCCGTGTAGAGCGCCGGCTGGCCCGCGCCCACGGCTGGGTCGCGTCCACGGCTGGCCCGCGCCAATAGCTGGCCCGCGCCCACGGCTGGTCCGCGTCCACGGCTGGCCCGCGTCCACGGCTGGCCCGCGTCCACGGCTGGCCCGCGCCCCGGGCTCGCCGCTCCCCGCTCGTCCGTTCGCCCGCCGGCCACGGTCGCTACCATCGAATCTCGCTCGTGAAGTCCAAACGTTCCATCCCGGCGCTCGGCGCCTTTTTTGTCGCCGTCGCGCTCGCGGTCGCGGGCTGCGGTTCCGGCGGCGCGGTCCCCTCCGGCGACGTCGCCGTCGTCGGCGGCAATCCGATCTCGCTCCGGGCCGTCAACCACTGGATGTACGTGGCCGCGAAGGGCCAGGCCGCGAGCAGCCCCGGCTCCCCGGTGATCGTGCCCAACGATCCGCCGAACTTCACCCGCTGCATCGCGCAGGCGCGCGCCGAGATCCCGGCGCTCAAGAACACGCCGGCCAAACAGCTCAAGACCGACTGCCAGGGGCTGTTCCAGAGCCTCTCCGGCCAGGTGATGGACTTCCTGATCAAGTCCTACTGGTACCAGGCGGACGCTCACAAGCTAGGCATCCACGTCACCTCCGCCCAGGTCCAGACGGCGCTCGCGCAGGCGAAGAAGACCCAGTTCACGAGCCAGGCGCAGTACCAGAGCTTCCTCAAGCAGAGCGGCCAGACCGAGGCGGACATCCTCTACCGGGTGCTGATCAACCAGGTCTACAGCAAGCTCACGGCCCGCCACAAGCAGACCGTCACGCCCGCCGCGATCGCCGCCTACTACGCCGCGCACAAGGCTCAGTTCGGCACGCCGGAGACGCGCAGCATGCGGATCGTGCTGACCAAGACGGCCGCACAGGCGGCCACGGCCAAGACGGCCCTGCAGAGCGGGCAGAGCTGGAAGGTCGTCGCCAAGAGGTACTCGACGGACCCGACGACCAAGAACAACGGCGGTCTGCTGGCCAACGTCACCGCCGGCCAGCAGGACCAGGCGCTCAGCACCGCCGCGTTCGCGGCGCCCCTGAACAAGCTGCTGGGACCGATCAAGGGCCAGTTCGGCTACTACGTGCTGCAGGTGATCAAGATCACGCCCGCCACGCAGCAGACCCTCGCCCAGGCGACCCCGCAGATCCGCACCACGCTCACGACCCAGTACGCCACCAACGCCGGGACCGCCGTGGACGCGCAGGCCAAGAAGGACTGGCTCTCCCAGACAAAGTGCCTCGCGGCCTACGCGATGGCCGACTGCAGCGGCTACAAGGCGCCCAAGGCGACGTCCACCGCCACGCCCGCGCCCTGATCCGTGGCGGCGCCCGGCGCCAACGACGACGGTGCCGCGCGCAGCGCGGACGCGCTGGTCGAGCTGGACCGGATCACCCGGCTGCTGCGGCGGGAGTGCCCGTGGGATCGTGAGCAGGACGAGCGCACGATCGTGCCCCACACGGTCGAGGAGGCCTACGAGCTGGCGGACGCCGCGCACCGGCGCGACGACTCCAAGCTGCTCGACGAGCTGGGCGACGTGCTGTTCCAGGTCCACTTCCTGGCGCTGCTGCTCGAGGAGCGCGGCGCCGGCGACCTGGCGCAGGTCGCCGGGCACACGACCGAGAAGCTGATCCGACGCCACCCGCACGTGTTCGGCGCCGTCGAGGTCTCGGGGGCCGAGGAGGTGCTCTCCAACTGGGACGCGATCAAGCGCACCGAGCCGGGGCGCGAGCCCGGGGTGTTCGGCGAGGTCCCGGAGAACCTGCCCTCGCTGCTGCACGCGCGCAAGGTCCAGCGCCGGGCGGCCTCAAGCGGCTTCGACTTCCCCGGCGTGGAGGCGTCGCTGCAGTCGGTTCGCGACGAGCTGGCCGAGCTGGAGAGCGCCGAGGGCCCGGATGAGCGCTTCCACGAGCTGGGGGACCTGCTGTTCGCCGTGGTCAACGTCGCGCGCAAGCTCAAGCTGGACCCCGAGCTCGCGCTACGGGCCGCCTCCGGGCGCTTCCGCGCCCGTGTCACCGCGGCGGGCGAGCTGGCCGCATCCGACGGCCAGAGCTGGGACGATCTCACGCCAGAACGCCAACTGGCCTACTATGCCCGCGCCCGCATGACCGAAGGAGACCTTCACAAGTGAGCCAGATCGAGCACGTGCACGCACGCCAGATCCTCGATAGCCGAGGCAACCCGACCGTCGAGGTGGAGCTCAGCCTGCGCTCCGGCGCCTGGGGGAGGGCCGCGGTCCCCTCGGGCGCGTCGACGGGCGAGTTCGAGGCGGTGGAGCTGCGCGACGGCGGCTCCGACTGGATGGGCAAGGGCGTCACCAGGGCGGTCGCGAACGTCAACGGCGAGATCGCCACGGCGGTTCGCGGCCAGGACGCCTCCGGCCAGGCGGCGCTGGACCGGCTGCTGATCACGCTCGACGGCACGCCGGACAAGTCGCGCCTTGGAGCCAACGCGCTGCTGGCGGTGTCGCTCGCGGCCGCGCAGGCCTCGGCGGCCGAGGAGCGCCTGCCGCTGTGGCGCTACCTCGGCGGCGAGACCGCGCACATCCTCCCCGTCCCGATGATGAACGTGCTCAACGGCGGCGCGCACGCCGACAACGCGGTCGACTTCCAGGAGTTCATGATCGTCCCGGTCGGCGCGCGCAGCTTCTCCGAGGCGCTGCGGATCGGCTCGGAGGTCTTCCACAATCTCAAGCGCACGCTCCACGAGCAGGGCCATTCGACCAGCGTCGGCGACGAGGGCGGATTCGCTCCCGACCTGGAGTCAAACGAGCAGGCGCTCGAGGTGCTGGTCGCCGGGATCCGGGCCGCCGGCTACGAGCCCGGGGAGCAGGTCGCGATCGCGCTGGATCCGGCCGTCTCCGGCCTGTTCCACGACGGGCTCTACGTGCTCGAGAACGAGGGCCGGTCGCTCAGCCCGGAGCAGCTGACGGACTACTGGGTGGACCTGTGCGGGCGCTACCCGATCGTCTCGCTTGAGGACGGCATGGCAGAGGAGGATTGGGACGGCTGGTCCTACCTGACGCAGCGTCTGGGCCGTGGCGTGCAGCTGGTCGGCGACGACCTGTTCGTCACCAACACGCAGCGCCTGAGGCGCGGGATCGACTCGGGAGTCGCGAACGCGATCCTGATCAAGGTCAACCAGATCGGGACGTTGACCGAGACGTTCGCCGCGATCAGGATGGCGCGCGAGGCGGGCTACGCGGCGGTTATCTCGCACCGCTCGGGCGAGACCGAGGACGTCGCGATCGCCGATCTGGCGGTCGCGACCGGCTGCGGCCAGATCAAGACGGGCGCTCCATCCCGAACCGACCGCGTGGCGAAGTACAACCAGCTGCTGCGGATCGAGGAGGCGCTCGGGGCCGAGGCGACCTTCCCCGGAAGGTCTGCCTTCCGCCGCTAGATGGGTGCGGAATCCGCTCGCCTGCCGGCCCGCGGATGTGCGTGAAGAAGGAATCGGGGGTGAGCCCGTCGAAGGCGGTATCCGATGCCGCCAGCTCGCCAGTCCAGTGCAGTCCCGCGCGAACGTCCGCGTCGCCAGCCGCCGCGCCTGCGCCGCATTCCCGGCCGTGCGCCCGCGCTACGGTTGCGCTGGGAGCGTCTGGGCCGGATCTCGCTCCTGCTCGTGCTGGGGATCGTCGTCGTGCTCTACGTGGAGCACGCGACCGCCTACCTCGCCAGCCGTGCCCAGGCCAGCCGCCAGCAGCGGACCGTCGACGCGCTGGTGTCCGAGCACGCCCGTCTGACGCGGATCGAGCGCTCGCTGCTCGATCCGACCACGATCGTCGCCGACGCGCGGCGGCTCGGCATGGTCAGGCCGGGGGAGATCCCCTACTCGGTGCTCGGCTCGTCGGGACGGTGAGCTTCGGCGTCCCCGGTCCCGCTCTGCGATGAGCGGTGATCCGGTCTCCTTCGAGGCGCTCGCCGGTCTGTGGCAGGAGGGTCAGCGGCGGATCGACGCCGCGCAGGGCGCCGACCGCACGGCGATGGAGCGGGTCGCCGATGAGCTGGTCGTCGAGCTGCGCCGCAGGCTGGGCGGTTCGTTCACGGTCGCCGAGCTGGCGCGTATGTACCTTGAGGGGGGGACCGATTGGTGCTTCGACGTCGCCGTCCGCGTGGCCCCGGGCCGCCCCGCGGCATGGGATGTGACGGCGGTGGCGGGAGCGGCCTTCTCCCGCTACGCGCGTGAGGCATCCGATTACGCGCTCGGGCGACGTCAGGCAGCCCCTGGGGCCGACCAGGGCTGAGGCGGGGTCGGGCAGCCCCTGGGGCCGACCAGGGCTGAGGCGGGGTCGGGCAGCCCCTGGGGCCGACCAGGGCTGAGGCGGCGTCAGACAGCCCCTGGGGCCGACCAGGGCTGAGCGGCGACTCGAGGCGACGCGGCCGGTGGCTGCGCCTCAGAGCACGAGACGCGGCCGGGCGGTGCGGCCCCGATCGCTACTCGCCGTCGTCCGCGCCGTCCGGGTCGTCGGACGCTTCCGCCTCGGCGTCCCCGGTGGTCGCGCGTCGGATCACGATCTGGTCCTCCTCGATCGAGACCTCGACCGGGCGGTGACCGGCCCAGTACTCCGCGTAGATGGGGTCGTCCTGCACGGCGGGGTCGAGCCACAGGCCGTAGCCCTCCTCACCGTGATCGAAGGTCGCCTCCAGCGTGCTGGACGCGCGGCGGCGGCCCCGGCCCCGGCCTCCGCGCCGGCTGCGGCGCTTGCGAGCCGTCTTGCCGTCGGCCTCCTCCTCTTCCTCCTCCTCGACGGCGCTGGCGGCGGCGGCGGCGTCGAGCTCGGCGGCGATCAGCGCGTCGTCCTCGGCGCGCAGGTCGATCTCCTCGTCGAAGTCGCCCACCACGCCCTCCACCTCCTCGACACCGAGTTGCTGCTCGCGCTTGAAGGCCTGGATCTGCTGCACGGTCACCTCTAGCTGGTGGGCGATCCACGCGTCGGTGCGGCCCTGCCGCACCCAGGCGCGTATCCGGTTTAGCTCAGGCTTGAGCGAACGTCGTGCCATATCGGCACGGGAGACTAGTACAGCCGACGGCGTACCCTCTTCTCGGGCGGCCGAGCCGCCGCATGTTGCGGTTGCAACGTTCGTCGAGTTGGCCTATGCTGCCGTGGCGGGCGGGCGTCAGCAGGGCGTTGCTGGTGCACACCCTTATCGAGGCCACGCAGGGAGGCGACCACCATGTTGGTACTCACCAGGAAGTCCAACCAGAGCATCATGATCGGTGACGACATCGAGGTCTCCGTGCTGGCGATCATGGGCGAGAAGGTCCGGATCGGCATCCAGGCTCCGCGTGACGTCCCGGTCTTCCGCCGGGAGGTGTACGTCGAGATCCAGGAGGAGGAGGGCGGCGAGGCGCGGCGCGATGCCCGCCAGGATGTCGACGCTGCGCTTCGCGGTCTGGGCGAGCAGGGCCAGTAGCGGCCCCGCGCGGGTCGGAACGGTTGGGCGGCCGGCGATCCCGCCGCCCCGCCGGTGCGTGCGCTGCCGGCCTAGTGGCCCGTGCGCCAGCGGATGAGCGGCGCGGCGCGGCGCTAGCTGAGCAGCAGATACAGCGTCTCGAACATCGCCGCCGCCACAACCACCGCGGTCGCGATCAGCGATGCGATCAGCATCCAGTAGCGCATCGAGCTGCGCCGCTTCTCGCGCTCGTGCGAGCGCAGGCGCGACCGGTGCGCAGCGTGACGCCGGAGCGTCTCCCGGCGGCTCCGGTCAAGCTGCACCTCCTGCCGGAACTCCTGCTCCAGCTGGGCGAGACTCTGGCGCATTCGCATCGCCATCGGGTGCGAGCCTACCAACTGAGCGGACGCGGCGGCGGGCGGCCGGGCCGCGGAGGCCCCCGGAGCGTCGCCGGCGGAGAGCTTGAGGCGACCGGATCGACGCCTGGACCGGCGCCGCGAAGGTGCCCGGACGGCCTCGGGCCGGTTCTACAATCGGTACGTGAGCGCAGGCGGCCCCGATCTGTTCGTGATCTGCAAGAGCTGCGGGTCTGAGGTCAGCCCCTACATCACCGAGTGTCCATATTGTGGCAACCGGCTGCGCAAGCGGGCTCCGAAGCTCGACCGCGATCAGCGTGTCGCCCAGCCCCGCCAGCGCCGTTCGGCGCCGCCGCTGCTAACCCGCCTGCGCGGGGACGAGATCCCCGGGATTCGCGGCGAGCGCAGGCCGATCGCCTCGGCGCTGCTGGTCGTCCTGGGGCTTGCCGGCTGCCTGTTGTGGCAGACCTCGCTCAGCTCCGACCTGATCCTCTCGGGCAGCCCCGGCTCGCAGTGGTGGCGCCTGCTCACGGCCGCCTTCTCCTACGCGAACATCGGCTACGGGTTCGTCTCGCTGGCCACGGTGGCGCTGTTCGGCTGGCTGCTGGAGCGCCGCCACGGCTCGGTCGCCGTGCTCACCCTGTTCCTGCTGGGTGGCATCGGCGGCCTGGCGGCGACCGCGGCTCTGCAGCCCGCGGCGGTCCAGATGGGGTCCGTCGGCGCCGCCATCGCGATGGTCGTCGCCTGGTCGATGCCGGATCTCCTGTCCCTGAGGTCCGGCGCTGAGATCGAGGGCGACCTGATCGGCGCGGCGGCGGTCGCGCTGGCGGTCGCGCTGATGCCGCTGGCGGTGCCCGAGGCCAGCTGGGTTGCGCTCGGCGTCGGGGCCGTCGCGGGCCTGGCGGTCGGACTCCCGCTCGCCGTGCTCGGCAGGCGCTGACGGCGCTCCGAGCGCGCCGCGTATCATGGCCGGGCCAGTGCCGGATCAGCGCGCCCACACCGACGCCGAGCTGGACGCCGCGATCGCGCAGCTGTCGGAGCCAGGGCGGCTGCGCGACGCGCAGGACCTGGTCGCGCGCGCCGCGCCCTCGCTGCAGCGGGTGCTCGCGGCGGCGATCGCCGACGGCGGATGGTTCGATGCGGCCCACGAGCAGGCGGTGCGCGAGGCCGCGGGCGAGGAGGATCGTGAGGCTCGGCTGCGGGCGGTCAGGACGCTGCTCGCGGAGGAGACCCGGCTTGGCATGCTGGTCGGCGTGGCGGTCGGGTTCGAGCTCTCGCGCGTGCTGGGCCCGTCCCAAACCGGAGATCGAGACTAGGAGCAGACGAGATGGACGTGCGATTTCTCGGGCACTCGTGCTTTGAGCTGTCTGATGGCGAGACCACGGTGCTGATCGACCCGTTCCTGACCGGCAACCCCAAGGCGGCGGCGTCAGCCGATGAGCAGCGCCCCGACGCCGTGCTGCTCACACACGGCCACGCAGACCACATCGGCGACGCGGTCCCGATCGCCAAGCGCACCGGCGCGCCGGTGCTCGCGATCGTCGAGCTGGCGGGCGAGCTCGGGCAGGAGGGGATCGAGGTGCGAGATCCCAACCTCGGGGGCACCATCCGGTTCGACTGGGGCTCGGTCAAGCTCGTGCCCGCCTGGCACACGTCCACCACGCCCAAGGGGACCGTAAACACCCCGGCGGGCCTGCTGATCGACTTCAAGGGGACGCTCGTCTACCACCTCGGGGACACCTGCCTGTTCTCCGACCTGCAGCTGGTCGGGCGCCGGCGCCCGATCGACGTGGCGCTGATGTGCATCGGCGGCCATTACACGATGGACCGCTTCGACGCCGTCGACGCGGCCGCGCTCGTCGGCGCGCGGACGGTGATCCCGTGCCATTACGACACCTTCCCCCCGATCGAGACCGACGCGGGCGCGTTCAAGTCAGAGGTCGAGTCCGCCACCAGCTCGCATGTCGCGGTGCTGAAGCCTGGCGAGTCGCACCGCGCATGACCCACGCGATCGTCCTGATCCAGGCCGAGGGCTCGGCGCTCGCGACCCTCGGGGGCGAGTTGGCCGGGATCGATGGAGTCGCGGAGGCCTACTCGGTCACGGGCGAGTGGGACTTCGTCGCGATCCTCCGCCTGCGTGAGCAGGAGATGCTCGCGCAGGTCGTGACCGGGAAGCTCTCGCAGCTCGCCGGCGTGCGGCGGACGCAGACGATGGTCGCGTTCGAGGCCTACTCACGCCACGATCTGGAGGCGCTGTTCTCGGTCGGGCAGTGACCGGCGCAGGCCGGCTACATGGCGGAGTGGGCTGGTGCGAGTCGCCGTCGTAGCCGAGTGGTACCCGTCCGCCGGCGACCCGGTCCACGGCGTCTGGGCGCACCGCCAAGCGGTGGCGTCGGCCTCGCACGGAGCCGAGCTTCGCGTGCTCGCGCTGCGCCGGCCCGTGCCGCCCCTCGCCGTGGCCCGGCGGCTCGCGCGCCTGCCGCCTGAGCTGGGCTCGCTGCGGGACTGGGTGTCGGCGACGCGCGCCTCGCTGCGGACCGACCGGCGCGACGGAATAGAGGTGCGACCCGTGCCGTGGCTGGGCCCGCCGCGTCCGCTCTCCTACGGTACCTGGGGCTGGTGGATGGCCCCTCCGCTCGCCCGCGCTCTGGACCGGCTCCACGGCGAGTGGCCGTTCGACGTCCTGCACGCCCACTGCCTGGCGCCCGCGGGCCATGCCGCGGCTCGCTGGGTTGCCGGCCGCCGGCCGCCGCGACGGCCGGCGTTCGTCGTCTCCGGCCACGGACCGGACATGATCCACGTCCCCGAGCGCAGCCGGGCCGGGAGGCGCGCATGCTGGGAGGCGCTGCGCGGGGCCGACCTCGTGCTGGCCAACAGCGGCTGGGCGCAGCGACGCTGCCGCGAGCTCGGTGGAGGGCGGGTGGAGGTGGAGGTCGTTCACCTCGGAGCCGATCTGGCTGCCGCGCCCGCGCAGCGAGAGCCTGAGCTGACGCTCGTCACCGTCGCGCATCTGCACGCTCGCAAGAACCACGCCGTCGTGCTGCACGCGCTCGCCGCGCTCGCGCCGGAGCGCCGGCCGCGCTATCTGGTGATCGGCGACGGCGATCAGCGAGCGCCCTTGGAGCGTCTGACGGCGCAGCTCGGATTGGAGGGACGGGTGCGGTTCCTCGGCCAGCTCCCCAACGAGGAGGCCGTCCGGCGAGTCGCGGCCTGCGACCTGTTCGTGATGCCCGGCGTCGAGGAGCCGTTCGGGGTCGCCTTCGTCGAGGCGATGGCAGCCGGTGTGCCGGCGGTCGGCGGTCGCGGCGAGGGCGGGCCCGAGGACATCGCGGCGGCGGGGCGGGGGATCGTGCTGGTGACGCCGGGCGACGCCGCCGAGCTGGCCCGCGAGCTGGAGCGCCTGACGTCCGACCGCGGGGCGCTGCGCCGGCTGGGCCAGGCGGCTCGCGAGACGGTCGCGGCGAGCTTCACCTGGGACCGATGCGGCGTGCGCACGGTGGCCGCGTACCGGGACGCGATCGCCAACGCGAGGGGCGGGCGATGACCGACCTGCTGATGGTGTCGCTGGGAACGACCCGCGGCCTGCGGATCCAGGACGCGCAGTTCGTCTCGCTCGCGCGCGAGGCCGGGGCGTCGGTGGCGGTCACCGGCGTGCGGATCGGCGCGGCGGACCGTCTGCGGCGCGGTTATCCGGTCAACGACGTGGTCGAGGCGATCGCCGCCAGACGGGCGCTGGACGCCGTCCTGCACGATCACGACCCGCGCGCGGTGGTGTTCTCTACCACCACCGCGGCGCTGTTCGCCACCGACGGCGGTCGACCGTTCGCCGTCTGGCTCGACTCGCCGGCACGGCTGAACCGGCCCGGCCTGCGCAACCTCGCCCTGCACGCCGTCGAGCGTCGCCGTCTGGCCGCCGCGCGCCTTGTGGTCGTCCTCAGCGCGCGCGCGATCGCGGCGCTTCCCGCCGGCGCCGCGCCGGCGGTCGTCATCTCGCCGCCGGTGCTGCCCGCGCCGCCGCGTCGGGGCCCGAGCGAGCCGCTGGCCGTCGCCTACGTTCCCGACCCGAAGGCCAAGGGCCTCGAGCTGCTGACGCGGGCCTGGGCGCGGGCGGAGGTCGCCGGCGCGCGCCTGGTCGTGTGCGGGATCGATCCTGAGCGGGCCCGGGCGTTCCTCGCCCGTCGCGGCGTGCCGCTGCCGGCCGGGATGGAGCTCACGGGGATGGTCTCCCCGGAGGACTTCGGAGCGCTCCTGCTCCGCGCCCGGGCATTCGTCAGCGCGGCCGCCTGGGAGGACTTCGGCCAGGCGCCGCTGCAGGCGCTGGAGCGCGGCTGCGCGCTCGTCTGCGCGCCCGGAGGGGGGCCGTTCCCCGCGCTCGCGATCGCGCGCGAGCTGGAGCCGGCGTTCGTCGCCGCGGACCGCGGCCCGGGCTCGCTCTCGATCGCGCTCACGGCGGCGCTCGCGACCGGCGAAGCGCGGCTGGCGGCCTACCGAGCGGCCGCGCGGGAGCTGCTCTCCCCGTTCCGCCGCGGGGAGCAGGTTCGCCGCATGCGGGAGCTCGTGCTGCCGGCGCTGCTAGGCGGCTGATCGAAGCCGGCCGCGACGTCGCGCCGCGGCCAGGACCACGCCGGCGTACGCGTCGACGTCCCTGCCGTCGGTGTTGGCGTCGATCGCGCGGCTCTCCGCTCCCATGCGGGCCCGCAGCGGAGCGTCACCCGCCAGGCGGGCGAGCGCGGTCGCGATCTCGTCCACGCTGGCCGGATCTACGAGGAGCGCGTTGCGCTCCGCGATCGCCACGTCGCCGACGGCCCCGGCCAGCCGGCTTGCGACGATCGGCAGCCCGGCCGCGGCCGCCTCCCGGATCGCGACCCCAAACGGCTCGTATGTGCTGACGGCCGTGAACACGTCCGCGCGCGCGTACTCGCCCGGCATGTCGGCCGGCGCCACGGCCCCGGGAAGCTCCACATCGACCCCGAGTCGACTCGCGAGCTGGCGCAGGTCCTGCTCCAGGAAGCCGGTCCCGACGATCCGCAGCCGCCCGCCGCCCGCCGAGAGTCCGCTCGCGCGGAACGCCGCGATCAGCGCCGGGAGGTTCTTGTCGGGCACCAGGCGTGCGACCGCCAGCACTCTCAACGGGCCGTCTGCGTCGCGCCGAACGCCGTCGCAGGCGGCGCGGACCGGGCCCAGGTCGGCCGACTGAAGCGCCACCCCGATCCGCTCCCCGGCCACGCCGAAGCGCTCGAGGCGCTCGCGGGCGCGCGAGCTGACGGCGATCACGCCGTCGGCATGTCGCGCCAGGCGGCGGTGCATAGCCAGCTGCGGCCGTGACAGCAGCGCGTCGATCTCGGACGTGCACTCGGTGAAGATCACGTACGCGCGACCGTGGCTTCGGCACCAGACCAGCGACCGCAGCGACGCCGGTCCGTACTCGGACGCCACCACGCAGTCGGGCTCGGCTGCGCTCAGGGCCCGCTCGATCCCCTGCGACCATACGATCGGGGTGCGC
>JAJZWB010000219.1 GCA_021846845.1 Actinomycetes bacterium | reverse complement strand
GGCGGTAGCAGGAGGTCGCGGTGCCGCGCAGCGTGAAGAAGGGTCCGTTCGTGGACGATCATCTGCTGAAGAAGGTCGATGCGCTGAATGCGACGGGGGAGAAACGAGTCATCAAGACCTGGTCCCGCCGCTCGACCATCATCCCGGACATGGTCGGCCACACCATCGCCGTGCACGACGGTCGACGCCACGTCCCCGTGTACGTGACCGAGTCGATGGTCGGGCACAAGCTCGGAGAATTCGCCCCTACGCGCACGTTCCGCTACCACGCCGGCCAAGAGCGGGCGGGGAGGCGCTGACATGCCGGGATCCAAGACCAACGAGCGTCCCGGGACGCGCGCGGTGCTGCGGCACTGTCGAATGTCGGCGAGCAAGGCGCGAGTCGTGCTGAACCTGATCCGCGGCCAGGACGTCGATCACGCAGCTGAGATCCTCCGCGACACCTCGCGCGAAGCCGCGGAGATCGTGGGCAAGCTGCTCGCCTCGGCGGTCGCCAACGCCGTGCACAACGACGGCGAGGATGCAGAGGAATTGTACGTGTCGGCCTGCTATGCGGACGAGGGCGTGACGTTGAAGCGCTGGAGACCGCGGGCACGGGGACGTGCGACTCGGATCCGCAAGCGCGGTTGTCACATCACGGTCATCGTGAGCCGGATGCCCGAGGACCGGCTTGCCCGGCGTCGCGCCGAGCGGCAGGCCGCCGGGGCGCAGCGCCAGCGGCGAGTTGCGGAGTCGCGCCGGCGTGCTGACCTCGCAGGACGCTTGTCGCGTCGCCGCCACGCGGCCGAAGCCGCTGCCGCCATCGACGTCGAGCAGCCTGAGGTGGAGCTCGTGGCCGACGAGGAGCTCGAAGAGCTCGTCGACGAGCGAGCGTCCTCCACGACGGGCACGGTTGCACAGGCCGAGGAGCCGGAGGCCGCAGCCGGCGAGGCCTCCGGCGGTGCGGAGGGCGACGATGCCGAGGGCGAGAGCGAGAAGGGCGAGTAGATGGGCCAGAAGGTCAACCCCTACGGCTTCCGGCTTGGTGTCACCACCGACTGGAAGTCCCGTTGGTTCGAGGAGCGCCACTACCGCGACTTCGTGGTCGAGGACTGGAGGATCCGCGACTACCTGATGTCGCAGCTCGAGGCTGCAGCGGTCAGCCGCATCGAGGTCGAACGTACGCGGGATCGGCTGCGCGTCGACATCCATACCGCGCGGCCGGGCATTGTCATCGGCCGCCGCGGAGCGGAGGCCGATCGGCTGAAGAAGAAGCTCGAGGAGATCACGGGTCTGCAGAACCGGATCCAGCTGAACATCCAAGAGATCAAGCAGCCCGAGCTCGACGCCGCGCTGATCGCCCAGGGCATCTGTGACCAGCTCGCCCGGCGCGTCGCGTTCCGTCGCGCGATGAAGCGGGCCATCCAGACCGTCCAGAAGGCCGGTGCGCAGGGCGTTCGTGTGCAGTGCTCTGGCCGCCTCGGCGGCTCGGAGATGGCTCGCAAGGAGTCCTACCGGGAGGGACGCGTACCGCTGCACACCTTGCGCGCCGACATCGACTACGGGTTTCGTGAGGCAAGGACCACGTCGGGTCGCGTGGGGGTGAAGGTCTGGATCTACAAGGGTGACATTCTCCCGTACAAGGTGTCGATCGAGGAAAAGATCACCCGCGAAGCAGCGATGGCGGTAGGAGAGACCTCTGGCCAGGGCAGGCCGCGCCGGCTCATCACCGCTGGTGGTGGACGTCGGCGCGCCGGCTTGGGCGCGCCGGGTGCCGGCGCGGCTGAGCTGGCCGCCGAAGAGCTGGCCGCCGAAGAGCTCGCCGCCGATGAGCTCGCTGCCGAGCCGGCCCCACCCGCCGCGCAGGTCGCACCCGCTGCCGAGCCGGCCCCACCCGCCGCGCAGGTCGCACCCGCTGCCGAGCCGGCGGTCGTGGCCGAGCAAGCCGTTCCCGCTGCCGAGCCGGCGGTCGTGGCCGAGCAAGCCGTTCCTGCCGCCGAGCCGGCGGTCGTCGCCATGGACACGGCTGCAGCGTCGGAGGAGGGGACGCACCCTCCCGCCGCGACAGCGACAGCGACAGCGACAGCGACAGCGACAGCGACAGCGACAGCGACAGCGACCGCGACCGCGACACAGGCCGCCCCAGGCGTAGCGCACGGCGCTGCTGCTCCCGCCGCTGCTGCTCCCACGCACGAACCGGTTCCCGCCAGCGAGGTCGAAGAGGGTGCTCCGGCGGCCTCGGACCTCCTTGCACCGCCTCCCGAGCCCGACGAGCTCGAGCGGCAGCTGGCGGAGGACGAGGAGATGGAGCGTCGCAGCCGGCATGAGCACCACGAAGCGCCGCACTTCCGCCGGGAGGTGGACTGAGATGCTCATGCCGCGCAAGGTGAAGCACCGTAAGCAGCAGCGGGGCCGGCTCACCGGTGCCGCCAAAGGCGGCACGACCGTCACCTTCGGGGACTTCGGGATCCAGGCGCTGGAACCAGGGTGGCTCACCGCGCGCCAGATCGAGGCCGCTCGTATCGCGATGACCCGCCATGTGCGGCGTGGTGGGAAGATCTGGATCCGGGT
>JAJZWB010000218.1 GCA_021846845.1 Actinomycetes bacterium | reverse complement strand
TCGGCCGCCACCAGCGCCAGCAGGGCCAGGAACGCGATCGCGAGCGCCCGCACCGGAACCCCGCGCACGGTCGCCAGGTCCGCGTCCAGCGTGCTGAGCAGGAGCGGCCGCGCGACGGCTGCCAGCGCGGCCAGGACGGCGAGCGCGACCGCGGCGGCGACGACCGCCTGCGATGCGCTGAGCGAGTAGATCGACCCGAACAGCGTGTTGGCGGTGATCAGGCCGCTGCTCGCCTGCGGGCTGGCGGCCAGGATCGCGAGCAGCAGCACGCCGATGCCAAGCACCCACGCGAGCACGACCCCGATCGTGATGTCGTCGGCCTGGGCCCGTCGGCCGAGCAGGCCCATCGCCCCGGCGAGCGCGAGCGTGAGCGTGAACAGGCCCACGCGCTCGTCGATGCCCACGATCGCGGCCGCGATGGCGCCGACGAACGCGACGTGGCTCAGCGCGTCGCCCGCGAACACCTGCGCCCGCACGACCACGAACCAGCCGATCGCCCCGCACGCGAGCGCGACGAACGTGCCGGCAAGCCAGGCGTTGCGGACGAACTCGTGGGCGAACATCAGGCCGCTGCCGTCCTCGGCCGGTGCGCGCGCGCCCGCGCAGCCCGAGCGCGCACGACCCGCGCCAGCCGCGCCGCGGCGTAGACGCCGAAGGCGAGCGTGGTCACGTAGAAGCCGACCGGGTAGATCGAGAAGTAGGCGAGCGCAAGCCCCAGCCAGACGATCACCAGGGCGAGGCCGACGCTCAGCGCCAGCCCGGCGAGCGGGCGCATCGTCAGCTGCTGTGCGGCCGCCGGGGGGGCGACCAGCAGCGAGAGCACTAGCAGGGCGCCGGTCAGCTGGCTGGTGGCAGCCACCGCGAGCCCGAGGATCAGCACGAACGCGCCGTCCAGCAGCCGCACAGGCACGCCGCGGGCGCGCGCGAGCTCGCCGTCGATCGAGGCCAGCAGGAGCGGCCGGGCGAGCGCGACCAGGGCCGCGAGCGCCGCTGCCGCCACGACCAGCAGGGTCAGCACCTGCCCGCGGCTGATGCCCAGGAAGGTGCCGAACAGGAGCGTCTCCGGGCCGCCCAGCACCGCCTGGTCGAGCGCCAGGAACAGGAACCCCGCGGCGAGCCCGACCGTCTGGACGGTGCCGATCGCCGCCGACTCGCCGCCCTGCGCGCGGCGGCCGCGGCGGCCCGCTCCACCGATCGCAAGCGCGGCGAGGACGCACGTGAGGTAGTAGCCCAGCGAGGTGGACAGACCGATCAGCACCGCGCCGGTGGCCCCGGGGAAGGCCATCACCGACAGCGTGTGGGAGACGAACGCCTGGCGGCGCAGCACCACGTACCAGCCCACGACGCCGCCCAGGACGGCCACGATCGTGCCGGCCGCGAGCGCGTGGACCATGAACGGAAAGGTGAGCATCGCCTGCAGATCGGCGATCGGGTTGAGGGACGGCGATGGGACCACGGCGCCGCCTCAGGGACCGTGACGGTGGCCGTGCACGTGGGGCGCCTCCGGCTGGCCGACCACCACCAGCCGTCCGTCGCCAGCTCTCAGGACCTCGATCGGCATTCCGTACAGCTCGCTCAGGCGCGGGGCGGAGATGACCTCGTCGACGGGGCCGGCGAGCGCCCGCCCGCCGGCCAGGTAGATGACCCGGTCCAGGTGGGCCGCGAGCGGATTCACGTCGTGTGCGACCAGCAGCACGGCGACCCGCTCCCCTGTCGCCAGCGTTCGCAGCAGCGCCGCGATCGACGCCTGGCTGGGGAGGTCCAGGCTGTCGAGGGGCTCGTCGAGGATCAGCAGCCGGGGCCGGCGAACGAGCGCCATCGCGATCAGCAGGCGCTGCTGCTCGCCCCCGGAGAGCTCGCCGATCGCGCGCTGGGCGTACGCCTGCGCGCCCACGAGCTCGATGACCTCCCGCACTCGCTCACGCTCACGCTGACGGCGCGAGCGGGCGCGTGCCGTCACAGCCAGCGGCAGGCCCCAGCGGTGGCCGTCGAGGCCCAGCATCACGAGATCGACCCCGCGCACGCGGGTCGAGGCGTCGAAGCTCTGGCGCTGCGGCAGGTAGCCGATCTCAGCGCGGGCGCGGCCCGGGGGACGTCCCCGCACCGCGACCGAGCCGGCGGCCACCGGCACCAGGCCGAGCAGCGCCCGCATCAGCGTTGACTTGCCGGCGCCGTTGGGACCGAGCACCGCGATGAACTCCCCTGCCCGGATCGTCAGCGAAACCTCGCGCAGGACCTCACGGCCTCCGAGCACCACAGCGACCCGTTCCAGCGACGCCGTGGGCTCACCGCCGCCGGTCGGTGTGTGGGGATCGTCGCCGGTCGGGGTGAGGCGATCGTCGCCGGTCGGGGTGAGGCCGTCGCCGCCGTCTTCGCCGAGCGGGCGCTCCAGGCCAGCCTGCGGGGATCGATCCGAACCCGTCACCGCCGCTCTGCCCCCGCGTTCGTGCTCATCGGCCCGTCGCCCCGTGCAGCGCCGCGGCCAGCGCGCGCAGCTGCGCCACCTGCCACTGCTGGAAGCTGTCGGAGGCCGGGGACAGCGTCTCGGTGACCCGCA
>JAJZWB010000091.1 GCA_021846845.1 Actinomycetes bacterium | reverse complement strand
GCCGTCCAGCTCGTAGAGATCGCCCAGCTCGTCGAGGGCGCTCGCGATCTCCGAGTTGGTCGGGTCCGCCATCCTGGCGCCTAGCCTAGTCACGTTGCGCGGCCCGCTCCCCCGCCGCTCCGCGCCCGCCGCTCCCCCGCCGCTCCGCGCCCGCCGCTCCCCCGCCGCTCCGCGCCGCCGCGCCCGCCGCGCCGTGATCCCGGCTGGAGGTCGCTATACTTTTTGAAGCAACCGACGAGAAGGAGATTCCATGGCAGGCGCCGTGACGGACGTGACCGACAACAACTTCCAGGCCGAGGTGGTGGAGTCAGACGTTCCGGTCCTGGTCGACTTCTGGGCTCCGTGGTGCGGCCCGTGCCGCCGTGTGTCGCCGGTCGTGGAGGAGATCGCCTCCGAGCGCGTCGGTTCGCTGAAGGTCGTAAAGCTCAACATCGACGAGAACCAGCAGACGGCGATCAAGTTCAACGTGATGTCGATCCCGACGCTGATGCTGTTCAAGCACGGTCAGGTGGCCAAGACCGTGATCGGGGCCTACCCCAAGCAGCGGATCGAGCGTGAGCTGGAGCCGGCGCTGGCGTAGCTTCGGCGGTGGGGCGGCGGAACGCTCGCCGCCCCGCCCCGCCCCGCCCCGCCCCGCCCCGCCCCGCCCGCGGCTGCCGTCGCCGGGTCCGGGCTGTGTCAGGCTGCGGGGCTGCGGCGGACTGCGACCCGCAGGGGGCGGCCGTCGATCTCGACGGCCTCTCCGTCCTCGGGGGCCAGGTCGCCGGCGATCAGGACGGCCAGCGTCTCGCCGGCGATGTAGCTCTCGTGTGCGCCGGCGGCGGCGAGCACCTCGCCGTCGCCGCCGAGGCGCAGCTCGATCCGGTCCGAGACCTCCAGTCCCGCGTTCTGGCGGGCGTTCTGGACCGCGCGCACGATCTCTCTCGCCCATCCCTCGGCGCGAAGCGCGTCGTCGATCTCGACCTCGAGCGCGACCGCGTGCGAGCCCTCATGCTCGAGCTGGTAGCCGGCCATCGGCCTGAACGCGACCAGCAGGTCGTCGGCGGCCAGGCAGTGGTCGGTGCCGGCGACCGAGACCGAGACCGTGCGTCCGTCCCGCAGGGCCCCGGGGAGCTTGGCGGGGTCAAGGCCGGCGATCGCGGCCGCGACCAGAGGCATCTGCTTGCCGAACCGGGGACCGAGCGTGCGGTAGTTGGGCTTGACCTCGATCTCGCCGAGCTCGTCGGCGGCCGACACGAAGCGGAGCTCGTGCACGTTGAGCTCCTCGGAGACCAGGTCGGCAAGCCGGCGGATCGCCGACCGCTCGTGACCGGTCGCCACGATCACCGCTGCGCGCAGCGGCTGCCTGATCCTGATCTTCGCCTGCGCG
The DNA here is from genome assembly GCA_021846845.1 of Actinomycetes bacterium. GTDB lineage: Bacteria > Actinomycetota > Thermoleophilia > Solirubrobacterales > Solirubrobacteraceae > Palsa-465. Next base: position 13,671 of record JAJZWB010000091.1, on the reverse strand, counting down.
CGGGCGGCGAGTCCGAGCCGGACCGTCTCGCGGGCGACCTCCATGGCCGCCTCCAGCTCGAGGTCGCGCTCGCCGGCGGCCGGGAAGTCACAGAGGTGAACGCTCGGCTCGCGTCCGTCCAGGTTGTCGTAGATCTCGTCCGCGATGAACGGGCAGAACGGCGCCAGCAGCTCGGAGACCGTCACCAGGCAGGTGCGCAGGGTGGCGAACGCGGACCGGTCGCCGTCCCAGAACCGGCGCCGCGAGCGTCGGACGTACCAGTTGGACAGCTCGTCGACGAACGCCTGGATCGCGCGCCCGGAGACGGTGACGTCGAAGTCGTCGAGCCGCTCGCGAACGGTCGCGGTGGTCGCCGCAAGGCGCGACAGGATCCATCGGTCGAGCGCGGCAGCCGGATCGCCGGGCACGGCCGTCGCACCGCCGCCGTCCGCCGCCGTGTCCGGCTCGATCCCGTTGACGTTCGCGTACAGGACGTAGAAGCCGTAGGTGTTCCACAGCTGCAGCAGGAACTGCCGCAGCGACTCGCCGACCGCCTCCATCGAGAAGCGGTAGCCGTCCCAGGGCTGCTTGGAGGTGAAGAAGTACCAGCGCAGCGCGTCGGCGCCGTAGCGATCGAGCACCTCCCAGGGCTCGATCGTGTTGCCCAGGGACTTGGACATCTTGCGGCCCTCCTCATCGAGGATCAGGCCGAGACAGACCACGTTGCGGTACGAGGAGCGGTCGAACAGCAGCGTGGACACCGCGAGCATCGAGTAGAACCAGCCGCGCGTCTGGTCGAGAGCCTCGCAGATGAAGTCCGCCGGGAAGCGCTCCTCGAAGCGCTCCCGATTGATGTGCGGAGCGCCCCACTCGGCGAACGGCATCGAGCCTGAGTCGAACCACACGTCGATCACCTCGGGCACCCGTCGCATCGACCCTCCGCAACCCTCGCAGGGGAGGCTGACCTCGTCGACGAACGGCCTGTGCGGATCTTCGAGCGCCACGCCGGAGAGGCGCTCAAGCTCGGCCAGCGACCCGATCACGTGGATCCGGCCGCAGGCGCAGCGCCAGACCGGAAGCGGCGTGCCCCAGTAGCGCTCGCGCGACAGCGCCCAGTCGACGTTCCCCTCCAGCCAGTTGCCGAACCTTCCGTGCTTGACGTGCTCCGGGTACCAGTTGACCGTCTCGTTGGCGGCCAGCAGGCGGTCGCGGATCTGGCTGGTGGCGATGTACCAGGATGGCTTGGCGTAGTAGAGCAGCGGCGTGCCGCACCGCCAGCAGTGCGGGTAGGAGTGCGAGTAGGGCTCGGCTCGCAGGAGCCTCCCGCGGCTGCGCAGATCCTCGATCAGGTCCGCGTCGGCGTCCTTGACCCAGCGGCCGGCGTAGGCGCCGATCCGCTCGTCGTAGGTGCCGTCGAGCCGGACCGGGTTGACCGCGCTCAGGCCCTCCTGCTCGCCGAGACGGAAGTCGTCCTCGCCGAAGGCGATGGCCGTGTGCACCAGCCCGGTCCCCTCCTGGGCGGTGACGAACTGCGCCGGCAGCACCGTGTGGCCCTTGGGCCCGTACTCGTCGCCGGGGATGTAGTCGAATGGGGGCTCGTACCGGGTGCCCACCAGGGCCGACCCCGGGAAGCGCTCCAGCACCTCCGCCGCCGCGCCGAGCACGTGCTCGACGAGCTCCTCGGCGACGATCGCCACCCGGTCCTCGAAGCCACGCGCGCGCACGTACGTGAGCTGCGGGTGGACCGCGACTGCGGCGTTGGAGACGAGCGTCCAGGGCGTGGTGGTCCAGACCAGCAGCTCGTCGCCCTCCCGGGCGGGGCCGCGCGCCTCGGTGACGGGGAGGCGGACGTACACGGAAGGGTCGACCACGTCCCGGTAGGCGCCGGGCTGCCCCAGCTCGTGGCTCGAGAGCGTCACCTGGTCACGCGGGCAGTACGGGACGACCTTCAGCTTCTCGTACAGCAGCCCGCGCTCGTGGATCGTCTTCAGCGCCCACCAGACCGATTCGACGTAGGAAGGGTCAAGCGTCCTGTAGGCGTCATCCAGGTCGACCCAGAAGCCGATCCGCTCGGTCAGCCGGTTCCACTCGGCGACGTGGCTGAGCACCTTCTCGCGGCAGCGGGCGTTGAACTCGGCGATTCCGTAGCGCTCGATGTCGTCCTTGGACTCGAATCCGAGCTCCGCCTCCAGCGCCAGCTCCACCGGCAGGCCGTGGCAGTCCCAGCCGCCCTTCCTCTGCACCTGGTGACCGGTCATGGTTCGGTAGCGCGGGAAGACGTCCTTGAACACGCGGCTGAGCACGTGGTGGGTGCCGGGTGGGCCGTTGGCGGTCGGCGGGCCCTCGTAGAAGCCCCACCTGGGAGCGCCCGCCCGCCGCTCGATCGAGCGGCGGAAGACGTCCCGCTCGCGCCAGCGCTCCAGTACGCGCTCCTCCAGCTCGGGGAAGGAGACGCGCGGATCGACGGGTCGGTGGGGCGCTGCCATGGGCGCAGGATTCTATGAGCCCGGGTCGCCCACGGCCCGGGCGGTCGCCGCGCGCCGGTGCGCGCTCAGGCGCCGATCGCCGCCGGGGCCAGTTCCGGGCGCCGGTCGACGTGCCGGTCCGAGCGCCGTGCCAGGTCGCTCGGCGGCGCGACATGCTCAGCGGTGGCGGAGGGCGGCGGGTCCAGGTGGCGCAGCAGGGCGTCGCGCGCACCCACGGGCTGCTCGCCCAGGCGGGTGACCGTGCTGGCGCCCGTGTCCGGGACGGCGCCGCGGTAGTCGAACACATCCACGCCGGCGATCGTGCTGCGCACCGCGTAGACCAGGCGCCCGATCGAGTCCAGCGTCACCCGGTGTCCGGTCAGGACGATCGCCGAGGGCCGCAGCGCCCGCAGCGCACGGCCGAGGCGCGGGATGTCGATCGAAGGGGTGAGCGTGAGCGTCCTCAGGCCGGCGCGGCGCAGCGTCACCTCGAGCGCCTGGGCATGGAGCGCGTCGAGGTCGCACGGGGCGGAGGCGTCGAACACCAGCACGCCGTGGTGACGAGTCGCCGGCGGGGCCATCCGTCGCTGGGCGGCCAGCCAGCCGGTCGCGTGGCGCCAGGCGAACTCGTACTCGGCGGCGCGTGCGCCGGGCTGGTCAAGCGTCGCCACCGCGTCCAGCAGCACCTCCTCGATCGTGCGCTCGACCGAGCGCAGGCCGAGGCTCTCCTCCAGCAGGCGGTTGGCCGCATCCTCGTCGAAGGCCGCGAACGCCGCCGTCAGCCGCGAGGGCGTGGACGGTCCGGCGCCGCGCTCGCGAGCGAGCGAGATCGCGGAGGAGACGTTCTGGGTCTCCGCCAGCGAGCTGCGCAGCGCCTCGATCTCGTCCAGGGAGTAGTGGCGATGCCCGCCGGCCGAACGCTGCGGGCTCGGGAACCCGTGCCGGCGCTCCCAGCTGCGCAGCGTGTTCGGGCTGACGCCCAGCATCGCCGCGGCAGCATTGGTGCGGATCCCGCTCATGCGTCGCGAGTTATCCCGGCTGCGGCCGCCGCATGCAAGCAACGCAAGAAGCCCTGCAGTTCGGCGGCAGCGTTGCGGTGTGCAGGGATCCGCCCCTCGGCGTCGGGTGAGTGGCGCGCGGGTGCCGGATCCGGGCCGGCCGGCGCTCGATCCGGGCCGGCGCTCCATCCGGGCCGGCCGGCGCTCGATCCGGGTCGGCGCGGCTTCTGGGCCCTGCCGCTGGGATCTACCAGGCGGCGGCTGCTAGAGCCACGCCGCCCGTCGGGACGCCGGCGCGGTCCAGGCGGCCACCTCCGCGGCGGTGAGCTCCATGAGCAGGCGTGTCGCGGCGCCCGGCTCGTCCGGCAGCTCGTGCATGCGACCGCCGCGGGGTGCCGGCCGGCGGTAGATGGCGACCGGGATCGGGCCCGCCGGCCGGAGCGCGTACGCCCAGCGCCCGACTCGGTCGTCGGCCAGCGCAGTCCCCGCGATCACGGCCACGGCCGGCGGGCGAACCGCCAGCAGGTCGCCCAGACCGGCCACCGCGCGGGCGGGCAGGCTCACGACGTCGAGCCCGGCGCGCGCCAGGAACAGCTCCAGCGCCCGCAATCGAGCGGCGTCCGGGTCCGGGCCGCCGCCGCACGCGTCGCCGATCAGGACCGATGCCGGCCGGCTGGGCGGCGGCGCCATCCTCCGTGCGCGGCGCAGCCAGTCCTCGGCCCACCCGGTGGCGAACGCCCACGCCGCCGAGTCCTGCCCTGACCGCGTGGCGATCTCGTCCAGCGTCGGCAGCAGAACCTCCTGCACGCAGCGCTCGAGCGGGCGCAGCGCGAGCGCCGCCTCGATCGCGGCGTCGGCTCGCTCCCGTTCGAACGCGACCAATGCTCCGATCAGCGACCCGGCATCGCCGGCGATCCCCTCTCGAGCGCGTGAGACAGCAGAGGAGATCGACAGGCCGTCCTGGAGCGCGTCGCGCAGCGCGGCGATCTCACCGTGGGTGAACAGGCGCTGGCGCCCGGCGGAGCGCTGCGGCCGGGGGAATCCGAATCTCCGCTCCCATGCTCGCAGCGTGCTCGGGCTCACCCCTAGCAGGGCCGCAGCCTCGCTGGTCTTCAGTTGCCGCACGGCCGTGTGGTGGTGAAACGATCGTTGCGAAGCGTCCGAGCCGGCATTAAAGTTTCACCCGTCCAGAGAATGAATGAGACTCCGCGCGCGCTCGGGGGTCTGCGCGAATGATCGCGCAGACTGCGAACGGTGTGAAGCGCGGTGATCGACCGGAAGGATCGTCCAGGAGCCTTGCGCGGGTCGATGGGGGAACTGCTCCATATGTTCTCGCTCCCTCGCGTGAGGGAGCCGCACTTTCGTCTGCCTGAGACGTCTTATCTGATGGAGCCCGGCTCCGCGCGCTGCGGACTGCGGCGTCCGTGACCAGGTGATCGAGAGAGGAGGAGCCATGGGCTTCCGCGGCAACTGATCCTCGTCCACCGCTCTGGTGGCACCAGCTGTTCGGCGCTACTTTCCACGCATGCTCGTCCCGCGAGCGGGTGATGCGCGATTGACGCGGCGCGATGTCGTGCCTGCGTCCGTCGCGCTGACCGTGCTCGCGGCGTGCGGCGTCGTGATCGCCGCCGAGCAGCCCGATCACGTCAATTCGCTCACCGTCATCTTCGGCGTTGCGGCCGTATGCGCCGGGGCGCTCATTACCGGCGAGCGCGGCAACCGCCTGGGCGTCTCGGGCGCGTTCATCGTCGCCGTGCTTGCGGCCGCGTTCCTGGGGGCCGGGTCGGCGGCCGGCGTGTCCGTGCTCGCCGAGCTGACCGCGACGCTGGTGATGCGCACGCGGTGGCGGGTCTGCGCGTACACGAACCTTCCGCCGGCGGTGGCCTACGCGGTCGTGCCTGCGGTCATCATCCGGACGCTGGCTGGCGGGCCGACCGACACGGTCGCCTTCTACGCAGCGGTCCTGGTGGCGGGGATCGCCTCGCTGGTCGTCAGCTTCGGCCTGTTCTCGGCGCTGCGGCGGATCGCGTTCCCGGAGGTTGAGCAGTTCGGGCTGCGCAGCTTCCTGGAGTTCATGCCCAGCGGGCTGCTGGGCATCCTGCTCGCGGTCGCCGGGGTCGCGATCACGATCCGGATCGGCAACGACGGGATCGCGTTCGCGCTCGCGGGCGTGTTCGCCTTCTCCTACATGAGCCACCTGCTGGAGCAGTCGCGCGCCCGCGCGCGCCAGTACGCGTCGCTCTCCTGGGGCGTGCTCGCGGGCCTGATGCGCTCGCTCGACATCCGTGACGAGCGAGCCGCGCGGCATGCGGCCGCCGTCGCCCGGTTCGCGCGCGACATCGCGCACTCGGTCGGGATGAGCGACGCCGAGTGCGAGCTCGCGCACACCGCCGGGCTGCTGCACGACATCGGACGCTTCGCGCTCTCGGACCGGGTCGCCGAGCGCGGCCGCACGCTTACCGATGAGGACTGGATGGCGATCCAGCGGCATCCGGAGCTGGGGGCCGACATGCTGCGCGACCTCGGCATGTACGGGCCGGTGGCCGAGATCGTGCTCGCCCACCACGAGCGCATCGACGGCCGTGGCTACCCCAACGGACTGACCGCCGACGAGATCCCGGCGATCGCGAAGATCATCTCGGTGGCTGAGGTCTACGACACGCTGACCGCCGCTGACACCTATCGCACGCCGATGAGCTCGTTCGAGGCGCTCAACGAGCTGCGCAGGGTCGCGGGCAGCCAGGTCGACGGGCGTTACGTCGAGGCGCTGGCCGGACTGCTGAGCGGCGAGGGGGTCGACTACCGGCACGCCAACGCGGCCGACTTCGACCACGAGCTGGACATCGAGCGCCGCATCAGCCGAGCCGGCGCCGGCGCGTGACGGTGCCGCGGGGGACGCGATGGCTGGATAGACCCGCGGGCCGCCGGCCGGTGGCCGCGGCGTGCGCAATCCGGGGGGTGCGAACCGCCTGCCCGCTTCTGGGGCGTGCGGATCCCGGGCCGGCGTCAGCCGGCCTCGCGCCGCAGCTCGGCGTGCGACGCGCCCCGCTCCAGCGAGCCGACGAACCTGTCGATCTGCTCCTGGCTGAACCTCCGCTGCCCCCCCGGGGTGCGGTAGGACTGGAGGTAGCCCATGTCCGACCAGCGCCTGATGGTGCCCAGCGAAACGCCCAGTGCGCGCGCGGCCTGTGAGGTGGTGAGGCCCAGCGGGCTTGCTTGAGTCTGCCTCATAGGATCATTTCAGCGGTATCCGCCACATGGTGGCGGGACATGTGCAACAACTGCACAGAATTGCGCATCCAAGCTGGACGTTCAGAGCTCCGCCGTATACGAGCGATCGCTCTCGATCGTGACAATCGTAGCGCGCTCCTGGCGCGCGCCCGCCTCCGTCGTGGATCTCGTCTTGGACACTGAAGGCGATCCACGAGCAGCGCGCTCGTGGATCGCGCCCGCCTCCGCTGCGGATCCACGAGCCATCGGCCCGCGGTGGGGACCGTGTAATAGCGTTCGCGCGCAGGACTCATAACGCGCGCTCCAGACCGAAAGGAACCGAACGATGACCGTGCACGACCGAGAGCAGCTTTGGGGGGGCGAGACGACCAAGGCGGTGGCCAACTTCCCGGTCTCCGGCGAGACCGTTCCGGCCTCGGTGGTCCACTGGCTTGGGCGAGTCAAGGGTGCTGCGGCACGGGTCAACGGCGCGTTGGGGCTGATGCCGCCGGAGCTCTCCGAGCGCATCGCCGCAGCCGCGGATCGCGTGGCCGCCGGCGAGTTCGACGATCAGTTCCCGATCGACGTCTTCCAGACCGGCTCGGGCACGTCGACCAACATGAACGCCAATGAGGTGATCGCCACGGTCGCCAACGCGGGCGGCACCGAGCCGGCCGCGCACCCCAACGACCACGTCAACATGGGCCAGTCGTCCAACGACGTGTTCCCGTCGGCGGTCCACCTGGCGGCGCTCGACCGGGCGACCAACGTGCTCCTGCCGGCGCTGGAGCAGCTCGAGGCCTCGCTTCAGGCCAAGGCGACCGAGTTCGCCGACATCGTCAAGTCCGGGCGCACGCATCTGATGGACGCCGTACCGGTCACGCTCGGCCAGGAGTTCGCCGGGTACGCCGCCCAGGTTCGTCTCGGGGCGCGACGGGTCCGCAACGCGCTGCCGCAGGTGGCCCAGATCCCGCTCGGCGGCACGGCTACGGGAACCGGCCTGAACACCCATCGGGAGTTCGCGGCTCGCGTTCGCGCCCGGCTGACCGACGCCACCGGGCTGGAGATCAGCGGGCCGGAGGACCCGTTCGAGGCCCAGGGCAACCGTGACGCGCTCGTCGAGCTGTCTGGTGCTCTGAAGGTGCTAGCCGTGTCGATGACTAAGATCGCCAACGATCTGGCGATGATGGGGTCCGGGCCGCGGGCGGGGATCGGCGAGATCTTCCTGCCCGAGCTCCAGAAGGGCTCTTCGATCATGCCGGGCAAGGTCAACCCGGTGATCCCGGAGGTGGTTCTCCAGGTCTCCGCGCAGGTGATCGGCAACGACACCGCGATCACGATCGGCGGCCTCGAGGGCAACTTCGAGCTCAACGTCCGCGTGCCGCTGATCGCGCGCAACCTGCTGCAGTCGATCAACCTGCTCTCGTCGACGGCGCGGATCTTCGCCGAGAAGTGCGTTGACGGCATCAGGGCCAACGAGGACGGCTGTCACCGCTCCGCCGAGTCCACGCTCGCCGCGGCGACCGCGCTCAACCCGTACATCGGCTACGACCGCGCCGCCGAGATCGTCAAGGAGGCGGCCAGCTCCGGACGGATGCTGCGAGAGGTCGCCTATGAGAAGGGTGTCGACGAGGAGACCTACAACAAGGCGATGGACCTGCGGGCGATGGCCCGCGGGAACACCTGAGCGCCGGGCGGGTGGTCGCTCCCGCGTCGGTCTGGCCCGCCGGCGGGTGGTCGCGGCCGGGTCGGTCTGGCCCGCCGGCGGGTGGTCGCGGCCGGGTCGGTCTGGCCCTACGGTGGGCGATCGCCCTGGCAGCGTCCGAGGGTTCCCGCCACGACCACGACGGAGGCCCTGAATGAATCGTCTCTTGAGGACCGTTGGGCGGTGAAACGTTGCGAGTTTTGGCCACCGCAGCGTCGCCGATGATTGAATCCGGCCGCTCTGGCGGTGTCTTTCGCCCGGCGCCGAAGGCGGTCGAACGCCGGCCGCGCCACCCGCTGGACGGGCCGGAGCCAAGGCTTGAGCTACGGAGGTACGTCTCGCGCCCCGACATGACTCACCCGGCCTCTGGGGGGCCGGGTGAGTCGGCGCGCGCCGCTGTCGGGTCGAAGATTCGGCCAGGAATCGCCGTCCCGGTGCAGCGGTCGCGCGCGGCTGCCGACAACTTTGGTGCACGCCCCGGCCGGCGGACCACCTCGCAGCCAGAACAAGCCTTGCGCTCGCTCACGATCTCACCCCGCCGTGATCGCACCGACACGGCCCGTGCGACGCGCCGGCTCACGCGGCGCGGTGCCGGGCCGATGTCGCTGGCGACACGACAGTTCCTGCGGCTCGCCCGGCTCGGCGCCGGTGCCGCGCTGATGTCGCTGGCGCTCGCGCTGGCCGGCGTCTCCTCGGCGGGGGCGGCCACGATGCTCTACATCCGCGGCGGTGGCAACGGTCACGGGATCGGGATGAGCCAGTACGGCGCCTATGGCTACGCGCTGCACGGATACGACTACCGTCAGATCCTCGCCCACTACTACCAGGGGACGAGCATCGGGACTGCCGACCCTCAGCAGACCGTCCGCGTGCTGCTCGCGACCGGCTCCGCGTCGTTCAGCGGCGCCACGACGGTCGCGGGCGCTCCGCGCACCCGCCTCGATCCGTCCGCCACATACGACGTGACTGCGCTGGCCGATGGTCGACTGAAGCTTGCGACGACTTCGGGGCGTGACATCGGGCGCTTCGCCGCGCCGCTGGCCGTGTCCGGTCCCGCGCCGCTCTCGGTGCCGCAGCTTGGCACCTACCGCGGCTCGCTTCAGTTCTCGCCGGACGGCGGTGGTGTCGACACGGTGAACGTCGTCGGGCTCGATGACTACGTCCAGGGGGTGGTAGCGGGGGAGATGCCCGCCGGCTGGCCCGCCGCCGCGCTGGAGGCGCAGGCTGTAGCGGCCCGAACATACGCGATCACCACCACCGTCGGGGCGAGCGGCTACGACCTCTACTCGGACACGCGATCGCAGGTGTACGGCGGCGTCGGCGCAGAGACGCCGGCCACCAACGCGGCCGTGGCCGCGACCGCCGGGCAGATCGTGACCTACGACGGCGCGCCTGCTGTGACCTACTTCTTCGCCAGCTCAGGCGGCTGGACCGAGAGCATCCAGGACGCCTGGCCGGGAGCTACGCCCGAGCCATGGCTGCGCGCCGTCCCGGATCCCTACGACGGCGCCGGGGGAGACCCGTATCACCGCTGGCTCAAGCAGCTCAGCCTTGCCGCGGCCGCATCCGCGCTCACGGGACTGGTGCAGGGGCAGCTGATCGGAATCGTTGCGCACCACGACGGCCGCTCCCCCCGCGTGGTTACGGCGGACGTGGTCGGCACCGGCGGGACCACGACCGTGAGCGGCGCGCAGCTGCAGAGCCTCCTGGGCCTGCTATCGACCAACGCGAGCTTCACGACGGTCACGACCAACGACCCGCGCGGCCGGCTCTCCGGCTCGATCTTCCCGTCGCCCCGAGCCGGCACGAAGATCTCCGTCCAGCGCCTGGACCGGGGCTGGCGCACGCTCTCCGTGCTGAGGCTCTCGAAGCTCGGCGCGTTCGACACCACCGTCGGCCCAGGTCGCTACCGGATCGCGTACGGGCCGCTGCGCGGCCCGGCCGTCACGGTTCGCTGAGCTCCCCGGGCTCTGGCTGTTGCGCTGTGGGAGGTGCCGGCCCCGCCTTCGCTGAGCTCCCCGGTCACTACAGTGGCGCTCCGATGCCCGGCCCGCTGCTTGCGATCGATGGCCCGTTCGTGCTGTACAGGTCATTCTTCGCGCTGCCGGCCTCGATCTCCGACGGTGCCGGCCACTCGGTCAACGCGCTGCTCGGCGCCGTGAACCTGATCCTCCGCGCCGCGGCGGACCGGCTGCCGCGTGCGATCTCGGTCTGCTTCGGAGCCGAGGCGGCCGTCTACCGCGTCGCGCTCTACCCGGGGTACCACGCCGACCGACCGCCAGTGCCCGAGGCGCTCGCCTGGCAGTTCGAGCGCGCGGAGGCGCTGTTCGGTGCGTTCGGGTGGTCGACGGCCGGCTCCGACGAGCTTGAGGCCGACGACCTGCTCGGCTCGCTGGCCGCGGCCGAGGCTGCCGCAGGCGGCAGCGCGCTGGTGATGACCGGCGATCGTGACATGTACCAGTGCGCCGCCGAGCGGGTTTCGGTGGTCTACCTGCGCCAGGGAGCGAGCGGCTTTGAGGAGGTGGGGCCCGCCCAGGTGCGTGAGCGCTACGGGGTCGACCCCGCGCTGGTGCCGGATTTCATCGCGCTGCGCGGCGACCCGTCCGACGGCCTCCCCGGCGCGCCGGGGATCGGCGCCAAGACCGCCGCTTCGCTGCTCACCCGCCACGGCTCGCTGGAGGCCGTGCTCGCTGCGGCAGGCGAGGAGCGGCCGCGGGTCGCCGCGGCGCTACGTGACAACGCGCAGGGTCTGCTCGCCTACAGGGAGATCGCGACCCTGCGCCCGGTTTCGATCACGCTGCCGCCCGACCGCCCCACCGACCTGGCCGGCGGCGCGGCTGCGGCCGAGCGGCTGGGGATGAGACGGCTGGCAGAGCGCCTGCGGGCCGCCGGATCGCTCGCTGACCTCTAGCGCCGTTGCTGCGACTCCCAGCCGGTCCCTGCGGGCACCCGATTCGCCGGCCGACTCGCCGACCTCTTCAGCTGTGCGTGCGACTCTGGCGACAATCGCGCCCCAGGATGTCGCGGATGTCGCCCAAGTCGACGCTCCGGACGCGAGTTCGCCGAAATCGACGCCCAGTGCTCCGGCCGTGAGCTTGACGGTGCGCTCAGGGCGTGAACTTGACGGTGATCACATCCCCGTCGCCCATCACGTAATCGCGACCCTCCAGCCGAAGCGTGCCGCGTTCGCGGGCGCCGGCGTAGCCGCCCGCCTCCACAAGCGCCTCCCACGATACGACCTCGGCGCGCACGAAGCCGCGCTGGATATCTGAGTGGATCTGACCGGCGGCGTGCCAGGCGGTCAGCCCGCGGTGCAGGTGCCAGGATTGCGCGGGCTTGTCCTCGCCGGCCGTGAAGAACGCGATCAGGTCCAGCAGCGAGAACGCGGCTCGCACGACCGTCGCGAGCCCCGATTCGTCGAGACCAAGATCGGCGCGCATCGCGGCGGCGTCCTCGTCGCTCAGCTCCGCCAGCTCGGCCTCCAGACGGGCCGAGACCGCCACGGCGCGGGCGCCCTCGGCGGCCGCATGCTCCGCGATCGCGGCGGGCACATCGGCCGAGCCCTCGTCGACGTTGGCGACGAACAGCACCGGCTTGGCGGTCAGGGGAGAGAGCAGCGCCATCGCGTCGGCCGCCTCCGAGGGCGCGGGTACGCTGCGCGCGGGGCGCCCAGCCTGCAGCGCCTCGATCACCTGCTCCAGCCAGGCAAGCTCGGCGATCGCATGCCGGTCCCCGCCGCGAGCGGAGCGCACGACGCGATCGCGGCGGCGCTCAGCCTGCTCAAGGTCGGCGTAGACCAGCTCGGTCTCGATCGTCTCGATGTCGGCGAGCGGGTCGACCCGCCCGTCGGGGTGCACGACCCGCTCTTCGGTGTGAGCGCGGACAACGTGAACGATCGCGTCGGTCTCACGGATGTTGGCCAGGAACTGGTTGCCCAGGCCCTCGCCGCGGTGCGCTCCGGCGACCAATCCGGCGATGTCGTGGAACGCGATCGTGTCGGGGACGATCTTGGAGGCACGGACCGTCTCGGCGACCGCGTCGAGCCGGGGGTCGCTCACCGGCACGATCGCCACGTTGGGCTCGATCGTCGTGAACGGGTAGTTGGCCGCCTCGGCCGCGACACCGGTCAGCGCGGAGAACAGCGACGACTTGCCGGCGTTCGGCATGCCGACGATCCCGATCTTCATCGGCATCGGCCACCGTCCCCGTCCGGGCTGCGGACGCGCTCGGAAGCGATCGCGATCGCGGTTCCGAGTGCCGCGCCCGCCAGCACGTCGCTCGGGTAATGAACCCCCAGGTAGGGGCGTGTGAGGCCGAACGCGATCGCCGCTCCGTACAGCGCCGGTGCCGGGACCAGCCCGCTGTAGATGCGCGCGGCCGCGAACGATGTCGTCGCGTGAGCGCTCGGGAACGACAGCCGCGAGACGATGGGGGAGAGCGCCGGCAGCCCTTCGAGCTCCGGACGGCGCCTGCGAACGGCGAGCTTGACACCGAAGTTCAGGACATAGGCGCCGCCGACGGTCGCAACGCCCTGCAGCCAGCGTTCGCGGCGCCCGCCGTCGAGCAGCGTTCCGGCTGCGCCAAGCGCCAGCCAGCAGGCGGCGTGCTCCCCGAGCCTCGAGTAGCTGCGCGCGGCAGCCTCGCGGCGCGGGCCGTGCCAGCGGGTGCGGGCCGCCAGCAGCAGGCGGCTGTCCATCTCAAGGATCGGTCGCATCGGCCCGGGACTGTACGCTGCCGCGCGCGCGGCGGCGTGGGCCGGTGCGGCGGCGGGGCCGGTGTGGCGGCGGGGGCCGGTGTGGCGGCGGTGGTTGCGCCGGTCGGCGCTCAGTGCCGCGCGGCCTTCGCTACGTTGTCGCCAACCAGTGCCCAGGCCCGGAATCGATGATGTCGATGAGCGGATCGTTGCGCTCCTGCGTGAGAACGCGCGGCGCTCGTTCCAGGACATCGGACGGCATGTGCACCTCTCCGCTCCCGCCGTGAAGCGGCGGGTGGACCGGCTGGAGCGTGACGGCGTCCTGATCGGCTACACCGCGGTCGTCGACCCGCGGGCGCTCGGCTGGAACGCCGAGGCCTTCGTCGACCTGATCTGCGACGGGGGCATGTCCGGCGCGGAGATCAAGAGCGCGGTCGAGCGTGAGCCGGGTGTCGTCTCGGCGCACACGGTTGCGGGCGAGGCGAGCGCGCTGCTGCACGTGATGGCTCCCGACACCAAGGCGCTGGAGCTCGCCCTGGAGCGCATCAGAGCGACCCCCGGGGTGATCCGCACGGTCACCGAGGTGGTCCTCTCGACCCTGTTCACGCGTTAGCCCGTCCA
>JAJZWB010000002.1 GCA_021846845.1 Actinomycetes bacterium | reverse complement strand
AGCTTGTCCACCGCATTCGATGGTAGTCGGCCGAACAGACGTTCCCACCCGATCCCGGCACCGCAAGCGAGATCGCACCGCCGCCGCGCTGCACGGCCGCCGCGCTGCACGGTCGACGCGCTGCACCGTCGACGAGGCGACGGTGGACCATCAGCTGACCTACAGTTGTCTGGGTGAGCGGAGAGGTGAGCCGGCAGAGCTCGCGCATTCGGGCGTCCGACGAGGAGCGCGAGCTGCTGATCTCCGAGCTGCGGGATCACGCGGTCGCTGGACGCCTCAGCACCGAGGACCTTGAGCAGCGGGTCGAGGCGGCCTATCAGGCGACGACGACCGGGGAGCTGGACGATCTGCGCCGTGACCTGCCCCGCACCCCGCAGCACGCCCGGCAGGAGCTGGCGGCGCGGCGGGCGCATCTGACGCGCAGGCTGGTCCACGAGGCCGGCGGCTCGCTGGGCGCGTTCGCGATCTGCGTCGCGGTCTGGCTGGCCTCCGGCGGGAACGGGCAGTTCTGGCCCGTGTGGATCCTGATCGCGTTCGCGATCAGCCTGGTGCGGAACGGCTGGGCCCTGTACGGGCCGGCGCCCGACCTGGACGCCGTCGAGACGCAGCTGGACGCTCGTCGCCAGCGACGCGTCGACCGCGATCAGCGGCGAGCGAGCCGCCGCGCCACGCTAGGCTCGGGTCGGCCCCACGGCGGTCCGAGTGACGCAGACGCTCGGGATCCCGGCCTGCGTGACGCCGCTGGCCGCGAGGCCGATCGCCGCGACGGCAGGTGACAGGACCGGCCGTTCAGCCCTCGACGCTGGCGTACACCTCCTCAAGCAGCCCGCGCGCGTCGGCAAGCTGGAAGTTCTCGTTCAGGTAGCGCTCGGTCTCCTCACGCGGGGTGCCGTTCAGGGCCATGTTGAGGGCTATCAGCCGCGCTCCCTCGCTGTCATCGCCGGCCGTCACCGGGGCCATGGCGTGCAGATCGTACGGGCGGACCGACTCGGCGACCGCGGGCTGCGCGTCCACCTGGTCGTCACCGGAGTAGACCGCGGTGTCACCGTAGCCCGCCGCGATCCGCCGGGCGGCGGACGCGTCGTAGCCGGCGGAGTCGCCCGTGTCGGCATCGACCTCCAGCTCGCCCGCGTGCACCGTCGAGCTCCCCCCGTGCTGCGCATCCGGCTCCGGCGGAACGTACATCGGAGCGCCATCGTCGGCGGCCGCTGGCTCGTAGGTCAACCACTGGTCGCCGTGCGACCCCGGCTCCGGCGGCGCGTACACCGGCGCCTCATCCGCACGAGCCTCCGGCTCCGGCGGCGCGTACACCGGCGCCTCATCCGCACGAGCCTCCGGCTCCGGCGGCGCGTACACCGGCGCCTCATCCGCACGAGCCTCCGGCTCCGGCGGCACGTACACCGGCGCCTCATCCGCACGAGCCTCCGGCTCCGGCGGCACGTACACCGGCGCCTCATCCGCACGAGCCTCCGGCTCCGGCGGCGCGTACACCGGCGCCTCATCCGCACGAGCCTCCGGCTCCGGCGGCGCGTACACCGCCGGCTCGTCGCCACCGCGAGAGGCCGGCTCCGCCGGCACGTACATCGGCGACTCGTCCCCGTAGCCTCCCGCCTCCCCGGGCACGTACATGGACGGGTCCTCATCGGAGGCGACCGCCTCCACACCTGGATGGCTGGACCCCTCTGGCGCGACCTGCGCCCGCCCGGACTCCGGGTGGAACTGCGGTCGCGACACGGCCGGCCCAGATACCGCGGCGAGCTCGTCGCGGAGGTGAGCGATGTCGGCGTTGAACCAGTAGCGGCCGGCGCCGAGGGCCTCGGTCAACCCGCCGAGCTCGTGCTCCATCCGCTCCAGGCGCTGGAGCACCGCGTTGGCGGCGTCGACCACCTTCGTTACGTGGACACGAGCCTCCTCCTGTGCCCGCTCGATGATGGCCTGCGCCTCGCGGTCAGCCTCACGACGCGTCTCCTGGCCGTCTGCCTCCGCCTGCCGCTCGATCTCAGCGGCGCTGCGCTCCGCTGCCTCCACGATTGCGCGCACCTGCTCGCTGGCGGCCGAGGCGATCGCCTCGTTGCGACGGCGTGCCTCGCGCCTGAACTCCTCCACCTCGGCAGCCAGCGCGGAGAGATGGGCGTCAACGGCGTCCGGATCGTAGCCCCGCTGGCCTGTCGGGAAGTCCTTCCGCTCGATGCTCTGCCTGTCCAGGGCCACGCAATACCTCCGGGTAAAGATCGGTGAAAGCAGCCGAAGCGTAGCTGACACGTCGGCGTCGAGCGGCAACATTCTGCACAATGCTCCGGGCCCGGCGCCGCGATCGACCGCCGGGCGCAGACCCGAGAACCCGGCCCGTGCCGCGTGAGGTCAGCCGACGGCGGAGGCGCGCTCCAGTTCGCGGCGGAGATCTCGGATCTCGTCGCGCAGCTTGGCCGCGTACTCGAACCGCAGGTCCTCCGCGGCAGCGAGCATCTCCTCCTCCAGCTCCACGATCGCGCGCTCCATCTCGGCCGGCGGGAGCTGCTCGGAGGAGCGCCGTCGTGCCCGTCGCGAGCGGGGCACCTTGGACTCTGACATCAGGAACTCGGCGATGTCGGAGATCCCCTTCACGATCGTCTCAGGGGTGATGCCGTGCTCGCGGTTGTAGGCGGTCTGGATCGCCCGCCGCCGCTCGGTCTCGTCGATCGCGGCCCGCATCGCCGCGGTCTCCCGGTCGGCGTACATGAGCACCCTGCCCTCGACGTTGCGCGCCGCCCGCCCGATCGTCTGGATCAGCGATGTCTCGCCGCGCAGGAAGCCCTCCTTGTCCGCGTCGAGGATCGCGACCAGCGACACCTCCGGCAGGTCGAGGCCCTCGCGAAGCAGGTTGACGCCGACGAGCACGTCGTACTCCCCCAGCCTCAGCTCGCGGATGATCTGGATCCGCTCGAGCGTGTCGATCTCCGAGTGCAGGTAGCGAACCTTGAACCCCATCTCCAGCAGGTAGTCGGTCAGGTCCTCGGACATCTTCTTGGTCAGCGTGGTGACGAGCGTCCGCTCGTTGCGGTCGACACGAGCCCTGATCTCGTTCATCAGGTCGTCGATCTGGTTGCGGGTCTCGCGCACCTCCACGGCCGGATCGACGATCCCCGTCGGGCGCACGATCTGCTCGACGATCCTGGAGGAGCGGGATCGCTCGTACTCGCCCGGCGTGGCAGAGACGAAGACGATCCGCGGCGTGATCGATAGGAACTCGGCGAACGTCTGGGGGCGGTTGTCGAGAGCGCTGGGAAGCCGGAAGCCGTAGTCGACGAGCGTCTGCTTGCGCGACCGGTCGCCCTCGTACATGCCTCCGATCTGGGGCACCGTCTGATGTGACTCGTCGATGAAGCAGACGAAGTCGGACGGGAAGTAGTCCAGCAGGCAGTACGGGCGCTCTCCGGGGGCGCGGCCGTCGAGGATTCGGCTGTAGTTCTCGATCCCCGAGCAGAAGCCGAGCTCGCGCAGCATCTCCATGTCGTACTGGGTTCGCTGCCTCAACCGATGGGATTCCAGCATCTTGCCCTGGGCCTCCAGCTCGGCGCAGCGCGCCTCGAGCTCTGACCGGATCTCGGCGACGGCCTCGTCGATCATGCCCTCGCGCACGTTGTAGTGCGACGCCGGCCAGATCGCGACGTGCTCCATGTCGTCCTCGATCAGCTCCCCCGTCACCGGGTCGAAGTGCTGCAGGTGCTCCACCTCATCACCGAACAGGACGATCCTGTAGGCGGTCTCGGCGTAGGCCGGGAACACCTCGAGCGTCTCGCCCCGAACCCGGAAGTTGCCGCGCGCCAGCGCCGTGTCGTTGCGCGTGTACTGGATCGACACGAGCTTGCGCAGCAGCTTCTCCCGGTCGATCATCTCGCCCTTGTTGAGCGTCTGCAGGTTGGCGTCGTAGACCTCGGGCGAGCCGAGCCCGAAGATGCACGAGACGCTCGCGACGATCACGATGTCGCGCCGCGCGAACAGGCCCGCCGTGGCGGCGTGGCGAAGCCGGTCGATCTCCTGGTTGATCGCCGAGTCCTTCTCGATGTAGAGGTCCTTGCTGGGAACGTAGGCCTCGGGCTGGTAGTAGTCGTAGTAGGAGACGAAGTACTCGACGGCGTTGCTCGGGAAGTAGGTCCGGAACTCGTTGCACAGCTGCGCGGCCAGCGTCTTGTTGTGGGCGATCACGAGCGCGGGGCGCTGCACCGCCTCGATCGTCGCGGCCATCGTCATCGTCTTGCCCGTGCCGGTCGCCCCAAGCAGCGTCTGGAAGCGCTCACCGTGCTCGATCCCGTCGGCCAGCGCGGCGATCGCCGCAGGCTGGTCGGCGGTCGGAGAGAAGGCGCTGTCAAGCTCGAACCGGGGCATCGGACTCGACCTCTGAGGCTAGCGGCGATCGCGGCCGGCGAGAGCGTCTCCCGCCCGGGCGAGGCGGCGGCCGGCGCCCATCCCCAACCCCCCGGTCCGAGGCCAGGCTCTTGGGCGCGCACGCCGCCCGGTGCCGGGCCCCGCTTGAGCCGCAGCGCGGCCCGCCGCAGCCCGGCCGCTCAGCCGTTCGAACGCGCCGCGGACGGTCTCGTGGTGCGCTCGCGCAGCGCGGCCAGCCGCAGCCCGGCCGCTCAGCCGTAGCCGAGCTGCGTGGCGTAGGTCCGGCGGTAGTCGCCCCTCGCCTGCAGCACGTCCTCGACGTATGCACGCGTCTCCGGGAACGGGATGTCGGAGATCCGGAGCCGATGACCCTGCGCCCGAGCCTCCGAGACCCAGCGGTCGACGTTGCCCTCGCCGCCGTTGTAGGCGGCCAGCGCGAGCACCAGGCTGCCGTGGTACTCGTCTAGCAGGTAGCGGAGGTAGTAGCTGCCGTAGGCGATGTTGACCGCCGGCGTCCCCAGATCGCGCAGCGTGAAGTCCCTCGCGCCCGAGCGGCGCGCGAGGTACTCCGCGGTCTGCGGCATCAGCTGCATGAGCCCCTCCGCCCCCGCCGAGGAGGTGCGCGGGTCGAACTTCGTCTCGGTGTAGATCACCGCCGCGACGAGCGCCGCGTCCAGGTGCTTCTCGGCCGCCTGCTGGCGGATCACGCCGCTGTAGTCGAGCGGCAGGGTGAGATCGTTGACCGCGCGCCGGGCCAGCGGCGCCAGCAGGATCCCGAGCACGACGGCCGCGGCGGTCGCGGCCGCCAGCGACACCAGCCTCCGGCGCCGGCGCAACACGACGGCACGGCGCGCGGCCGTGGGCCGGCGCCCGCTGACGGCACGGCGCGCGGCCGTGGGGCGGCGCCCGCTGCCGGCACGGCGCCCGCTGACGGCACGGCGCGCGGCCGAGGGGCGGCGCGCAACTGCAGCCAGACGCGCGCCCGTGGCGCTGTCGGCCGACCCCCCGGAGGCGGACCGCTGTCCGTGCGCTGGATTGGCGGCGCTGTCGCTGGTCACGATTGCAGCTTCTCAAGTATCGCCGACAGCTCGGTCGCCAGCTGTTCGGGAGTCCCGTCGTTGACGACCGTATACGTCGCCCTGCGTGACTTCTCCTCCTGCGAGAGCTGGCGCGCCTCACGCTCGGCGATCGCCGCGTGGCCGCGGGCACCGGCGCGGCGCTCGCGGATCCGCTCGTCCGTGATCACCGCGATCGTCGCGTCGAAGCCATGGTCCGATCCGGACTCGAACAGCAGCGGCACCTCGACGACGAGCGCTCGGGGAACGGGTCTCCGACCAGCCTGCTCGGCCCGCCACGCCGCGATCCGCTCTCCGACCCGGGGCCAGAGCAGCCGCTCGAGCCACTCACGTCCCGCGTCGCTCGCGAACGCGGCACGGGCGAGAGCCGGACGGTCGACGGCCCCGTCCGGGCCGAGCACCCCCCGGCCGAACCGAGCCGCGACGGCATCGCGCACCTCCGGCTGTCCGTAGAGCTCGTGCACGACGGCGTCGGTTGAAAGGACCGCCGCCCCGAGGCGCTCCAGCTCGGCCAGCGCGGTCGACTTGCCGGCGCCGAGGCCGCCGGTCAGCCCGATGAACGGGACCCGGCTCAGGCCTCGGGCGGGGCGGCGTCGTGGGTCGAGTCGCCGTCGTCGTAGCCGCGGTCGGCGTAGGTCTCGGCCTCGCCGTGCTCCTCGCCGGCGCCCTCGGGCGCCTCTGCGGGCATCTCGGCCGCGAACACGTCCTCCGACAGACCGAGCTCGGGCATGTCCTCAAGGGTGTCGGCCGCCACCGGCTGGATCGGACGCACCGGCAGCACCTGGCCCTCGACCCGCTTGATCGACAGCGAGAGCCGGCGCCGCTCGGAGTCGATCTCCAGGATCTTGACCCGGACGGGATCTCCGGGCTGGATGATCTCACGCGGGTTCTCCACGTGGTGCTGCGCGAGCTCGGAGATGTGGACCAGTCCCTCGACGCCGTCGAGGATCTCGACGAAGGCGCCGAACGTGACCACCTTGGTGACCGTTCCCTCCAGCTCGTCGCCGATGTTGTAGGTGTTGACGACCCGCTGCCAGGGGTCCTCCTGGGTCTGCTTGAGGCCCAGCGAGATCCGCTGGCGCTGGCGGTCGATGTCGAGCACCTTGACGTTGACCGTGTCGCCGATCGAGAGGATCTCCGACGGATGGTTGACGTGCGACCAGGACAGCTCCGAGATGTGGATCAGCCCGTCGATCCCGTCGAGGTCGACGAACGCGCCGAAGTCGACGATGTTGGAGATCGTGCCCTCGACGACCTGACCCGGCTGGAGCCGGTCGAGGATCCGCTCGCGATCCTCCTTGCGCTGCTCCTCGAGCACCGCCCGCCGTGAGAGGACGACGTTGTTACGGCTGCGGTTGAGCTCGATCACCTTGCACTCGATCGCCTGTCCCATGTACTCGTCCAGGTTCGGCACGCGGCGGATGTCGACCAGTGACGCGGGCAGGAAGCCGCGCACGCCCAGGTCGATGATCAGGCCTCCCTTGACCACCTCGATCACGGTGCCCTCGACCGGTTCGCCGGACTCCGCGGCGGCCTCGATGCGCCGCCAGGCCTTCTCGAACCGGGCGCGCTTCTTGGACAGGATCAGGCGACCGTCCTGGTCCTCCTTGGTCAGGACCAGCGCGTCGACCTCCTCGCCGAGCGAGACCTCGTCGGCGGGGTCGACGGACTTGCGGATCGACAGCTCGCCGACGGGTATGACCCCCTCGGACTTGTAGCCGATGTCGACCAGGACTTCGTCGTTGTCGATCCGGACGACGTGGCCGGTCACGACGTCGCCCTCCTGGAACGGATGCAGCGTCGCGTCGTAGTTGGGGACGATCCGCCCGTCGATCTCGAGCAGGAGTCCGTTGGAGCCTTCGACGACCTTCGCGTTGGGCAGCTCGGCCGGAAGCGTCAGGGTTGAGGTTGATGACATGGGTCTGCGGAGGATAGCCGCCTATCATCGCCTCCGCGATGCCGACACGTGCCACCAAACGGGGCGATGAGCGCACACCCCTGCACCACGACTGCGACGTGCTGATCTGCGGAGCGAGCTTTGCGGGACTGGCGGTCGCCCGGGAGCTCGCGTCGACCGGCGCGGCGGTGATCGTCGTCGACCGCTACGAGATCGGCGAGCGACAGACGTCCGCCTGCGGGATCCCGACGGGTTGGCTGGATGCGATGCGTCTGCGCGACTCCGCGCTGCAGGAGTTCGGCGAGCTGGTCATCCACACGCCGCACACGACCGTCCACTACGACCTCCCCTGGACCTTCTCGACGTTCGACTACCGCGCGCTGTGCGGGCTGCTGGCCGAGCAGGGGAGGTTCAGGTTCGAGACGGCGACGGTCACCGGCAGGTCGGGCGACGCGGTGATCACCGACCGCGGCCCGGTAAGCGCGCCGCTGGTCGTGGACGCGCTCGGCTGGCGGCGCGTGCTCGGCGGCGGGGAGGCGATCCAGCCGCCCGACGCGCTGCTGTCCCGCGGCCTGGAGGTGCACCCGCCCGGAGGCGGCGGCGACCTCGAGGTCTGGATCGACCGGCGCTACGTCCCCGCCGGCTACGGCTGGCGGTTCCCGGCCGGCGGCGAGGTGCGCATCGGCGTCGGATCGTTCGACCCCCGCTTCCATGTGCGGGAGCCGACCGTCCGCCTCGCGGAGGACCTGCGCGCGCAGGCCGTCGGCTACCAGGGCAACTGGATACCCCACGCCCTGCGACCCGCGACCGAGGATGGCGTGTTCTTCGCCGGCGACTCGGCCGGCCACTGCCTGCCGCTGACGGCGGAGGGGATCCGAACCGCGCTGTACTTCGGCATCGCATGCGGCCGCGAGCTGGCGCAGGTGCTGCAGGGGCGCCAGACGCGCGCACAGGCGCTGGAGCGCTACCACCGCTTCTCCGCCGATCACGAGTACGCGTTCAGGTGGATGCTGCGCGTCCAGCGGCTCGTGCCGCGGGTAGCCCCCCGGCTCCTGGCGCCGGCGCTGCACGCGATGGGCGCCAAGCGGTTCGTGGACTGGTCCTTCAACCACTACCTCGGGATCGCGCATCCGGACTTCGTCGCATCCCCGCGGTCCGGCGCCCCGCCGCTGCCGATGGACCTCGCAGGTGCCGGCAGAGCGGCCGCGGGCGCGGCGAGCGCCGGCAACCTGGTGCTGCCGGCGCCAACCGACTAGCGCCGTCAACCGACCACTGCCGGCGCCAACCGACCAGCGCCGGCAACCGGTCACCGGCCTCGGGTCACCACCGACGAGCCGGCCCGCGGCCGGCCGGCCGCGGATCACTTGGCCGCCAGCCAGTCGGCGCCGATCCCGGCGTCGACCGCAAGCGGGGGGTCCATCTCGTATGCGGCGGCCATCTCCCGCACCGCCAGTTCACGGACGCGCTCCGCCTCGTCCTCGGGACACTCGAACAGCAGCTCGTCGTGGATCTGCAGCACCATCCGCGAGCGCAGCCCGGCTTCGCTCAGCGCGTGGTCGCAGCGGACCATCGCGACCTTCATGATGTCCGCCGCGGTGCCCTGGATCACCATGTTGACCGCGAAGCGCTCGCCCTGCCTGCGCACCTCCCAGCGTCTCGCGCGCAGCTCCGGGACCTGGCGGCGGCGGCCGAACAGGGTCGCGACGTAGCCGTCCTCCGTGGCCCGCTCGATCGTGCTCTCGATGAACGCCCGGACCGCCGGGAACCCGGCCAGGTAGCGCTCGATGAACTCGTCCGCCTCGGACTGCGGTATGTCGAGCCGATCCGCCATCCCGTATGCCGACAGGCCGTAGACGATCCCGTAGTTGATCATCTTGGACTTGGAGCGCATCCCGGCGTCGATCTGGTCCGGGGTGACGCCGAACACGCGGCACGCGGTGGCCGTGTGAACGTCCTCGCCGCGTCGGAAGATCTCCTTCAGCGCCTCCTCGCCGGCGATGTGGGCCAGCAGCCGCAGCTCCACCTGCGAGTAGTCCGCCGACACCAGGAGCCGCCCCGGCGGCGCCACGAAGCAGGCGCGGATCTCGCGACCGAGCGGGGTCCTGATGGGGATGTTCTGCAGGTTCGGGTTGTTGGACGAGAGCCTGCCGGTCGTCGCCGCGGTCTGGTTGAAGGTCGTGTGCAGGCGGCTGTCGGAGTCGACCAGCAGGGGCAGCGCATCCAGGTAGGTCTGAGCGAGCTTGGTCAGCTCGCGCCACCGCTCGATCCTGGGGACGATCGGGTGCTCGGAGCGGATCGCCTGCAGCACGCGCGCGTCGGTGGAGTAGCCGGTCTTGCCGCGCCGCTTGCGCGACAGGCCCAGCTTGACGAACAGGATCTCCTCCAGCTGCCGGGGCGAGCCGAGCATGAACTCCTCCCCCGCCAGCGCGTGGATCTCGGACTCCAGCGCGTCCGCCTCGGCCTTCACGCGCGCCGAGATCCCCTGCAGGCGGGCCGTGTCAAGGCGCACGCCGGCCAGCTCCATCCCGCGCAGGATCCGCACCAGCGGCAGCTCGACGTCGGCCAGGAGCTGGATCAGCCCGCGCTCGGTCAGCTGCTCTCGCTGCCAGGCCGCGAGCGCGTGCGCGAGCAGCGCGTCCGCGCCGGCCTCGTCCTCGACGGCGGCGGCGAGGCCGCGCTCCTCGCACAGCTCGCGGAACGGGTAGGCGCGACGCGCGGGCTCAAGCAGGTAGGCCGCCACCTCGGTGTCGTGCGTGAGGTTCTCCGGGACCCGGTCCAGGGACTTCGCGTCGTGGGCGACGACGGGGCGCGAGCCGAGCGCCACGACCAGCTCCGCCGGGCCCGGCGCGAACCCGCACAGAACCCGGTCGCCGGCGTGCACGCCGAACCGCCACGCCTGCTGCTCGGCGGCGAACAGCTCGCCCTCGGGCACCTCAGGTGCGCGCATCGCGACCGCGACCTCTCCGGCCGGCAGCGCCCCGATGTCGCTCAGAGAGCCCTCGCGCACGGTCGCGGTCAGCCGCTCGTCGGCCTCAGGGGACGGCGCCGCCGCGGCCGGGGAGCCCAGCGCCTCCTCGAGCCTGCGCAGCGGCTCGCGCAGCTCGAACTCGCGGAACACCTCTCGCAGCCGCGACCGATCCGGGGAAGCCGAGACGAGCGCCTCGACGTCGATGTCCCCGAGCGGCACGTCGCGCCGCGCGGTCGCCAGCGACTTCGACAGGCGCGCATCGTCGGCATGCTCGGTCAGGTTCTGCCTGCGCTTCGCGCCGCCGATCTCGTCGATGTGGGCGAGCACCTCCTCCAGCGAGCCGAACCGCTGCAGCAGCTCGCTCGCGGTCTTGTCACCGATCCCGGGGACGCCGGGGATGTTGTCGGAGGTGTCGCCCTTGAGGCCGATGAAATCGGGCACCAGCTCGGGCGGGATCCCGTAGCGGTCGATAACCCCCTGGCGGTCGTAGACGCGCGTGTCGGTGATCCCGCGTGACGTCGTCATGATCCGCACCCGGTCGTCGACGAGCTGGTAGGCGTCGCGGTCCCCGGTTACGACCGTCACCTCGATCCGCGGCTCGTGGCGCTTGGCCACCTCGGCCAGCGAAGCGATCACGTCGTCGGCCTCGAACCCCTGGACCTTCAGGTTCAGATAGCCGAACGCGTCGACCAGCGGCTCCAGGTGGGGCCACTGCTCGCGCAGGAGGTCGGGACGGCTGGAGCGCTGCGCCTTGTACTCGCCGTACATCTCCTTGCGACCGCTGGAGCCGGCGTCCCAGACGACCACCGTCGCCTTCGGCCCGTAGTCGGTGAGGATCTTGACCAGCATCGACGCGAACCCGAGGATGGCGTTGGTCGGCTGGCCGGTGGAGGTGGCGATCGACTCGGGCAGCGCGAAGAAGGCGCGGTACGCGAGGCTGTTTCCGTCGATCAGGAAGAGCTCCGCGGCCATCGGACCAGCCTATCCGCAGGCACCCACAGCCGAAGCGCCCGGTCGGGTCAGCCGACGACGAGCTGCCCGCCCCGGACGCGGGCGAAGGTGAACGGCGCCAGCGACGTATCCCCGTCGTGCAGGGAATAGGTGCCGAGCACGGAGCGGCGATCGGTGATCGCGAGGAAGTCCTTCACGACCGTGGCGCGCTTGTTGGCGCTGGCGCCCGCCTCACGCAGGACCGACAGCACCGCAGCCATCGCCTCGTAGCCGAAGATCGCCTGGGGCGCCGGCTGGTGGCCGTAGGCGGTCCTGAACGAGGTTGCGAAGCTCACGGCGGAAGCCGGCGCCGCCCCGGGCGCGAATCCCGGCGTGGACACGTACAGGCGGGCCCGCGCGGCCGTGCTCAGACCCGCGACCAGCGAGTCCGAGTAGAGCCCGGAGGGGACGAACAGCTTCGCCGGGCCCGCGGCTGCGTAGCGGTTCAGCGCCGCCACCGCATCGGCGGGCAGATTGCCGCCGTAGAAGACCGCCCCGGCGCTGCCCGGCGCCGAAGCGATCGTCAGGCCGTGCGAAGGCGCGTCGGCGCGCACCTCGGCCGCGATCGAGGCGCCGTAGGGTGTGCCGTCGGAGGCGATGTAGACGCTGCCGGCGTTGAGCGACTGCATGCGGGAGACGATCGCCTGCGCCTCCTGGGCGGTCGTCGGGCACACCCGGGCGAACGTCCTGTGGTAGGTGGACGACGACGGGTAGTACTTGCCAGGAGCCCCGGAGACCGCGGGCGTCGCCTGGGTCAGGTAGACGGCCGTG
Organism: Actinomycetes bacterium; assembly: GCA_021846845.1. GTDB lineage: Bacteria > Actinomycetota > Thermoleophilia > Solirubrobacterales > Solirubrobacteraceae > Palsa-465. The sequence goes on along the minus strand of JAJZWB010000002.1, from coordinate 51,666 downwards.
TCGGTGGGGCTGACCTGGAGCAGATCCAGCTGGTTGTTGATCGGAAGCGAGTCCTGGGAAGTGCCTGGCACGACCTCGCCGAGGTACGCGATCGCGGTCTGGTCCTGGATCGCGGCGCGGGCGTTGTCGGAGATCTCACGGCCGTGCAGCACCCTGAGGTCGACCGTGAACGATCCGACCGTCGATCCCGACTGGGTGAGCGCGAGGCGCTCCGCGTCGATCACGTCGGTCGCCACCTGGCCGCCGGTCGAGCCGGGCGGCTCGCTGGCGTAGATCGTCAGCCGGTGCCCGGAGACCGTGACTCCGGTCGTGCCCGTCGTCCCGCAGCCCGCGATCACGAGCGCAGCGACGACGCCGCAGGCCCAGAGAACCCGTGGCCTTGAGCGGGAGACGCCTCGCATCGAGGCGCCGGCTAGTCCCGGCGGCGGCCGGGTAGGTTGGGGAGCAGGTTGCGGACCCCGATCGCGATCAGCACCATGCCGATCGCAAAGAAGAGCGCGTCCAGGCCGCTGACGTTCAGCGACCAGACCACGATCCAGATGCACAGTCCGACGGTTGCGGTGAGAATCAGTCCCATCTCGAGCGGGGATCCTAACCGAGTGACGCCCCGGACAGCGCCCCGGCGAAGCTTCGCACCAGATCTCCGGTCGCCCGCGGGGCGTTCTGCGCCTCCCCGGCGGCGCGCACGAGGCGGCTGCCGACGATCACTCCGTCGGCTCCGGCGGCCGCCGCGGCCGCCGCCTGCTCAGGCGTCGAGATCCCGAAGCCGACGGCCACCGGGACGGTCGTGTGCGCGGCTGCGCGCGCCAGCACGGCGCTCAGGCCGCTGTCGGTCCCGGTGCGCTCGCCCGTCGTGCCGGTGACAGATACGGTGTATACGAACCCGCTCGCGGCGGCCCCGATCCGCTCCAGCCGATCCTCCGGCGTCGTGGGAGCCACCAGCGGTACCAGCGCGAGCCCCCGAGCTGCGCATGCCGCCCGCAGCTCGGAAGCCTCCTCGAAGGGCAGGTCCGGGACGATCACGCCGCTGACCGAGGCGGCCACCAGCTGATCGGCGAACCGCTCGACCCCGCGCGCCAGGATGGGGTTCACGTAGCACATGACCACCACCGGAACCCGCTCGGCGATCGCACGGGCGACCTCAAGCACGGCGGGAACGGTCGCGCCGGAGCGCAGCGCCGCGGTCGCGGCCGCGTGGATCACGGGGCCGTCCGCGAGCGGGTCCGAGAACGGGATGCCCAGCTCGACCAGGTCCGCGCCTGCGTCCGCGTAGGCGAGCCCGATCGCGCGTGAGCCGTCGAGATCCGGATAGCCGCCCATCAGGTATGGCATCAGCGCCGCGACGCGACCCTCCGCACGGGCATGGGCGAACGCCTCGGCGATCCGCTCGGCCCCGGCCGGCATCGCGCTCACCGAGCCCCGAGCGCGCCCAGCGCCTCGTCCAGGTCCTTGTCGCCCCGCCCGGAGAGGCAGATGACGTCGAGCTCCGAGTCTGGGTTGGCAAGCGCCCAGGCGATCGCATGGGCGCTCTCGAGCGCCGGGATGATCCCCTCCAGCCGCGCCAGTCGCTCGAACGCCTCGAGCGCCTCACGGTCGGTCACCGCCACGTACCGCGCGCGGCCGCTGTCGCGCAGCCAGGCGTGCTCGGGGCCGGCGCCCGGGTAGTCCAGCCCGGCGGAGATCGAGTGCGCCTCCAGGATCTGACCGTCCTCGTCCTGCATGATCGCCGAGTAGGCGCCGTGCAGGACGCCCGCCCTTCCGCCGGCGGTCAGCGGAGCCCCGTGGCGCCCGGTCTCGATCCCCTCGCCGGCGGCCTCGACGCCGATCAGCGAGACGTCCCGGTCGTCCATGAAGCCGGCGAACATCCCGATCGAGTTGGAGCCGCCGCCGACGCAGGCGATGACCCGCTCGGGCAGCCGCCCGGCCTGCTCGAGCACCTGGGCGCGGGCCTCGTCGCCGATCACGCGCTGCAGGTCGCGCACGAGCGCCGGATACGGCGCCGGCCCGACGCACGATCCGATGATGTAGTGGGTCGTCTCGACGTTGGCGACCCAGTCGCGGATCGCCGCCGAGACCGCCTCCTTGAGCGTGCGCGCCCCGTCGTGCACCGGCTCGACCCGCGCCCCCAGCAGCCCCATCCGCTCGACGTTCGGACGCTGCCGGCGCATGTCCTCGGTGCCCATGTAGACGACGCAGTCCAGCCCCAGCAGCGCGCAGGCGGTGGCCGAGGCGACCCCGTGCTGCCCGGCGCCGGTCTCGGCGATGATCCGTCGCTTGCCCATCCGCTGGGCGAGCAGCGCCTGGCCGAGCGCGTTGTTGATCTTGTGCGCGCCGGTGTGGTTCAGGTCCTCCCGCTTCAGGTACACCTCGCGCCCGGCACCGGCGACCTCGCCGAGCCGCCGGGCCCGGTAGAGCGGCGACGGCCGCCCGACGTAGTCGCGCAGCAGCTCGGACAGCTCCTCACGATAGGCGGGGTCGGCGCGCGCCGACACCCACGCCTCCTCCAGCTCCGCGAGCGCCGGCATCAGCGTCTCCGGCACGTACTGGCCGCCGTAGGGGCCGAACCTGCGATCGACGGCGCTCACGACGTCGCCGCCGCCTGCGCGAGCCCGCTCGCCGCCCCCGGCCCACTCGCCGCCCCCGGCCCGCTCGCCGCCCCCGGCCCGCTCGCGATGCCCGGGGGGGCGACGTGAGTCGATGCCACCGCGGATGCGAACGCCAGCAGCCGCTCCGGGTCCTTGCGCGGCGCGCGCTCGGGATCCTCGACCCCGGTGGCGACGTCGACCGCGTAGGGACGCACGGCGGCGATCGCCTCGGCCACGTTGCCCGGGTGCAGGCCGCCGGAGAGGATCACCGGCGCGCCCCGATGCGATCGCGCCAGCTCCCAGGACCACGTCTCGCCCGTGCCCCCTGGCTGGCCGGGGCTGTAGCTGTCCAGCAGATGGAAGTCCGTGTGGTAGGTCGTGAGGCCCCGGATGTCGGCGCCGCTCCGCACGCGTGCCGCCTTGATCACGCGACAGCCGGTCCGCCGCGCCACCTCGGCGCAGAACGCCGGTCCCTCGTCGCCGTGCAGCTGGATCATCGTCAGGCCGATCTCGTCGGCCGCACGCGCCACCTGGCCCAGCGTCGGGTTGACGAACACCCCGACGAGCTCGACGCGCCGGCGGTGCTCGGCGGCGATCCGCGCCGCGACCGCCGTCGGGCAGTGGCGGCGGGAGCCGGGCCACAGGATCACGCCGAGCGCCCAGGCGCCCGCCTGCACCGCCAGACGCGCGTCGCCGGCGTCGACGATGCCGCAGAACTTGATCTTGGGGGCAGCGTGAGCGTCCACGGCACACAATCGTACGAACGCGCCGCGGGTGGCCGCGCTAGCGCGGCGAGGACGCCACCGGCCGGCCGCTGAGCCGCACCGTCAGCAGCCGCAGATGTCCGCGGTCGCGCACCGTCAGCTGGACCCGGTTGTCAGGGCTGAGCGTCGAGACGACCGTGAGCACGTCGCTGATCGACTCGACCGGGATCCCGTCGATCTTCACGATCGTGTCGCCTCGTCTGATCCCCGCCTGCCCCGCCGGCCCCCGGGGATCGACGCCCTGCACGACGGCGCCGAACCTGGACGGCCTGGCGGAGGAGGCCCCGAGACCGAGGTAGGCGACCGTGATCGCCCGCTGGTGGGCGACCGTCTGCAGCAGCGCCTGCGCGACGTCGCTCGGGATCGCGAGCGAGAGCCGCTCGGACTCCCCTCCGCCGCCGACCACCGCGTTGACCTCGGAGTTGATCCCGATCACCCTCCCGCTGGAGCTCAGCAGCGGGCCGCCGGCGCTGCCGGGGATCATCGGCTGGTCGGTCTGGAAGACGTTGTCGATCGTGCGCCCGTCCGTCGTGAGGATCTGGTGCTGCAGCGCCGAGACGATCCCGCTGGTCAGCGTCCGGTCGACCCCGAACGGGTTTCCGATCGCGAACGTCGGGTCGCCGACCCGCACCGCGCTGGAATCGCCGAGCCTCAGCGGCGTCACGCGCGGCAGAGCTGCGGGCGCAACCCGCAGGACGGCCAGGTCCTGGTTTGGCTCGACCGCGATCACGCTGGCGCTGCGCACCTGGTTGTTCTCGAACGTGACGGTGACTCCCCCGGTGCGGGCGGCGCCGGCGACCACGTGGTAGCTGGTCAGGATGTCTCCGGCACGATCGACCAGGAAGCCCGAGCCGGTCGAGGTGCCGATCGCGCGGGCGGCACCGAACGGGCTCGGGAAGCGCTCCAGGATCTTCGCGTCCACGAACACGACCGCGGGTGCGTCGATCTGGTAGATGTCGTTGAGCGTGGAGCCGGATGAGGCCGCGAAGCCGGCCTCCGCAGCGACCGGCGGCCCCTCCAGGTACGTCACGCTCCGCCGATTCCTGTTGACTCCCAGCACGGCCAGGCCGCCGGCGACGACCAGCCCGCCGATGACCGCGGAGATGAGGTGAGACCAGCGCACCGAGCTCACCCCACGAGTGTTCGCGCCTCCGCCAAAGGCCAGCTAAAGCAGGCCGGGCGCCGGCGAACGCCGGCCGGGTCACGCGCAGGCCGGCTCCGGGCGCGCCGCCGAGCGCCGGCCGGGTCACGCGCAGGCCGGCTCCGGGCGCGCCGCCGAACGCCGGCTAGGTCACGCGCAGGCCGGTCGGCGCCCCGCCGGCCAGCGCGCGGCACGCCGCCTCGATGTCCGGCGAGCGCATCAGCGCCTCGCCCACCAGCACGGCGTCCACCCCGGCAGCCTGCAGTCGCTCCAGCTCGGCCCGCTCGCGCCAGCCGGACTCCGACACCTTCACGGACTGCGGCGGGACCCCCGCCAGCAGCTCGAAGGTCGTCTCGGTCCGCACCCGCAGGGTCGTCAGGTCCCGGTTGTTGATCCCGATCACCGACGCTCCCAGCTCCGTCGCTACCGCCAGCTCGTCGGCGTCGTGCACCTCCACGAGCACGCCGAGCGCGTACTCGGCGGCCAGCGCGTGCAGCCGTCCGAGCTGCGCGGGCGTCAGCGCCGCGACGATCAGCAGGATCGCGTCGGCGCCCGCCGCCGCCGACTCGACGACCTGGTAGCCGTCGACGATGAAGTCCTTGCGCAGCACGGGCAGCTCCGACGACGCCCGCGCGCGCCGAAGGTCGTCCAGCGAGCCGCCGAAGCTGAGCTCCTCGGTCAGCACCGACAGCGCAGCCGCGCCGCCGCGCCCGTACGCGCGCACCACGTCCTCCAGCTGGAGATCGTCGCGGATCACGCCGGCCGACGGCGAGCTGCGCTTGTGCTCGGCGATCACCGACAGCCCGGGCCGGCGCAGCGCCTGCTCGAAGCTGCGCGGCGGGTCCTCGGCCAGGCGCGCCGCGGCGAGCGCCTCCTGCTCCGGCAGGCCCACCGCCGCGCGCCGCGCGTCGACCGCCGCGCGCGTGCGAGCCACGATCCCCCGGAGCGCGTTCACGTCCCGCCCGCGTTCACGTCCCGGCCGCGCTCTCGTCCAGCGCCACGGTCGCGGCCACGAATCGCTCCAGGGCGTCGGCCGCCGCGCCCGAGTCGATCGCCCGCCGGGCTGCCTCCATCCCGTCCACGAGCGTCTCGGCGCCCCCGCCCGCGTAGATCGCCGCCCCCGCGTTGAGAATCGCGAGGTCGCGCGCCGGCCCCGTCTCCCCGGCCAGGATCCCCCGCGCGATCGCCGCGTTGCGAGCCGGATCGCCACCCGGGATCGCCTCCGCGGGGAACCGCCTCAGGCCGACGTCCTCGGGAGCGACGACGTAGGAGGACAGCTCGCCGTCGCGCACCTCGACCACGCGCGTGGGCGCCGACAGCGACAGCTCGTCCAGGCCGTCCTCGCTTGACACCAGCAGCGCATGCTCCGTCCCCAGGAGCGCCAGCGCGCCCGCCATCTTCTCAAGGTACGCGGCGTCGGAGACCCCGATCAGCTGCCGGGTCGCGCCCGCCGGGTTGGTCAGCGGACCGAGGAAGTTGAAGATCGTTCGCACCCCGAGCTGGACGCGGACCGGCACCACGTAGCGGGTCGCCTGATGGTGGGCCGGGGCGAACATGAAGCCGAAGCCGACCTCCTCGATGCAGCGCGCCACCGCGGGCGGCGACAGTCCGATCCTGGCCCCGAGCGCCTCCAGCACGTCGGCGGAGCCCGACAGGCCGGTCGCCGAGCGGTTGCCGTGCTTGGCGACCGGGCAGCCCGCGCCGGCCGCGATCAGCGCGGCGGTCGTGGAGACGTTGAACGTCCGCGGCCCGCCGCCGGTCCCGGCGGTGTCCAGCAGATCGCGGCGCGCGACCCGCACGGCCGTCGCCATGCGGCGCATCGTCAGCGCCAGCCCCGCCAGCTCCTCGACCGTCTCCCCCTTGGTCCGCAGCGCGATCAGGAAGGCGGCGATCTGGACCTCGGTCGCCTCGCCGGCCATGATCTCCGCCAGCACCTCCGAGGTCCGCTCGGCGCTCAGGTCGCGGCCGCCGGCGAGCTCATCGATGCAGCGCGTCAGCAGCTCCGAGCCAGGCCTCACCAGGGTGACCCCGGGTCGGCGGGCATCAGGTCCGGCCAAGGCTCGTGCGTCTCTGCGGCCGCCCCCTCCTGCGCCAGGAAGTTGGCCAGCAGCTTGTGCCCCTGCTCGGTCAGGACGGACTCAGGGTGGAACTGGACCCCCTCGGCCGGCAGCCGGCGATGGCGCACCGCCATCACGATCCCGTCGGCTGACGCGCTGCACTCCAGCGCCTCCGGCAGCTTCGGGTCGGCGATCAGCGAGTGATAGCGGCCGACCTCGAGCGGAACCTTCAGGCCCCGGAAGATCGTCCTGCGGTCGTGCTCGATCAGCGTCGTCTTGCCGTGCACGGGACGGTGGGTGATGACTCGCCCGCCCCATGCCTGGACGAGCGCCTGGTGGCCGAGACAGACCCCGAGCGTCGGGATGCCCGCCTGCGGGAAGCGGCGCACCGCCTCCAGCGAGATCCCGGCCTCGTCGGGCGTGCACGGCCCGGGAGAGACGATGACCCGGTCATAGCCGCGGATCAGCAGCTCGTCGACCGTCGCGCGGTCGTTGCGCACGACCTCGATCTCTGGAGCGGGGTCGGAGTACATCCCCACGTACTGCACGAGGTTGTAGGTGAAGCTGTCGTAGTTGTCGAGGACGAGCACCCGCATGGCGAAAACGTATCGGCGTTGCGCCGCCTAGGGCCACTCGGGCTGGGCGACCGCCAGCTCGATCGCGGCCAGCACCGCGCGCGACTTGGCCTCCGACTCGCGGAACTCGTAGTCGGGCTTGGCGTCGGCGACGGTGCCTCCGCCGGCCTGGATGTGAGCGACCCCGTCCTTGACGACGACCGTTCGGATGTGGATGCAGGTGTCGAGCTCGCCGGTGTAGCTCACCCAGCCGATCGCGCCCCCGTAGCCGCCGCGCTTGACCGGCTCCAGCTCGTCGATGATCTGCATCGCGCGCACCTTCGGCGCGCCTGAAAGGGTCCCGGCCGGCAGCACGGCGCGCAGCGCGGTGAGGGAGTCGACGCCGGGCCGCAGCGTTCCGGCGACGCTGGAGACGATGTGCATGACGTGGCTGTAGCTCTCGACCGCCATGAAGCTCTCGACGAACACCGACCCGTACTCGCAAACCCGCCCGAGGTCGTTGCGCCCGAGGTCGACGAGCATCACGTGCTCGGCCCGCTCCTTCTCGTCGGCGAGCAGGTCCTCGGCGATCCGGCGGTCCTCCTCGGCGCTGTGGCCCCTCGGCCGCGTGCCGGCGATCGGCCGTGTCGACACGCGCCTTCCCGACACGGTGATCAGCGGCTCGGGCGAGGCGCCGGCGATCTCGAAGTCGCCGAAGTCCAGGAAGTACATGTACGGGCTCGGGTTGACGGCTCTCAGGCCCCGGTAGATCGAGAACGCCTGCACCGGAACGGACGCCGACCAGCGCTGCGACGGGACGACCTGGAACGCGTCGCCGGCATGGATGTACTCGATGATCCGCGTGACGTTTGACTCGAACCGCTCCCGCGTCATGTTCGACTCAAAGCGCGGCGCCTCCCGGTGGCGGTCCACCCCGCCGCCGGTGTGCGGCAGCGGCCCCGCCAGGCGCCGGCGGACCTCGGCGATCGTCTCCCGGGCGCGCGCGTAGGCCGCCTCCACGTCGCCGTCGGCGTAGACGTTGGCGACCACGGTTACGGTCCGCTTGAGGTGGTCGAAGGCGACCAGCGCGTCGGTGAGCATCAGCGCCAGGTCGGGCAGCCCGACGGGGTCCGGGGGCGGCGAGCCGAGCGGCTCGACGGTCCGCACCAGGTCGTAGGCGAACATCCCGACCGCCCCTCCGGCGAACGGCGGCAGGCCGTCGATCTGCGCGACGCTGAAGCGCCCCACCTCCTCGGCCGCGATCCGGTAGGGGTCGCCCGGGTCGCCCAGCGACCAGCGCACCACCTTGCGCGGGCGGCAGCCGACGAACGACCAGCGTCCGACCCGGCCGTGCTCGGCGGACTCCAGCAGGAACGACGGCGTCGGCGATCCGTCGAGCCCGCGCAGCTTCAGGTATGCCGATACGGGGGTCTGGCAGTCGTCGACGAACGTCTCGCAGATCGGGATCAGGTCGTGGTCGCGTGCCAGCTCGCGCACGGCCTCGAGCGTCGGCGACGGACCGCCGCGCAGCCGGGGGTCAGCGCTGGCGACGGCCATCGAGCACCCGTCCGGCGTCGGCCAGGCTCATTCCCCGGCCTCGCATCAGCACGGCCAGGTGGTAGAGCACGTCGGCGCTCTCCTCCGCTACGCGCTCGTCGGACTCCTCACGCGCGGCTCGCACGACCTCCTCCGCCTCCTCCTGCACCTTGGCTCCCGCCAGGCGGGGATCGTCGAGCAGCGTGACCGTGTAGGAGCCCTCAGGCCGTGCCACGGAGCGCTCCAGGATCGTGCGCTCGAGCGTTGGGAGAGCCTCGGCGGGTGCCTGCGGCTCGAGCGTCCCGCGGTGAAAGCAGGTGCGCTCTCCGGTGTGGCAGGCCGGTCCGGCCGGCTCGACCAGCGCCAGCAGCGCGTCGCCGTCGCAGTCGTAGCGGATCGCTCGCACCGCCAGCGTGTTGCCCGACGTGGCGCCCTTGTGCCACAGCTCGCCCCGGCTGCGGCTGTAGAAGTGCGCCTCGCCGGTGCGACGCGTGAGCGACAGCGACTCGGCGTTCATGTAGGCGAGCATCAGCACCTCGCCGGTGCGCCAGTCCTGGACCACGCAGGGGACGAGCCCGCGCTCATCGAAGGCAACGTCGGCGTCGTCCACGGGCACGATTCTAGGGGGGGCGCGCTTCGGCGGCCCCTGTTGCGGGCGCGGGCGGCGTCCGGGGCCGCGCCCCGGGCCAGTCACGGCTCGGCGATCAGCTCCAGCACCCGCGCCGGCCGCCACGCCCGCAGCAGTCGGGTCGTCTCACGCGAGCTGATCGCGGGCGAGAACAGATGGCCCTGCCCGAACTCGCAGCCGAGCGACCGCAGCCGGCGCCCCTGCTCGGGGGTCTCGATCCCCTCGGCGATCACCGGGAGCCCGAGGCTGTGGGCCATCGCGACGGTGCTGCGCACGATCACCTCGCTGTCGCCGCCGTCGCGGCCGAGGTCGGCGACGAAGCTGCGGTCGATCTTGAGCGCATCGACCGGGAAGCGGTGCAGCGCCGACAGGGACGAGTAGCCGGTCCCGAAGTCGTCCAGGTGCAGGCCGACCCCGCCGGCGCAGACGTCGGCGAACACGCCCGGAGCGCGCTCAAGCTCGGACACGAGCGTGGTCTCGGTGATCTCCAGCTTCAGCGCCTCGGGCGGAACCTGCGCGAGCTCTATAGCGGCCCGCACCTGCTCTCCCAGGCCGGGATCGTCGAGCTGGCGGCCCGAGAGGTTGACGCTCATGCAGACCCCCTCGGAGACCAGGCCGGCGCGACGCCACTTCGACAGCGTCGCCAGGGCCTTGCGCAGCACCTGCTGGCCGAGCGCGGCGATGATCCCGGTGTCCTCGGCGATCGAGATGAACTCCGACGGCGGGACCGCGCCCCAGTCGGCCGGCCAGCGCGCAAGCGCCTCCATGCCCGAGATCTCCCCGCTCGCCAGGTTGACGATCGGCTGGTAGTGGATTCCAAGCAGGCAGCCCTCGACCACCTGTCGCAACTCGCTCTCACGCGCGAGGCGGTCTATCACGCGCCTGCGCATCCCCTCGTGGAAGAGGGCCGTGCGCCCGCGCCCGCGGCGCTTGGCGTCGTAGGTCGCGATGTCGGCGTTGGCGATCAGCTCGTCGGCGCCGATCCCGGCGGCGCCGAGCGCGATCCCGATCGAGACGTTCGCGAACAGCACCCGGCCGCCGAGGTCGAAAGGCGCGTCGAGCGCGCGCAGGATGCGCGCCGCGATCAGGCTCGCGTCGCCGGCGTCGGCGACGTCCTGGGCGAGCACGGCGAACTCATCGCCGCCCAGCCGCGCGACCGTGTCGCCGGGGCGCAGGGCCGACGCGACCCTCGCCGCGAGCGCGACCAGAAGCGCGTCGCCCACCTTGCGCCCGAGGCTGTCGTTGACGAGCTTGAAGCGGTCGACGTCGAACAGCAGCACGGCGCAGGCGGCGCTCGGGTCCCGGCGCGCGCGCTGCAGGCTCTGGCCGACGCGGTCGGCGAACAGCGTCCGGTTCGGAAGCCCGGTGAGCGTGTCGTGAAGCGCGTCGTGCGCGAGCTGCGCCTGCGCGCGGCGGCGATCGGTGACGTCGGAGAGGAAGCCCGCCATCCGCGTGGGGACACCGTCGGCGGCGCGGATCGCGAGCCCGCGGACGGCGACCCAGCGCCAGCCTCCGTCGGCGTGCCGGATCCGGTGCTCCACCTGGAGCTGGCTGCTGCGCCCGTCCAGGTGCGCCGCGATCGCCGCGCGCACGCGCGGCGCGTCGCCGGGATGCACCAGCTCGAGCCAGGCGGACGGTCCGCGCCCGTCGTGCCCGGGCCCGTCGCCGTGCGGAGGGCGTCCGATGATCGCCCACCAGCGCGGCGACAGGTAGAGCGCGTCGGTCATCAGGTCCCAATCCCAGATCCCGTCGTTGGCGGCGCGGATCGCGAGCGAGTAGCGCTCCTCGCTGCGGGCCAGGTCCGCGATCACCCGATGGTGGCGCAGGGCCCAGCGGATCGACCGCTCCAGCGAGGGCAGATCAAGCTCGGCCGCGAGCAGCTGGTCGACCACCCCGAGCTCCAGCGCGGCGGTTTCGGTCTCGGCACGCTCGCCTCCGAGCAGGATCACGGGCGCCGGCGGGCGGCCCGCGAACGCCTCGCGGACCAGCTCCACGCCGCTGCGACCGCCGAGCCGCCGGCCGATCAGGTAGACGTCGTGTCGCCCTTCGCGGATCGCGGCCAGGCCGTCGCTGTAGCGTGCGCGCCAGTCGACCGCGAACCTCGCGTCGGAGCGATGCGCGAGCAGCGAGCGGGCCGTGTGGCCGTCGCCGCGGCCGTTCTCGACCAGCAGGACGCGCAGGGGGCTGTCGTCGCCGGTCACGATCGTGACGGCAGGACGGTGACGGCTGGGTCGCATCAGCGCGCGCAATCAAAACACGCGCATTACCGGCGCGATGAGAGACGCGCTGCATGTCGAGCGAATCGGCCGCCCAAACCTCCACTTACCTGCGCAAGTCGCGCTACGGATTTCGCGCGCGGACCTCGGGCGGCTGTCCTACTGGATCCCCAGGCGATCGAGCAGGTGCTCGTCCGCGCGCCACCTCCGGCGCACCCGGACCGAGAGATCCAGGTGCACGTGCCCGCCGAGCTCCCGCTCCATCGATCGCCGGGCGGCGACCCCGACCGCCTTGATCATCCTCCCGCCGGCGCCGATCAGGATGCCCTTCTGCGACTCGGTCTCCGCCAGCACGGTCGCCTTCACCCGGATCACGCCCGCCCCCGTCCGGTCGATCTCCTCGACCTGGACCTCGACCGCATGCGGCACCTCCTCACGCGTGCGGGCGAGGACCTGCTCGCGCACCAGCTCAGCCAGCAGCACCTCCGGGGCCTGGTCCGAGCGCTGCTCGCCCGGGAAGTAGGGCGGCCCGGGCGGCAGCAGCGACACGAGCTGGGCCACCAGAACCCCCACGCCCTCCCCGGTCCGGGCGCTGACCGGGAAGACCTCGGCGCCGGGCACCAGCTGCGCCGCCTGCGCGAGTGCGTCGGCGACCTTGGCGCGCGGCGCCCGATCGATCTTGTTGACCGCGATCGTGACCGGCACGCCCGCGCCGACCAGCAGCCGCGCGATGAACCTGTCGCCGGGGCCGATCGGCGGCGACGTGTCCGCGCAGACCACCAGCAGGGCTCCGTCGGCATCGCCGAGCTCGTGCTCGACGCGGCCCTGCATCCGCTCCGTGAGCGCGTCCCGGGGCCTCTGCACCCCGGGCAGGTCGACGAGCACGAGCTGCCAGCCGGGCCCGTTGGCGACGCCGCGGATCGCGCGGCGCGTGGTCTGGGGCTTGTCGGACACGATCGCGACCTTGGCGCCGACGATCGCGTTGGCGAGCGTCGACTTGCCGACGTTCGGCCGGCCGGCCAGCGCGACGAACCCCGAGCGCAGCTCGCCGCTCAGCTGACCCATCGCATCAGCTCCGCCTGCAGCGCCAGCATCTCGCCTTCGTCTGTCTCGTGGTCCATCCCGGTCAGGTGCAGGGCGCCGTGGACGACCGCCTCGCGCAGGTCCTCGGTCCGGGGCGGGCAGATCACGATGTCGCCGAGCTCCCGCGGCCCGATCGGCTCGCCGTCCTCGTCGATCCCGAACGAGAGCACGTCGGTCGGCGCGTCGATCCCCCGCCAGCGGCGGTTGAGCTCGCGGATGCGCTCCTCGTCGACGAACTCGATCGCCACGTGCCCGTCCTCGATCCCCGCGGAGGAGAGCGCCAGGGCGCAGAGCTGCTCCAGCTCGACGGCCGCCGGGCCGCCGTCGACGACGGCCTCGATCCCGATCACCTCGACGTCGAGCAACGGTCAGCCGTCCCCGCGCGCGCTGCGGCGGGACCGCAGCTCGGGAGTCGCGCGCTGCGCGTGCTCGTCGTAGGCCGCGACGATCCGCCGCACCAGCTTGTGGCGCACGACGTCGGTCTCGTCGAGGCGCACGAACTCGATCCCCTCCACGCCGTCGAGGATCTCCGTCACCGCGATCAGCCCGGAGCCCTGCTCGCGCGGCAGGTCGACCTGGGTCACGTCTCCGGTGACCACCATCTTGGAGCCGAACCCCAGACGGGTGAGGAACATCTTCATCTGCTCGGGGCTCGTGTTCTGCGCCTCGTCGAGGATGATGAAGCTGTCGTTGAGGGTGCGCCCTCGCATGAACGCCAGCGGCGCCACCTCTATCGCGCCGCGCTCCAGGTACTGGGAGACGCGTTCGGGGTCAAGCATGTCGTGCAGCGCGTCGAACAGCGGCCGCAGGTACGGGTCCACCTTGGCCATCAGGTCCCCCGGCAGGAAGCCGAGCCGCTCGCCGGCCTCGACGGCGGGGCGCGTGAGGATGATCCGGTTGACCTCGCGCCGGCTGAGCGCGCCGGCGGCGAGCGCGACCGCCAGGAACGTCTTGCCGGTCCCGGCCGGGCCGATCCCGAACGTGATCGTGTTGTTGCGGATCGAGTCGACGTAGCGCTTCTGGTTGACGGTCTTGGGCGCCACCCGCATGGCGCGGTGGCGCCAGACCACGTCCTCCAGGATCGCCGCCGGGGACTCGTCGGACGCGAGCGCACGGGCGACCGACTCCACCGTGCCGGGCGAGATCTCGTGGCCCTGGGCGATCAGCGCCGTCAGCTCCGCGACCACGGCGGCGGCGCCGTCGACCGCCGGCCGGTCCCCGTCGAGCGACAGCACGTTGCCCCGCAGGTGCACGTCGCAGTCCAGCTCGGCCTCAAGCGCCCGCAGCACCGCATCGTGACTGCCGGCAAGCTCGGCGGCCGCTGCGTTGTCGAGCTCGATCGTGCGGCGCATCCGGTGGCGGAGCTATCCGCTCAGTGCCTCCCGCACCCGCGCGGACACCCGCCTGCCGTCGGCGCGACCGCCGGCGGCGGCCATCACCGCCTTCATCACACCGCCCATGTCACGCGGCCCGACGGCGGCGGTCTGCTCGATCGCCGACCGGATCAGCCGGTCAAGCTCGGCGTCGTCCAGCTCCGACGGCAGGTAGCCGGAGATCAGCACGGCCTCGGACCGCTCCTGCTCGGCCAGCTCTGGCCGGCCGCCCTCACGGAACTGGGACGCGGCCTCGAGCCTGCGCTTGCGTTCGCGGCGCAGGACCGCCAGCTCGTCGTCGGCGCCCTCCTTGGCGGCCTTCTGCAGCTCGGACAGCACCAGCCGCAGCGCTCCCACCCGGGCGCGGTCGCCCGCCTTCATGGCGGTCGTGATGTCTGCTCTGATCTGCTCGGCGACGGTCATCCTCAGAGTTCGAGGATACCCCCGGCACGAGCACGATCGACCGAGGCCCGGATCCGACGCCCGCGACGAGGGGCGCGGCCCGGTGGGAGGGCGGTCACCGCCTCCGGATCGGGCGCGGGCGGACCTCCGGGCGGGGGCGGGCCTCATGCGCCGCGGGCGGTTCGCCGGGGCGCTGGGTTGCCCGACGCCGCTGGTGGGTGCTGTCGGCGTGGACGCTGCCGGTGGCCGCCGCGGTGGCCGCATACCCGCACCTGACGTCCCCACTGGTCGCGTCTCGCGGCCTCGGGCCTGCGCATCCTCGGCACCGCCGGCGCGTCGTCGGCGCCGTTCCCGGCGACCTTCCAAGCCCGGGAAGAGCCGGTCACAGCGCTTGGGTCCGCGCGCGATGCCGGGCTCTCTCCGATCCTCTCCCTTCCTGCCGATCTCTGGCATAACTCCGCTCCATTAAGAAGGCGTAAACGGCACTGATGGCAGCGGCGTGATTTCCAGGCTGCTGCGGTGACCCGACCCGCTCGGGTGTCGTCTGCACACAACTGGATGGAGCGAATGACAGTGACACTGTGTGGGAGTGACTCAGGCCGATCCTCGGCGTTACAGCCTGCGCTGCGGCGGCTGCTGATCGGCGGCTGCGCCGCAGCCGCATCCCTGAGCCTCGGCGGTACCGCGCTGGCCGCGGCCGGCGGCTACGGCGGCCGGCCCGCTGCGCCCGGCGCCCCGGGTGGCTTCACATCGGTTGTGACGGCGCGCACGGTCGGGTCCCGCGGCGGAACCGTCAAGGTGAGCTACGCGCGCGGGACCAGCCTCCAGGTGCGCGTGCCGCGCGGAGCCAGCACGCGCCCGCTCCAGGTCGTCGTCACGAGGGGCAGCGACCGGGCGGTGAGGTCTCTTCTGGTGCGCTCGCTGAGCAGGCGCCTGCACAGGTATCGCGTGGTCGCCGCGTTCGCCGTCCTGCTGCGCTCGGGCAGCGCGGCCGCGTCGACGCGCAGGGACGTCGTCGTGACGCTCTCCAGCCGGGCGATCCGGCGGGGCGAGACGATCGTGGTCTACAACGGCCGCACCCATCACTTCCAGCGCGCGCGCGTCAGGCTGTCCAAGGGCAGGTTCACGATCGGGCTGAGGGCCGGCGAGGCGATCGCCGTCCTGAGCTGACGAGCGGCCGTGCCGGCCTCACGGCGCTCCCGGGTCGCGGCGTACGCCGCGGCCCTGGGGGCCTCGGTCCTGCTGGCGGCGTGCGGGTCCGCCGCGACGTCGTCCTCCTCCTCGCGTGCGCGTGTCGGCGCCCGCCCCAGAACGCTCCCGCTGCCCGCCGGCGTCATCGCCGCCTCCACCCCGCAGCTGAACGGCTACCTGTGGGTGCTGAGCGGCACCGTCAGGGCGCGCGCAGTGGCTCAGTTCTCGCTCTCCACCGGCCAGCGGCAGGCCCTTGAGCCTGTGAGCGCCGACGCGAGCGCCGTCGCCGAGTCGTCCACCGGGACGCTCGCCCTGGGGCTCGCGACCCCCGGTGCGGGCGCGGTGCAGCTGCTGGGCGCCGACGGCCGCGGGCGTGCGACGATCGCGGTCGGCGCGCCCGTTCGCGCGCTCGCCTTCGGGTCGGACGGCAGCACCCTCTACGTGCTGGACGGGAACCGCTCATCGGCCAGCGTGACGGTCATCGACACCGTGAAGCGGCGCGTGAGGGCCCTGATCGGGGTGCCGCGCGACGCCGTGTCGATCGCCCCGACGCCTGATCAGAGCGCCGTCTGGTCGGCGCAGGCGTCGGGCGGGGTGACCGAGACGTCCCTGCGCACGCGCAGGGTGCTCACCCAGCTGTCGGTCGGCAGCCCGGCGATCTCGCTCGCGCTCGCCCCCACGGGCGCCACCCTGTACGTGCTCAAGGGCACCAGCCTGACGGCCAACATCGCGGTCATCGACACCGCCACCAGCTCGATGCGCAGGGTGCTCCCGGCCGCCAGCGACAGCGTGGCGGTTCAGGTGTCGCCCAACGGCGGCTCGCTGTATGACTTCGTCGGCGCCCCGTCCTACGGGAACGTGCAGATCATCGGCCTCTAGGGCTCGGCGTGTCGGCGTCGCACCAGGCCGTGCGCGGGACGCCGCCGGCACATCCGGGCTCCTCCGGCACGCCGTCCGGCGGCGTGTCCGCCGCGTCGCCGGCGGCCGGGATCGGCTGGGCCGAGCGCGCCTCCTGGACGCTGGCGGGCGCGGCCCTGATCGACTGGTCGATCCAGCTGCTGAGCGCCGCCACGAGCTTCGCCTGGGTCGGGGTGGTTGTCGTCATCTCCGGTGGGTGGGGCCTGGCGACCGTGCTCGGCAGCTGGCTGCTCCGCGGCCGCGCCCGCTCGGTCGAGAACGCCCTCGCCTGGGCGACGGCGGCGATCGTCGTCTGCACGCTCGCCGCCTGGTCCTACGTTCAGGTCCGGCAGGCCCCCGGCTACGGGACCGACGAGCTCGCTTTCGACCAGTACGCGGCGATGCTGGCCCTGCACGGGATCGATCCGTACCTGCGCTCGATGGCGCCTTCGTTCTCCATGTTCCGCGTCTCCCCCGACGGCTTCACCTACACGCTCGCGGGCGCTCCGGTAACCGCCCTCTCCTACCCGGCGCTCTCGTTCGAGCTGTACCTACCGTTCCTCGCGCTCGGCTGGTCGACGCAGCTGGCGGTGGCGATCGACGTGGCCGCGTGGTCGGTGTCGATCCTCTTGATGTTCGCCCTGCTGCCCCGCCGCGCGCGGGCCGCGGGCCTGGTGATCGGAGCGCTGGGCGTCTATGTCAGCTACGCGGTCGGCGGCATCACCGACTCGCTCTTCATCCCGCTGCTGATCGGGGCCGCTTACCGGTGGGATCGGTTCGGATCCTGCCGTCGCTCCTACCTGGGCCCGATCCTGCTCGGGCTGGCGATGGCGGTCAAGCAGACGCCGTGGCTGGTGCTCCCGTTCGTGCTGTGCGCGCTGATCGTCGAGGGCACCGCGACGCGCGGCGCCGCGGCCGCCCTCCGGCGGGCGGCGCTGTACCTGGCGCTCGCCGCGGTCGCGTTCACGCTGCCCAACCTGCCCTTCCTGATCCAGTCCCCCGCGGCGTGGTGGCACGGCATCCTGACGCCGATCGTCGGCCAGCTGGTGCCGGCCGGGCAGGGCGCGATCGCGCTCAGCCTGTTCGCCAGGCTCGGCGGCGGATCTCTGCAGGCGTTCACCCTCAGCGCGGTGGCCCTCCTGGCGCTGCTGCTGTTCGCCTACCTCGCCACCTACCCGCGGCTGCGGCCGGCGACGTTCGCGCTGCCCGCGGTGGCGCTGTTCTTCGCCTCCCGCTCCTACGGCAGCTATCTGGTCGCGCTGGTCCCCGCGGGCGTCGTCGGCGCGTTTACGACCGCGGTCCCCACGCGCGCTTCGCCGCCGCCCGGCGCCCGGCGCCGGTGGCGGCGGTGGTGTATGGCGGGCGCCGGCCTGGCGGCCGCCGCGGTGTGCGCGTCCCTGGCCTGGGCGCTCGGCGCCCGGGCGCCGCTGCGGCTGCGGATCTCGGGGCTGCGCACGACCGGTCAGCTGGCGACCGTTGAGCAGCTCACGCTGCGCGTGGCGAACACCACCGGCCGCGTGCTGCGCCCGTCCTTCACCCTCGCCGAGGGCGGCGGCCTGACGACCTTCTGGCTTGTCGCGCGCGGTCCGCGGGCGCTGGCACCTGGCGCCGCCGCCACCTACACGCTGCAGGCGCCCAACTTCCCCGCCCAGCCGTCGATCCAGGGGGGCTTCTCGGTGCTGGCGTTCACCCGGCACCCGCCCTCGCTCAGCACGTCGGGCCCCTACGATCCCGGCGCGCTGCACGTGGCGCTGGTGCCCGACGCGGTCAACGCGCCCCTGCCCACCGGCCGGGCGCTGGTCGTGCTGGCGCAGCTGCGCGACCGGCTTGACCGCCGCGTGCGCCGGGCCGGGGTCGCGGTCGCGCTGGGCCAGATCATCTACGACCAGAGCGGCCTTCAGTTCAGCGAGGCGCAGGTCAATGGCCGACCGCCCGGGCAGACGCCGGTGGTCGCCTACACCGACGCCGGCGGCGTCGCGACCTTCCGGATCGTCGGCACGGCCGCGAGCGCCGATCCGGTCTACTTCGAGGCCAACCTCGTCAACGACCGCTTCTTCTACCCGTACGGGTACTCCGAGATCCTGCCGATCAGGTTCGTCCGATGAGCGTCCTCGGTGATGTCAGCGGGCGGCGGCCCCGGGGCCTGACGGGGCCCGTGTTCGGCGCACTCGGCGGTCTGCGGCGGCGCTGGAGCGAGGCCCGGCCCCTGGTGGCTCCGCGCCGAGAGGAGTGGCCGCGGGCGCTGCTGCGCGTGCGCACGGCCGGGCTCGTGATCCTCGCGATCGAGCTGGTCGCCTTCCTCTGGTGGAGCGGGCTGATCGCCGCGCGGTACGGGCTGGGCTGGGACTACGCCAACGGCGGGCAGCCCGCCTGGCTGATCGCCCACGGAACGCTCGATCCGTTCGCGACCACCCTCGGGTATCCCATCTGGCGCGATCACGGGTTCTTCCTCCTGTGGCCGCTCGCACTCTTGGAGTGGCTCTGGCCGCACCGGGTCACGCTCGTCTGGGAGCAGGACCTCGCGACGGTAGGCGCCCAGGCGGTGGCGCTGGTGTGGATCTGCGACCTCGCCGCCCGGCGCGCTGTGAGGGACGCCTCGGCGGCAGCGCCCGCCGCGCTCGCAGCGCTCGGCGTCGTGCTGCTCGTCCTCAACCCTTGGTTCGCGATGTCGATCTCGTTCGACTTCCACGTCGAGGCGTTCGCCATGCTGTTCACCGTCGCCGCCGCGCGTGACCTCCATCGCGGCCGCCGGAGCGCCTGGCTGTGGTTCGGAGCGGGCCTGCTCTGCGGCGACGTCGCCGCCACCTACCTGGCGGCCGTCGGCCTCTCGGGCGCGCTGTCCGGACGCTGCTACGCCCGCCGGGGCATCTCCATGATGGCAGCCGCGGTCGGGTGGCTCGTGGCCCTGGAGCTCGTGCACGCCACCATGGGGAGCAGTCCAGACAAGTATGCAAGCCTACTCGCAGGGACCGGGCAAGCGAGCAGCTCGTCCGCCGCCACGGCCGTGGTGTCGGCAGTCGTCGAGCACCCCGGACGCGCCCTCGCCGCGCTGTGGGCCAATCGGTTCAACGTCTGGGCCAATGTCTCGACAGCCGGGCTGCTTGGCATCCTCTGGCCCCCGGTGGCGGGCACGGCGACGCTAGCGCTCGCTGAGAGTCAACTCAGCTCAACTGAGTTCTCCCAGCCAGGTGTTCAGAACATCGTGCTCAGTCCTCTGGTCGCGGTCGGGACAGTGGCTGTGGTCATGATCCTGCTCGGTAGGAGCCACCGCAGGCTACGGTGGCTGCCGGCGTCGCTCGCGTGCCTGCTGGTCGCCAACGCGGGCGGCTGGACGGCCACCTGGCTCCCGAGCCTTCCGGGGAGGTGGCTCACGGTACCCGCGCCCGCCGCCGCGGTCCTGCGCTCCGTCCGGCGGCGCATCGCCCCGAGCGACGAGGTGGTCGCTGAGCAGGGGATCGTCGGCGACCTCGCGAACCGTCCCTTTGTCTATCCAGTATTCGGCGCGCGTGCGATTCCGGTGCGCGCGGGCCGGGTGTGGTTCGTGTTCGCGCCGCGGGCCGGGATCGAGACCGCAAGCCCTTCATCGATCTACAGCGACATCGACGCGCTGCTGTCCACGCCGGGGGTGAGACTGGTCACCGCGCGGGACGGCATCTGGGCGCTGGAGTGGACGCCCTCCGGCGACCGGCGCCGGCTGAGCCTCACGGCGCCGCCGGGGGCACCTTACCCGGGGTGGTCGCTGCCGGGACCCGCCGGCCAGGCGGTCCTCAGCGGCCCGCCGCGCGACTGGTACGTCACCGGCGACGGCCGCGCCGGCTACGTCGCGGACGGCGCCTACTGGCGCGAGCCGGCGGGCTCATACCGTGCGAACGTGTCCCTTTCGGCGTCGAGCGCCGCGACCGTCGAGCTGTGGAACGCCGACACCTCCACCCTGCTGGCGCGCGTGGCGCTGCCCGGCACGGGCGGGCGCACGACCGTCTCGCTGACGGGGCGGCTGGCCCGGGTCGTCGCGCCCTACGAGTTCCACGGCTTCGGCCCCTGGCGCGACAGCCCGGTGATCCCCAGCGGCGACCAGCTGGAGGTGCGCGTCTGGTCGCCGGGGGGCGCCGATCTCGTGAACGTCTATTCCGTCTCGCTTCGACGCGTCGGCGGTCCGTGAGGCCCCGCCGACCTGCCTGAGCCCGCCGTGACGAGGAGCCCTGAGATGAGTGAGCCGACCTGGATCGTGATCCCCACCTACAACGAGCGGGAGAACATAGAGCGGCTCCTGCGGGCGGTCGACGCGCAGCTCGCCGGGGCGGTCCCGGGCGGCTACCGCGTGCTCGTGGTCGACGACGGATCGCCGGACGGGACCGGCGCGCTCGCCGAGCGGGTCGCCGTCGAGCTCGGGACGGTGGAGGTGCTGCACCGGAGGTCGAAGGACGGGCTCGGTCGGGCCTATGTCGCCGGCTTCAGGCGCGCGCTCGACGCCGGCGCGCAGATGGTGGTGGAGATGGACGCGGACTTCTCGCACGACCCCGCTCACCTGCCCCGGCTGCTGGCGGCGGCGCGGACCGCGGACGTCGTGCTCGGTTCGCGCTACGTGCGCGGCGGCGGGGTCGAGAACTGGAGCCTGACGCGGCGGCTCCTGTCGCGCGGCGGGAGCCTCTACGCGCGGCACATGCTCGGCGTGCCGGTTCGTGATCTCACGGGCGGCTTCAAGTGCATCCGCCGCCGGGTGCTTGAGTCGATCGGCCTGGACTCGATCGGCGCGGACGGGTACGCGTTCCAGATAGAGCTCACGGCGCTGGCGTTCAGGGCGGGCTTCACTGTTGTGGAGGTACCGATCGTGTTCGCCGACCGGACCGCGGGCACGAGCAAGATGTCCGGCCGGATCGCGCTGGAGGCGGTGTGGCTGGTCGCCGCGCTGCGCCGGCGGCTGCCCGACCCGGCGGCGCCCGCGCCTGGCGCCGCGCCGCCGGACGCGGGCCCGTCGCCCGGACGCCCGCGAGCCGCCGGCGAGCAGCCGGCGGCCGGCACCCTCCCGGACCGTGGCTGAGGCCGTCACGCTCCCGCGGGCGCCGCGGCGGCCCCTGGTCGTCGATCTAGACGGGACGCTGCTGCGCTCCGATCCTCTGCATGATGGATCTGACCGCCTACCTGCTGGCCGGTCCATGGCGGATCGGGCGGGTGCTGGTCGCGCTGCGCGGCGGTCCCCAGGCCGTTCGCAGGCTCGTGGCGGACGCCCGCGAGCCGGACCCGAGCCTGCTGCCCCATGACGACCGAGTCCTCGCGTGGCTTGGGGCCGAGCGCCGCACGGGCCGGCGCCTGGTGCTCGCCACCGCGGCGGGCGAGCGCCGGGCGCGCGCGATCGCCGACCACCTGGGGCTCTTCGACGAGGTGCTCGCCTCCGGAGACGTCCAGCTCACCGCCGAGCGCCGGCGCGCACGCCTGGCGCAGCGATACGGCTCCGGCGGCTACGACTATGCCGGCAGCGACCGCGCCGACCTGGCGGTGTGGGCGGACGCCGGCGTCGCGCACGTGGTCGGAGGGTCCTACGGGCTGCTCCATCAGGCCCGAGCGCTGGCGCCGCTGGGCGCCGTGATCCCGCGTGACGGCGCGCGGCTGCGGGCGCTGTCACGTGCCCTTCGCCCCCACCAGTGGCTCAAGAACCTGCTGGTGTTCGTGGCCATGTTCACCGCGCAGGACGTCGGGCGGCTGCGGTACTGGTGGCACTCGTGGCTCATGTTCGTCGCTTTCTGCCTGGTCGCGTCGAGCGTCCATGTGCTCAACGACAGGTCGGACCTCGACTCCGACCGCAGCCATCCCACCAAGCGGGAGCGGCCATTCGCCAGCGGCCGCGGGAGCATGGTCTGCGGGTGGGCGCTGCTCCCGGTCCTCCTCGCCGCCGGCATCGCGCTGAGCGCCGTGCCGCTGCCGCCGAAGGCGACGCTGATGCTACTCGCCTGCCTGTCGATCACGGTCGCCTACACGTTCTGGCTCAAGCGCGTGGAGATCGTCGACGTGATCACGCTGTCGGGCCTGTACACGATCCGGATCGTCGCGGGGGCGGAGGCGATCAGCGCCCATCTGACGATCTGGCTGCTCACCTTCTCGGTCTTCCTCGTCACCAGCCTCGGGATCGTCAAGCGCGTCTCGGAGCTCTCCCGCGCGCGCCGCGCGGGACGGGAGGTCAGGGGCCGCGGCTACAGCCATCAGGACCTGGAGCTCATGACCTCGCTCGGGGTCACCTC
This sequence comes from Actinomycetes bacterium, assembly GCA_021846845.1. Taxonomy (GTDB): domain Bacteria; phylum Actinomycetota; class Thermoleophilia; order Solirubrobacterales; family Solirubrobacteraceae; genus Palsa-465. The sequence goes on along the minus strand of JAJZWB010000002.1, from coordinate 29,006 downwards.
CGGCTGCGCCGTGGTCTTCGTCCTGTATGTCAACGACAACGCCACCGCGCGCCCCCACGCCAACCCGCATCTGCTCTGGGCCGCGATCCCGGCGCTGCTGTACTGGATCTCCCGTCTGTGGCTGCTGGCGGGACGCGGCGAGATCGACGAGGATCCGCTCCTGTTCGCCGCCGGCGACCGGATCAGCCTCCTGGTGGCGGCTTTCGTCGCCGCGTCCTTCCTGGCCGCGAAGTTCATCGCATAGGGCCGCGAACCGTCCGTGCTCCGGACGACCGCGCTCGGCGGACCGCTCAGCGCCGACGCAGCGGCCGGCAGCGGATGCCGTCGGCCTGCAGGTCCTCGCAGACCACGTCGACCAGCTCGCCGCGCCTGGCCGCACCGGGCGGCAGGTAGCAGCGGACGTAGTCGGCGGTGTAGCCCGAGCACCGCGTCGCGGCGACCTTGTCGACCAGCACCCGCTCGCGAAGCCCGAGCCGGGAGCTGCGGTGGCGGCGGCTGCTCAGCTCCGAGTGGGCGCGCATCGCCTGGCCGCGGCGCCGCTTGTCGGCGGGGGCGACCGCGTCGCCCAGGCCGGCCGCGACGGTCCCGGGTCGCGGCGAGTAGGGGAACACGTGCACGCGCGTGATGCAGGCTGCGTCGAGCGCCCGCAGCGTGCGCTCGAAGGCCGCCTCGTCCTCGGTCGGGAAGCCGACGATCACGTCGGTGGTCACGTTCAGGCGCGGCACCGCCGCGCGGACGCGCGCGATCCGCTCCACGTACTCGGCTGCGGTGTAGTGGCGCCCCATCGCGGCGAGCACCGCGTCGTCCCCTGACTGCAGCGGCACGTGCAGGTGCGGGCACACCTTGGGCTCGCTCACGAGCGCCTCCAGCAGCGAGTCGCGCACGTGGATCACCTCCACGCTCGACAGCCGCACGCGCTCGATCCCGGGCACGCGCGCCACCGCCCGCATCAGGTCGCCGAGCTCCATGCCCTGCTCGGGGTCGCGATAGTCGCCCACGCTGATCCCCGTCATCACCATCTCCGGCTGCCCGTCGCGCACCCGCTGCGCGACCTCTCGCAGGACCGCGGAGGCCGGCCGCGAGCGAGCGCCCCCGCGCACCGTGGGGATGATGCAGTATGCGCACCCGGAGTCGCAGCCGTCCTGGATCTTGACGAAGCCGCGGGTGCGCGACAGCGGCCCGGCGCCCGCGAGCCGCTCACGGGCCAGCACGTCGTGCGCGGTGTCGGCGCACGACGTGGAGCCGCTGACGGCGTGCGCGGGAATCCACGGGGCGACGTGCGCGGCCGGCCCGCCGCCGGCGTGGTCGACAGCACCGGAGCCCGCGTGCGCCGCGATCCTCCGGGCGACGTCGTCGGCCGCCCCCTGCAGCGCGACCACCTCATCCCCCAGGTCCGCGAACCGGCGGGCGCTCAGGTTCACCGCGCAGCCAGACGCGTACACGCGCCGCGCAGCCCGCAGCGAGCGGCGCACCGACTGGCGGGACTTCGCCTCGGCCTCGGACGTGATGCAGCAGGTGTTGACGACGTGCAGCTCCGCCTCGTCCTCGCCCACCTCCCGGTGGCCGGCGGCCAGCAGCGCCTCGCGGGCGATCATCGCGTCCGCCTGGGAGACCTTGCAGCCGAGGAACCTGATCGCGAACGTCGTCACGCCGACCGCAGACGCTACCGCGCCCGCGGTCGGCGGCGCCCGGCGGGAGGGGTCACCGGGCGCCGGCCGGCTGGCGGTCGGTCCCCGCGCCCTGCTCGGAGACCGGCGGCTCGGCGGGGGGCGAGCCCCCCGCCGCGGCCTGCTCGTCGTAGAAGTACTTGCCGCCGCGCAGCCAGGAGGCCAGCGCCGCGGCCAGGCAGCACGCGGCCGCGAAGTAGAACGCCTCGTGGATCCCGTTGGCGAACGGGTGCGACACGAGCGTCGGGAAGAAGCGGTGGCCTGTCAGGTAGGCGGCGGTCGAGTGCGGGATGTGGGCGAGCGCCGGGCCCAGCAGCGTGCTCATCGGGTTGTAGCCCAGGAACGACGCGAACAGGCTGCCGACCGCGGGCAGATGCGAGATCCGGACCGCGTCCGCGTGCGGGACCCCGTTGGCCGACAGGCCGTGGTAGAGCACGCCGGGAAGGCTGCCCGAGAGCCCGACGATCACGAGGCTGAAGAAGATCCCGATCGACAGCACCATCGAGCTGTTCTGGAAGGTCGCGGCCATGCCGGCGCCTGCGCCGCGCTGGTCGGGCGGCAGGCTGTTCATGATCCCGGTCTGGTTGGGCGCCGCGAACAGGCCCATCGCGAAGCCGTTGAGCAGGATCACCAGCCCGAACGCCCAGTAGGGGAAGTCGACCGGAAGCGCGATCAGCGCAAGGAAGCTGGCGGCGGCGCCCAGCATCCCGCCGGTCGCGAACGGCCGCGCCCCGAAGCGATCGGCGAGGCGGCCGGCGAACGGACCGGCGATCAGGAAGCCGACCGACAGCGGCAGCATGTAGATGCCCGCCCACAGCGGCGTCTGCGAGAAGCTGTACCCGTGCTCGGGCAGCCAGATCCCCTGCAGCCAGAGGATCAGCATGAACATCAGCCCTCCGCGGGCCAGGGCCGAGAGCAGCGCCGCGATGCTGCCGGCGGTGAACGCTCGGATCCGGAACAGCGGCAGGCGGAACATCGGCTGCGCCACGCGCCGCTCGATCGCCACGAACGCCAGCAGCAGGACCAGCCCGCCGCCAATCTCGGCGATCACCTTCGGGCTGGTCCACCCCATCGTGTGATGGCCGTAGGGGAGGATCCCGTACGTGATCCCGACGAGCACCGCGATCAGACCCGCCCCGAAGGTGATGTTGCCCAGCCAGTCGATCCTCGCCGGGTTGCGGATCCCGCGCTCCTCGAGCATCAGGTAGGCCCAGACGGTGCCCAGCAGCCCGAACGGCACCGAGACCAGGAACACCAGCCGCCAGGCCACCGGCGCCAGCACGCCGCCGAGCACCAGGCCGACGAACGAGCCTGCGATCGCGGCGACCATGTTGATCCCGAGCGCCAGGCCGCGCTCGGTCGCGGGGAAGGCGTCGGTCAGGATCGCGCTTGAGTTGGCCATCAGGAACGCGGCGCCGACCCCCTGGAGCACCCGGATCGCGATCATCCACAGCGCGGCGGCGGTGCCCTGCATCCAGGTTGCCGTCAGCAGGATCGAGCCGACCGTGAAGACGGCGAAGCCGAGGTTGTACATCTTGACCCGGCCGACCATGTCCCCGACCCGGCCGAGGCTGACGACCAGCACCGCCATCACGACCAGGAACCCGAGCAGCATCCACAGCAGGTAGCTGGTGTTCGACGGCACCAGCGGGTCGAGGCTGATGCCGCGGAAGATGTCCGGCAGCGCGATGATCACGATCGATCCGTTGATCGTCGCCATCAGGATCCCGAGCGTGGTGTTCGAGAGCGCCACCCACTTGTAGCGGTCCGGGCTGGCGTGCGTGTGGGCGCGCAACCGCTCGATCGCGCTCACGGCGCCTGCCCCGTGAGCCGTTCGAGCAGTCGGTCGAGGATCTCGATCGCCTCGGCGAGGACGCCGATGTCGCGGTCGGCCAGCGTCGCCATCTCCTCGTGCATCACCGCGCGGTACTCACCCCGCAGCCGGTGAAGCGTGGCGCTGCCCTCGGCGGTCAGCGCCACCAGCACGGCGCGACCGTCGGCCGGATCGGTCTCGCGCCTGACCCAGCCGCGTTCCTCCAGCCGGTTGACCAGCCGCGTGATCGCCGGCTGGGTGACGCCCTCGCGCGCGGCCAGCTCCGTGACCCGCCACGGCCGTCGTGAGAGCGCCCACAGCACGCCCATCTCGGTGCGCGAGATCTGGATGCTCGCGCGGGCCAGGAACGCTCGCGAGAGCATCGACGCCCGTTGCGGCAGCGCCTCGGCGATCTCGTCGAGCGAAGCCGCCCGGCGGTCGACCCTTCCCTCAAGTTCCATGCCGAAGTTATATTACCCGGTCAAGTGGTTTGACGCTCGCTCAGGCGGCTCGCCGGCAGCTGCCTCCGCTGCCCGGCCACCGCCTCACCCCTTCGGCCGAGCCTCGACGGGGCCTGCCCTCAGGCGGCGAGCCCGAGGGCGGCCCAGTCGCCGCGCGACCGACGCTCCCGCTCAATCAGCCCGCGGCGCGCGAACGCGGCCGCGACCTCGTCGGCCTCCCCGATGAGCAGCCCGCTGAGGATCAGCCGCGACGGCAGCGTCCGCTGACCCGCCGCCCAGCGCATCAGGGGACCGGCGAGCACGTTCGCGACCACGAGCTGCGCGTCCGGCACCTGCTCGCGCAGCATGTCCAGCCGGCGAGCGCTGAGCTCGACCCCGTTGCGGGCGGCGTTCTCGACCGTCGCCTCGATCGCCACGGGATCGCGGTCGAGCGCCAGGACCGGCTCGAAGCCCAGCCGCGCGGCGACGATCGCCAGCACGCCGGAGCCGCACCCGAGGTCGATCAGCGAGCCGCGCGCCTTCTCGTCGAGCAGCATCTCCAGGCACAGGGCGGTGGTCGCGTGGGCGCCGGTACCGAACGCGCGTCCCGGGTCGATCACGATCTCGATCTCCGTGCGGGCCGGCGGCTCCCAGGGCGGACGCACGGTCAGCCGGTCGGCGATCGTCAGCGGCCGGTGGAAGGTGCGCCACCGGTCGGCCCAGTCATCGGCGATCTCCTCGCTCCGGACGTCCACGTAGGCGCCGCCCGCCGCCGCGCGCAGCGCCGGGACGGCGGGCAGCTCCCCGGGCGCGCCGTAGACGGCGTACTCCACGACCTCGGGCGAGACCTCCACCTCCTCCACGCCGCTCGGAGCGAGCTCAAGCAGCTCGGCGAGCACCAGCTCCGCCTGGCGGCGGTGGACGCGGACCGCGAGCCTGATCACCGGTCGGCGACCCGGACCCGCGCCGTGCGGCAGCCGGCGTTGACCGCGACCCGGCGGGGGGCTTTGACCGCGAACGAGACCACGCGCCGGAGAAGGTAGCGCGCGCCCCGTCCGCGGTCGGGCCTTCTTCTCAGCCGCGCCGCCCGCGCGCGATCTGGAGCTTCAGGTACGCGTCGACCGCCGCCTCATGCCTGGGCGTCCTCGGTGCGCCGCTGGCGGCACGGTCGGTTGATGACCGCGCCGCTTGCACGGCCCCGGGCTCTGGCATCGGCACGGACGCGCGACCGAGCGCCGTGCCCGTTCCCGTCTCGATCGCGAGCTTGAATGTCAACTGACCTGCTCCCCTCGCTGGTTGCGCTGCTGCTACGCCGAACATGATCGGCAGCGAGGACGGTTCCTGCACCATCCAGGTGTACAGGATCGGAGGGACGCGGCTATCCAGGCGCGCAGTCTCGCTCACTGGCCGCCGAAAGCGCGCCGCAGCTTGCCGAGCACACCCTCCTCGGTGCGCAGGTTGTGATCGGTCATGCTCTCGGCGAGCTTCTCGAAGAGCTCGCGCTGCTCACGCTTGAGGTGGCGAGGTATCACGACGTTGACGATCACCCGCAGGTCGCCCCGCCGTCGCCCGCGCAGCGAGGGCATCCCCTTGCCGCGGAGCGTGAGCGTCTCGTGCGGCTGGGTGCCGGCCGGGATCTCCAGCTCGACCGGCCCCTCGAGCGTCGGCACCTCGACGGTCGTGCCGAGCGCCGCGAGGGGTGCCGCGACGTCGACGGCGGTTGTGAGATGGTCTCCGTCGCGAACGAACCTCGGGTCCTCGCGGACTCGCATCTGGACGTACAGGTCGCCGGGCGGGCCGCCTCGCTCGCCGGCGTGACCGCGGCCCGCGATCCTGATCCGCTGGCCGTCGTCGATCCCCGCGGGCACGTCGACGGAGACCCTCACCCGCTCGGCCCGCCGCCCGCGGCCGGAGCATTGACGGCATGGCTGCTTGGCGACGCGGCCCTCGCCATGGCAGGCGTCGCACGGGGCCGTGCGCATCACCTGTCCGAACGGGGTCCGGGTTATCACCCGCAGCTCGCCGGCGCCGCCGCACCTGGCGCAGGCCTCGATCGGGGTTCCGGGCTCAGCCCCGTTGCCGTGGCAGTGCTCGCACAGCACGACGGCGTCGTAGGAGACCTCCACCGCCGCTCCCTCCGAGGCCTGCAGCAGCGTGACCTCGGCACCGGCCACGACGTCGCCGCCCTGCGTCGGTCCTGCCGCGCGCCCGCCGAAGCCGCCGAACGCGCCGCCGAGGCCGCCGCCGCCGAAGAACGCCTCGAAGATCTCAGACAGCGAGCCGAAGCCCTCGAAGTTCGGGGCGTAGCCTCCGGTGCGAAGCCCCTCGTGCCCGTAGCGGTCGTATGTCGCGCGTCGCTCGGCGTCGGAGAGCACCTCGTAGGCCTCGGCGGCCTCCTTGAAGCGCTCCTCCGCGTCGGGCGCCCTGTTCACGTCGGGGTGCAGCTCACGCGCCAGCCGCCTGAAGGCCTTCTTGATCTCCCCCTCGCCGGCGCTGCGCTCGACCCCGAGGACCTCGTAGTAGTCGCGTGGCATCTGAGAGGCGCTCATCGCTCGTCGTACACATCGGCGACGAACGCCGAAAGCTGAGCCGCCGCGTCGCGGACGGTGCGGATCGCGTGGCCGTAGTCCATCCGCAGCGGTCCGATCACCGAGACGGCGCCGAGCGCGCGCTGGGGCAGGCCGTAGCCCGCGGCGACCAGCGCGAGCGATCGCAGCGCCGGGACCTGGTTCTCGGCCCCGATCCTCACCGCGACGCTGCGAGCCGGGGTCAGCGCCGAGCGCAATGTCTCGAGCAGCGTCACGCGCCGCTCGAGCATCTCCATCAGCTGGTTGAGCCCGGAGGCCTCCGAGCGGCCGTGCGACAGCAGCCTGGCCGCACCGTCGACGTACAGCGTCGACGCGTCCGATTCGTCAAGCTCGGTGAAGGCGGGCGTGATCGCCTCCAGGAACTCTCGCTCGGTCGCCGGCAGCGACGGGTCGTAGAGCACCTGGCGAACCCTGCGGGCGCCCAGACCGACGCCGACCAGCCCCTCGTTCAGGTAGCTGGCGACCCAGTCCACCAGCCCGCCGTCAAGCTGGCCGGCGAATGTGAACAGACGCTTTGTCACGCCGCCCGTTGAGGTGATCACGACCACCATCAGAACCTGCGGCTGCAGCTTGAGCAGCTCCACGTGACGGATCGTCGAGGTCTCGATCGGCGGCGCGGTCACCACCGCCAGCAGGTTGGTCACCTGCGACAGAGCCTCGGTCGTGAGCCGCATGGCGTCGTCAAGCTCGCGCCGCATCAGCGACAGGGACAGCGACGGCCCGGATGTCCGCTCGGGCAGCAGCCGGTCCACGAAGTAGCGGTAGCCCGCCTCGGTGGGAACCCGGCCGGAGGAGGTGTGAGGGTGGGCCAGCAGCCCGAGCTCCTCCAGGATCGCAAGCTCGTGGCGGATCGTCGACGGCCCCCATTCGAACTCCGCGCTGAGCGCCTTGGAGCCCACCGGCGCGCCGCAATCCAGGTACTCCTGTACGAGTCGGCCGAGAACCTGCTCCTGACGCTCCGTCAGCATCGCTTGAATTCTAGGTCGGCGCCTGACGACCTCCCGGCCGAGCCACCGGGAGCTACCCGACCGATGCCGGGGCGCATGCCGGCGACGGCGTTTCAGACGATCCGCCCGCCATCCCGGCGGGCCTCAGGCACGGATCTCGGCGACGCCGTTGCGAACGATCCTCCTGCCGTCCTGGCGGGCCTCGGAGTCGACCACGGCGCGCCCGTCGGCGCCGACCTCCCGCACCCTGCCGGTGACGAGCACCTCGTGCTCCATCACGCCCATCCCTCGAAACTGGACCGAGAGGCGCTCCAGCCGCGCCGGGCCTCCCAGGGCCTCGGTATGGGCGCGCGCCACCTGCGCCATCGTCCACAGTCCGTGCAGGATCCTGCCCGGCAGGCCGACCTGGCGCGCGAACTCCTCGTCGATGTGTATCGGGTTGAAATCACCCGACGCCCCGGCGTAGCGAACCGTCAGGTAGCGGTCCGGGGTGACCCGGAGCTCCAGCTCGTCCCCGGGCTTCACTGCGCAGGCCTCACGATGTCGGTCCAGGTCCCGGAGCAGACCAGCTCGCCCGCCTGGTTGCGGGACTCGGTGGCGAACACGTAGAACCCCAGTCCGCCGCGCTCGTGGATGTCCCGGACGGTGACCGTGGTCTCGATCTCGTCCCCCGCCACCACCAGCGGTCCCCAGCGGAACTCCTGCTCGCCGTGCACGAGGTGGGCGAAGTCGAGCGCCAGCTCCGGGTCGAACATCACCGGCGCCAGCGCGCTTCCCGCGTAGACGACCGCGAACATCGGGGGCGCGACCACGTCGGCGAAGCCGGCAGCGCGAGCGGCCTCGACATCCAGGTAGATCGGCTCGGTCTCGCCGACCGCGTGCGCGTATTCGCGCACCTTCTCGCGCCCGACCGCGTACAGCGACGGCGGGTACGTCCTGCCGATCGCGGAGGTGTCGACGCTCACGGCCGGGAGTGTAGGTGGGCGCAGCCGTGCACGAGCGGCGGACGAGCAGCGCTCAGGCGGGTCAGATGATCACCGGCACCGCGCCGCCGTCGACCGACCACGCGGCCCCGGTCACGTTCGACGCGCGCTCCGAGCAGAGGAACACGATCACCGACGCGATCTCCCGCGGCGTCGCCAGCCGCCCGATCGGAAGGGCGGCTGCCATGTCCCTGAGGACCTCCTCACGAGTGGTCTGCCTCATCCGCGCGGCCTGATCGGCGAGCCCGCCCGGCTCAAGCCACAGCTCTCCGGCGACCGGGCCGGGGGTCACGGCGTTGATGAGGACGCCGTGGCGCGCGTAGAAATCGGCGTAGGCGCGTGAGAGCGACAGCTGCGCTGACTTGGCGACCGCGTAGGAGGCGTTGCGCTGCCCGGGTCGCTTGCCGGACGACGACGACACGTTCACGACCCTCCCCCAGCCGCGCCGGGCCATCCTCGGCACCGCCGCGCGCATCAGGCGCATCGGCGCCATCACGTTGATCTCCCAGTCCCATCGCCAGTCCTGATCGGTGAGGTCCGGGAGCGACCTGGAGACGCTCCCGCCGGCGTTGTTGACCAGCACGTCGAACGAGCCGAACCGCGCGACACACTCGGCGGCTGCCCGCTCCGCTGCCTCAGGGTCGGTGATGTCCAGGCCCAGCCAGGCCGCCTCGCCTCGCCCGGCCGCAGCGCCTCGACCGGCCGGCTCTCCGTCCCGGGACGCGCACGCGGCGACCGCGTCCCGCAGCGCGTCCTCGTGGCGCGCGACCAGCAGTACGTTCGCGCCCTCGGCGATCAGCTGGCGCGCGGTCTCCAGTCCGATCCCCCGCGAGCCGCCGGTGACCACGCAGGCGCGTCCCGCGAGTCCGAGATCCATGGCGGCTGATTCTCGCAGTCCGCCGGCACGCCCCGGCAAGCGGCCCCGACCGGCGCGCCCGACAAGCGGCGCCGGCCGGCACGCCCCGACCGGCACGCCCCGGCAGGCGGCCCCGACCGGCGCGCCCCGAGACCGGTCGCCATCGAGCAGCGAACGGTCGCTCGACGGCCAGACCCTGGCCCATGGCCTCAAGTTAGGCGGCGCTGCGCCGAAGTTCCGAGTGCGCCGGGAAGCCGGCGCACTCGACCGAACCGCAGGAAGGGACCGACCATGCTCGCACCGGCCAGCCGCCTCACAGCCGCGCTCGGCGCCTCCGCGATCGCCGTCGCGGGTCTTGGGCCCGGCGTCGCATCCGCCTCCAACCCGAGCCGTCACGGCCACCGCGCGCGCGGCGGCCAAGATCGGCACCATGCCGGCAAGCGGGGCGGCCGCGTCGGCGGAGGGCTGATCACCGGGCGCCTGAGCGCGCCCGGGTACAGGATCGTCGCCCTGGGCGCCAACGGGCGCATGACGTCGTCCTCCTCACGATCCTTCTCCCTCAGGGAGCCGGCGCCGCGCTACACCCTCCAGCTGCTGACCCGGCACGGCGTCTACGCGGGCCCGGTCGTCGTCGGCGGAGGTGGCCGGAAGGTGATCGTCGGCCTCCAGGGCGCGGTGCGCCTCGGCGTGATCGAAGTCGACGCGCGCCTCGGCTACGCCCGCCCCGCCAGGCCCGTCCCGACGGCCGCGCTCCTGCGCACCGACTGGGCCTGGGCGCGCCGCGGCGTGCCGATCGGCAACGGCCGCAACCTCGGGCTGGTGATCTCGCCGACCAGGGGAACCGGTCCGTCCGGGCCAGGCGGCGACAGCGATCGCAGCGGGATTCCCAACGTGTTCGACATCGCCTCCGGCGGCAACGGCATCATCAACTCGCTCGCCCCGCCGGCGCCCGCCCTGCGGCACGGGATCCTGGCCACCGGGCGCGTGGCCACCACGGGAGCCGGCTCGCCGCCGGCCACGGGATCGACGCCACAGGGCCTGCCGCCCGCCGGCTCGCCGCCGGCCACGGGATCGACGCCCCAGGGCCCGGCGCCCGCCGGATCCACCCCATCAGGCCCGCCGAACGTCTCGCCCTGGATGTCGCAGCTGTTCCTGCCGATCGACCAGACCGTGAACGACGATGCCGCCGGGGTCACGCAGGCGGAGATCGACGCCGCGGTGCAGTCGCACCTGAACATCAAGCTGATCGGCGGCGTGCCGGCCGGGGCGACCGTCGAGCTGGACTGCAACGGCCTCAGCTTCTGCTCGGCCGGCGGAAGCGGGCAGGCCGCGCTGGAGGGCCTGCCGGCCAACTGCACAAGCCCGCAGACCAACTACTACTGCACGATCCCGTTCCCGTCCGGATCGCTTGACTCGACGACCGGCCTCGGCCAGATCGTCGGCCCCGACGCGGCGAACGGACTGCTCGGCAGCCTCGCCGCCGGCGGACAGGAGTTCAGCCTCTTCCCCAACGCGACCACGGCCCAGATCGGCTCAGGCGACGTGATCACCGTCGATGTCGACAAGGGCGGCGCGACCACGCAGACCCCGACGACGCTGGACTTCGTGTTCAACACCGTCCCGGCGATCGCCTCCTACTCGGACACCGCCGGGAACGGGACCACGATCGCCTATCCGGACGGCGCCGGGCTGGGCACCGCCGGGAACCCGCTCCCCGTCGCGGCGGGACCCAACGGCGACGTCGTCGTCGCGTTCAGGGTCTACCGCCCGCAGCGGGCCGGGGTGGCCGGCGCGGGCGAGCCGTCCTTGATGGACATCGGCCACCTCTGGTACGCGCTGGATCACGCGGCCCCGCCCGCCGCCGGCTCGACCACGGTCGGCGGCCCGAAGCCGCCCGAGTGCCCCGCCGCCGACTACTCGGCTCTGTCGCCGACCCTGACCCTCGCCTCCTCATCCGCATCGTCGGGTGGAGCAGGCGGCGGTGCGCCGGCGACCGGCAACAACCTGCCGCCCGGCGCCGGCGGGCTGATCGACTCCGCCAACGACGCACCGGCCGGCTCCGAGGGGACGATCGGCTTCACCGTCGACATCTCCCAGTGCCTGGCCTCCCAGGGAGCGGCGTTCCCGGTCGGCCAGCCGATCGAGTTCGACATCTCGGCCAACAGCCAGTCCTCGGCCGATCACGCCAACCAGACCTTCTGGCTGGAGCGGACCTCCTGATCCGGCGATGGAGCCGGCCCCGATCCGGCGACGAGCGACCCCATCCGGCGACGAGCGACCCCATCCGGCGACGAGCGACCCCCCGATCCGGCAGCAGGACCGAACCTGTGCCCGCCTCGAGAGCCCCCGAGGCGGGCCGGGCGACCGGCGCGGCGGCGCGCCCGGCCGAGATTCGTTTGCGCATGCCCGATCCAGTCGGTAGCCTCGTGGTGTGACTCGTCACGCGCAGCTGAGGGCCTCGGACGCTGACCGCGAGAGGATCGTGGAGCGGCTTCGGCGAGCGGCGACCGAGGGGCGGATTGCGGCCGAGGAGCTCGAGCAGCGGCTCACCGCCGCGCTCAGGGCACGCACCTACGGCGAGCTTGAGGCCACCGTCGCCGACCTCCCGCGCGAGCGGGAGCGCGGCGGCCGCGCGGGGCTTCGCCGGGGAGCGGCAGGCTGGGCGCTGACGGCTGCAAGGTCGAACCCGTGGATGCTCCTGTTCGCGGTACCGGTGATCGCGTTCACGGTCGCGATGCTGCTGCTGATGACCATCGTCTGGGCCGCGACGATGGTCGTGGTGATGGTGCTCGGCGGGCGACCCCGCCCACCCCGCGGGCCGTGGCTCTACACGCGCCACCACGTGGTCTACGGGCCGCGCCGCGGCACCCGCAGCTACTGGGCCTGACCGGTCCGTCCGAACAGCGCCGCGTTGGAGCCGCCGTGGGCCACCAGGCGCGCCCTTTCCCGTCCCAGATCACGACCCGCCTGATCGATCTGGAACAGAGGTTGACCACCAGGGCCACCCATGGCCCGAATCGCAACCCGCCCAGCCGATTTGGAGCAGATGTGGAATTCGGGGAGCGCTGCGATCCGCCGCCGGCCCTGGCAGCTCGCAGGAGGGACGCGGGTCTCGGCCGATTCGGACCGGAGCGCCCCGTTTCAGCGCCTGCTAACGCGCCAGACGACGCCCTCCAGCTCGAACGGCGCGCCGCTGACGGTCAGGCGGTGGACGTAGCGGCGTCGCTCCAGCTCGTGCGCTCCCAGCGCCCCGGCATGCTCCCGCCAGAGCCCCGCCGTCACCGGATCCGGCACCCCGTGCGCCGGATCGTGCATGTAGGCGACCAGCGCGTCATCGGCGAGCAGCGCCGCGGCGGCCGCCAGCGCCGCCGGCGGCAGCTCTGACCGGCGCACTCCGACGGGGGCCACGCAGCACAGCACGTTGCAACCCCAGCCCGCCACGACCGTGCGCTGCCGGTGCGAGAGCGACAGCAGGTCCAGCGTCAGATAGTCGTCGTAGACCGCCGGGCGGTCGCGCAGCGCGGCGGCGCGCGCCGCCTCGACCAGATCGGTCCCGTACCGTCCCGCGACCCCGAGGCCGACGGAGTCAAGCGCTTCGCCGGAGACGCCGTTGCCGGCGGCGACGTCGAGCACGCGCAGGTCGGCGCGCCGCCACCCCAGCCGGTCGGCGGCGCCGGCCAGCAGCCCGGCCATCACCCACGGCGAGCGGCATCCCAGGCGCTCGGTCACGATCTGCTCGTAGACGCCGGGAAGCGAGTACAGCCGTTCGTAGTCGTGCAGGCGCAGGCGCTCGGTGCGGCCGTCGGTCCAGCGCACCACGATCAGCTCGTCGCCGATCTCAGGGTCCTCCTGCTCGGCCAACTCGGCGGTGAAGCCGGGCAGAGCGCCCATCACGCTCGCGACTTCTGCCCGGGCGAGCCCAGCTCCAGCACCGCTAGGAACGCCTCCTGGGGCACCTCTATCCGCCCCACCTGCTTCATCCGCTGCTTGCCTCGCTTCTGCTGCTCCAGCAGCTTGCGCTTGCGCGAGATGTCGCCGCCGTAGCACTTGGCGGTGACGTCCTTGCGATAGGCCTTGATCGTCTCGCGGGCGATGATCCGGCTCCCGATCGCCGCCTGGATCGGCACGTCGTACTGCTGTCGGGGGATCTTCTCACGCAGCTTCTCGGTCAGCGTCTTGCCGGCCGGCTGCGCCTTGGACCGGTGGACGAGCATCGAGAGCGCGTCGACTGGCTCCCCGGCGAGCAGAATGTCCAGCTTCACCAGGTCGGACTCTCTCAGGCCGATCAGGTCGTAATCCAGCGACGCGTAGCCCCGCGTGCGCGACTTCAGCTGGTCGAAGAAGTCGAGCACGATCTCAGCCAGCGGCAGGTCGTATGTCAGCTGCACGCGTTCGGCCGAGAGGTAGTGCATGCCGGCGTGCTCGCCACGACGCTCCTGGCAGAGCTCCATGATCTGCCCGACGTACTCCTTCGGCGTCAGGATCGATGCGCGGATGAACGGCTCGCGGACCTCGGCCACCCGCGCCGGGTCGGGCATGTCGTTGGGACTGTGCAGCGGCACCACCGAGCCGTCGGTCAGCGTCACCTCGTACTCGACGCTCGGCATCGTCGCCAGCAGCTCGAGGTCGTACTCCCGCTCGAGGCGCTCGCGAACGATCTCCATGTGCAGCAGCCCCAGGAAGCCGCAGCGGAACCCGAAGCCCAGCGCGTCGGAGGTCTCCGGCTCCCAGCTCAGCGCCGCGTCGTTGAGCGCCAGCTTCTCGAGCGCGTCACGCAGGTCCGGGTACTGGTCCGTATCGATCGGGAACAGGCCGCAGAACACCATCGGCTTGACCTCCCGATAGCCGGGCAGCGGCTCGGACGCCGGCCTGGCCTTGGAGGTCAGAGTGTCGCCGACGCGAAGCCGGGTGACGTCCTTGATGCCGGTGATCAGAAAGCCGACCTCCCCGGCGTGCAGCGCCTGCGCGGAGGTCATCTGCGGCGTGAAGAAGCCGATGTCGTCGATCTCCGCCTCGGTCCCAGCCTGCATCGCGCGGATCGCCTCGCCCTTGGTGAAGGTGCCGTCGACGACGCGGATGTAGGCGATCACCCCGCGGTACTGGTCGAACTCGGAATCGAAGATCAGCGCCCGCGGGGCCGCCTCGGGGTCGCCGGCGGGCGGCGGGACGCGCGCGATCAGCTCGTCGAGCACCTCGGCCACGCCCTCCCCCGTCTTGGCGCTGATGCGCAGGACCTGATCGGCGGGCTCTCCGAGCAGGTCGGCGACCTCCTCGGCGACACGGGCCGGATCGGCGCCGGGAAGGTCGACCTTGTTCAGGCAGGGGATCAGCTCAAGCCCTGACTCAACCGCTAGGTAGGTGTTGGCGACCGTCTGCGCCTCGACCCCCTGGGAGGCGTCGACGACCAGCAGCGCGCCCTCGCACGCGGCCAGCGAGCGCGAGACCTCATAGGTGAAGTCGACGTGGCCGGGAGTGTCGATCAGGTGCAGCTGGTACGTCCTGCCGTCACGCGCGGAACGGTGGAAGACCCGCACGGCCTGGGCCTTGATCGTGATCCCTCGCTCGCGCTCCAGATCCATCGAGTCCAGCACCTGGGCGCGCATCGAACGCGGGTCGACGGTGTGGGTCAGCTCCAGGATCCGGTCGGCGAGCGTGGACTTGCCGTGGTCGATGTGAGCGATGATCGAGAAGTTGCGGATGTTGGCCTGGTCCGCCATGCCACGACAAGGGTAGGCCGGTTCACGCGGCGAGCCGGCCTCGGAGGCGGCTGCGGACCAGGGACTCGATCTGGCGGGCCTCCGGGACCCGCATCGCCAGCACCAGCCATCCGTAGACGGACGCGGCGACCGTCAGCGCGAGCCCGACCGACAGGATCTGCGCGACGAGCGACAGCCCCAGCAGCAGGTACAGCGCCTTCCAGACCAGGTAGCCGATCGGAGTCGCGATCGCGGTGGCGACCACGATCCGAGCCGTGATCATCGTCGTCTGCCCGCCCTCGAGCCGCCCGTTGAAGCCGATCCGCAGGCGGTGCAGCTGCAGCGCGGTCATCACGACCATCGCGACGACGGTGCCGATCACCAGGCCCGCGATGCCCAGCGGCCTGTAGAGCGCCACCGAGACGATCACGTCAACCGTGATGTTCGTCGCCGCGAGCCTGGTCGGGATCCAGGGCCGCTTGACCGCGAAGAAGGTGCGGCTCAGGAGCAGGTTGAGCCCCGCGAACGGAAGCGCGAGGGCGAACCAGAACAGCGCGCCCGAGACGATGTGGGTCGAGTACGGACCGAAGCTTCCGTGCTGGTAGACGAGCCGGACTATGGGGGTCGAAAGAACGGCCAGCAGCGCCGCGGACGGGATCAGGAGCAGGTTGACCTGCCGGATGCCGTTGCCGAGGGTGCGACGCATCCCGCTCACGTTGCGCCGCGCCGCCAGTCGGCTCAGCGTCGGGAACAGGACGGTCGCGACCGCGACGCTGAAGATCCCCTGCGGCAGCATGTAGATCCGGAACGCGTCGTTGATCGCCGCGGGGGCGTGCCCGCCCGGGATCAGGGTCCCGAGGCCCGCGTTGAGGAACACGTCGAGGTTGATGATCCCGATGCTGATCGTCACGGGCAGGAACAGCACCAGCACCTCGTGAATCCGAGGGTCGCGCCAGTTGAGGGAGAACGAGAGCCGGAAGTCGACCCTGCGCAGCGCGGAGGCGATCAGCAGGAACTGGACGAGGGTCGCGGCCAGCCACGCGATCGCGTAGGCGTAGACCGAGTCCGGCCCGTGGAAGCGACCGTGCAGGACCACCAGCAGCACGATGATCACGACGTTCCAGACGGCGGGCGCCAGCGCCGGGACCGAGAACTCGTCGTAGGACTGCAGGATCCCGACGATCAGCCCGGTGAGGCTGAGCAGGAGCACTACCGGGAACATCACCCGCGACAGGCCCACGGTCAGGGTCGTCATGGCGGGCGTGAAGCTGCCGGTGAGCAGGGGCATCACGAGGCCGGCGGCGGCCGTGTAGAGCAGGGTCAGGGCGCCCAGCACGACCAGGATCAGCCAGAAGATCTCGGACGCGAGCTTGAACGCCTCCCGCCGGCGGCCCTCGGCCAGCATCTCCGTGAACACCGGGACGAACGCCGCCGACAGCGCAGCCTGCGAGAAGAGGTTGCTGAACAGGTTCGGGATCTGCGAGGCGACGGTGAACGCCGAGATCGGACCGCTCGTCCCGAAGAAGCTCGCCTGCACGATCTCACGCACCAGACCGGCGACTCGCGACAGGGCGGTGGCGACTGCGAAGATCGCGGTGTTGATCGCGATCCGTCGGCGGGGCGGCTGCCCCGAGCGCTCCTCCCCCGAGTCGGTTCGCTGTGGCCGGTCTTCGATGGTCGGCGGGCTCACGAGCGCGCTATAGTACGCGCCGCCGTCGCGGTTCCCCGCGTCACAGTCGTCATGGCCAACATTCACTCACAAGAGAAGCGCATCCTCCGCGCAGAGCGCGAGCGGCTAGAGAATCGCCGCTACACGTCGACGATCAAGACCTACTTCCGCCGGCTCGAGCTGGCTGTCGCCGAGGGCCGCGAGCAGGACGCCGAGTCCGAGCATCGGGTGCTGGTCAAGACGATCGACAAGGCCGTCAAGCGCGGCGCGCTGCATCGAAACAACGGCGCGCGCAAGAAGTCGCGGGCCGCGCGGGTGCGGCGCGGCGGCGCGGACTAGCGGGTCTCGCTCCCTGACAGGCGCGCTCCGCTGACCGCCGAGCCCGATCGAATCAGCTTCAGGGTTGAGAGGATCGCGGCCTCGGATGGTCGGATCGAGGTCGCCGGTCGCTGGTCGGGGCTCGGCGAGCGAAGCCTCCAGCGCCCGACGCTGACCGTCAGGCGCAGCGGCGAGAGCGCCGATCTGCGCTCGTCGGCCGGCGAAGAGGGCAGCCCCTGGTCGGCCCGTGACGGAGAGCCGTGGCTGGCGGTGTTCGACGGCGCGCCGGATCCCGATCTGGCCGAGCAGATCGAGATGTCGGTGGCCCCGGACGTGACGATCGCCCTGCGCCGCCCGGGGCGACCCGTGGCGCGCCCGGGCGAGGTGCTGCCGGCGGGCCGCAGCACGCGGTCGACCACTCCCGGGCGGCGGCGGGGATCCCCGCGTCGCGCAGCGGACCTCGCTCTCAACGCCGCCGCCGAGCAGCTCACGGCGGAGCTGGCGGCGACGCGGCGTGCGCTGGAGCTGGAGCTGGAGCGGCGGGCCGGGCTCGAGCGCGCGCTCGAGGACGAGCGCGCGCTTGAGGGGCAGCTCAGAGCGCAGCTGGCGCAGCACCAAGCCCGGTTGGAGCAGTCCGGGGCGCTGATCGCCGACTACGAAGCCCGGCTTGCCGGTTACGAGGAGCGCCTGGCGCAGTCAGAGGCCCTGCGGGCGGACTCCGGGGCTCCGCGGGCGGACTCCGGAGCTCTGCGGGCGGACTCCGGGGCTCTGCGCGCGGAGCCCGCGGCGGGAACCGCAGGGGCGCTGCAGCAGCCGGCACGAGACGATCAGCTGGCGGCCGGCGCCGACGGTCGCGTCGCCGACGCGACCGTCGAGTACGACGTGCTCGGCGATCTTCACGGGGATGGCGCGGGCGCGCCGGCCGGCGGCGGGCAGCCGGCCGGCGCGCGCGAGCCGACGGCTGCGGCGCCGGAGCCGGCCACCGCGCGCGGGCCGCAGGGACACGAATCGTCTCCGCCCCGGCGTTCGCACGACCACCCTCCCGTCGCCCGGTCCCGGCGGCCGCTGAACCCGTCGCTGCGCCACCGCACGTGGTGGTTCGGGCGGCTCGTGGCCCTGGTGCTCCTCACGGCCGTCCTGGCCGCGATCTGGATCGTGGTTCGCTCCACGATCATCCATCCGTGAGCGGCCGCGCCGCGCCGTCCGGCCCGTCGGAACGGCCGGACTGCGATCCGGCGAAACGCGAGCACCCCCGCGAGTGGATCCGGCGAAACGCGAGCACCCCCGCGAGTCTCAGGCGGCGATCCGGCGAAACGCGAGCACGGCCGCCGTGTCCTCGGCCAGCGCCCCGGTGCCGCGGCCTCCCCGCGAGGCGAGCTCAAGGTCCGCAAGCTCGCAGATCGCCTCGCTCAGCCGTCGGGCCCCGACACGCCGCGCGTCGGCCATCAGCCGGTCAGCGGCGCCGGAGGGCATCCGCAGACGGCGCCTGACCTGCGCGGCCGGCTCACCCGCATCCAGCGCCAGGGCGACGTCAAGCGCCGCGCGCAGGCGCTGGGCGATCCAGTAGGTCAGCCCCGCCAGGCGCTCGCCCTGCTCGCGCAGCGAGAGGTAGAGAGCCACCGCGGCCTGCGCGTCGCCGGCGACGAGCGCGTCCGCGACGGACCAGGCTCGCCGCTCCGACGAGGCCGCCGTCAGCTCCAGCACCTCCGCCGCGCCGATCCGGATCGGCGCGTCCGCGGGGGCGCCGAGCGCGAGCTTCTCCAGCTCCCTGAGCAGCCGCTGCTGGCGCTCGCCGACGTGGGCGACCAGCGCCCGGGCGCTCTCCGGGTCGAGCTCCACCCCCAGCTCGGCGGCACGCCTGACGGCCCACCGGGGCAGCTCCGAGGGCTTGACGCTGTTCTCCGTCGCGATGTCGCCGCCGGCGGCCCGGACCGCCTTGTGCAGCCGCTCGGGAGCTCGGCTGCGACCGTCCTCACGAGCGAAGAAGGCGACCGTCGTGCCGGGCGCAAGCGCTCCGAGCGCGGCGACCAGCGCATCCATCTCCCGGTCCTTCCAGCGCTCGGCGCCGTCGACAACCACGAAGCGGTGGCCGAGCGCGAGCGTCATCGCGCCGAGCGTCGCGGCGACGCGGTCCGGGATCGCGCTCTCGCCCTCCAGCAGCTCGATCCCCGTCGCCCCGCTGAGCGACTCCGCCATCGACCGCAGGCGCGCGCGTCGCTCGGCGATGCGCCCGTGGTCATCGCCGCAGATCAGATAGGCCGGCTTGAACGTCGGCTGTGCCACGCGCCGGTCTAGCGGACCACGACGTTGACCAGCTTGCCCGGCACGACGACCACCTTCACGATCTCGCGGCCGTCGAGGTGCAAGGTCACGCCCGGCGCCGCCAGGCAGAGCGCCTCCAGCGCCTCACGGGAGGCGCCGGTGGCGGCCTGCACCCGGTCGCGGACCTTGCCGTTGACCTGGCAGACGAGCTCGAAGGTCTCCGCCGTCAGCATCCCGGGATCGGCCGCCGGCCAGGGCTGCTCCCAGACACGCTCGCCGGTGAGCAGCTCGTAGACCTCGCTGCCGAGATGCGGGGCGAACGGATGCAGCAGCGAGGCCGCCGTGGCGGTCGCGAAGCGCCGTGCGGCGATATCGGCCTCCGGATGGCGGTAGATCTCGTTCACCAGCTCCATGACGGCGGCGATCGCCGTGTTGAAGGCGAACCGTCCGCTCATGTCCCCGGTCACCTTGTCGATCGCCCAGTTGGCCTTGCGCACCAGCGCCAGGGCATCGCCGGTGGGGGCCTCCGGCTGCACGGCGGCATCCGGAGAGCGCTCGCCGAGCGCGTCGGCCAGGCGCCACAGGCGTGAGAGGAAGCGGTGCACGCCCTCCAGCGACGTCTCCGACCACGCGGCGTCCTGGTCCGGCGGGCCGATGAACAGCACGTAGCAGCGCGCAGCGTCGACGCCGAGGCGCTCGACGATCGGCGCCGGGCTGATCACGTTCCTGCGCGACTTGGACATCTTCTGCCCGTCGGGGCCGAGGATCATCCCCTGCGTGAACAGCGCGCGGAACGGCTCCTGGAAGTCGAGCAGGCCCATGTCCGCGAGCGCCTTGACGAAGAAGCGCGCGTACATGAGGTGCAGGATCGCGTGTTCGACGCCGCCGATGTACTGGTCGACCGGCATCCAGCGGCGCAGCACCTCCGGGTCCCACGGCGCGGCGTCGTTGTGGGCGTCGCAGTAGCGCAGGAAGTACCAGCTGGAGTCGACGAACGTGTCCATCGTGTCGGTCTCACGCCGAGCCGGCGCGCCGCACCCCGGGCAGGTGGTGGCGACCCAATCCTCCGCCGCAGCCAGCGGTGAGCGGCCCCGCGGCTGGTAGTCCTCGATGTCCGGCAGCCGCACCGGCAGCTGGTCGTCCCCGACCGGCACCACGCCGCAGCCGTCGCAGTAGACGACCGGGATCGGGCAGCCCCAGTAGCGCTGGCGTGAGAGCAGCCAGTCGCGCAGGCGAAAGCTGACGGCGGCGCGACCGATCCCGTCGCGCTCCAGGCGAGCGACGATCGCCTCGCGCCCGGCGACCGCGTCAAGCCCGCTGAACTCGGCGGAGTTGATCAGCCGCTCGGACTCGCCATGGGCGACGAACGCGCCCCCGGAGACATCGGGCTCCTCGCCGCCGGCGGCCGCGACCACCGGGCGGATCGGCAGCTCGAAGGCGCGGGCGAACTCCCAGTCGCGCTGGTCGTGGGCCGGCACTCCCATCACCGCGCCGGTGCCGTACTCCATCAGCACGTAGTCGGCCACATACATCGGCATCGGCTCGCCGGTGACCGGATTGACCACGTGGCGGCCGAGCGGGACGCCCGTCTTCGGCTTGTCGGCGGCGCCGCGGAGCTCGGCCGACTCGGTCAGCGCGCGGTTCACGTACTCGTGAACCGCGGCCTCGTGCGCGGTCCCGGCCGCGAGCCGCAGCACGTCCGGGTGCTCGGGCGCCATGACGAAGAAGGTCGCGCCGAACAGCGTGTCGGGTCGCGTCGTGAACACCGGGTAGTCGAGCCGAAGCTCCTCGCAGCGGAACGTGACCTCGGCTCCCTCGCTGCGCCCGATCCAGTTGCGCTGCATCGCCTTGACGTGCTCGGGCCAGTCGATGGTGTCCAGGTCGTCGAGCAGCCGCTGCGCGTAGTCGGTGATCCTGAAGAACCACTGCTCGAGCTGCCTGACCTCGACCTCGTGTCCGCAGCGCTCGCAGCGGCCATCGACGACCTGCTCGTTGGCCAGCACCGTCTGGTCGTTGGGGCACCAGTTGACCGCCGCCTCCTTGCGATAGGCGAGCCCCCGCTCAAGCATGCGCAGGAAGATCCACTGCGTCCAGCGGTAGTAGGAGGGCTCGTGGGTCGCGAGCTCCCGCGTCCAGTCGATCGACACGCCCCAGCGGCGAAACGCCCGCTGGAAGGCGTCGATCGAGTCGTCGGTCGACCGGCGGGGGTGCACGCCGGTGCGGATCGCGTGGTTCTCGGCCGGCAGCCCGAACGCGTCGTAGCCCATCGGGTGCAGCACGCGGCGCCCGGTGCGGCGGTGGAAGTGCGCGATCGCATCGCCCAGCGCGTAGTTCTTGAGGTGGCCGATGTGCGGCTCGCCGCTGGGGTAGGGAAGCATCTCCAGGACGTAGGAGGCGCGCGGCGCGCCCGGCAGCGTGGGCTCGTTGGAGACCTCCCAGGTGCGCTCCCGCGCCCACAGCCGCTGCCAGCGGGGCTCGATCTCGGAGGGGTTGTAGCGGCGCTCCGGCATGTCTGGCGCCGGAGGTTACTCAGCGCGCATGACTGTGGCCGGCAGCGGGCATGTATTACCCTAGGCGAAGGTTTCGCCTTCGAAGGGGCTATAGCTCAGCTGGGAGAGCATTCGGCTGGCAGCCGAAAGGTCGTGGGTTCGAGTCCCACTAGCTCCATTGACGCCGACCTCGCCACCACCGAGGTCGGCTCAGGTCCCCTCGGCCACCGGCCGTATGGCACCGGCCCGCTGGCCGAGGTCACCCACGAACCACCGACGTCGGCTCAGGGGCCCCTCGGCTGGCGGATTCAAGCCGGCGAGCGCGCGAACGGCCGCGATGTGTCAGACGGCGGGCTCCCATCCGCCGGTCGCCCGTCGCAGTCGGCCGTCCGCGCGCACGCCGGCCGGCGGACGCGGCTACCGGCGCCGTTTGGCGGCCTCCAGCAGCGCCGGCGGGTCCGGCGAAGCGCCGCCACGGGCCAGCTGCAGCGCCCTGTCGGCGAGCTCAGCCGCCTCGGCGCCGCCGAGCGTCTCATCGCGCAGCGCCAGCGCCACCAGCACCTGGCGCAGCAGCTCCGGGCTGCGCAGATCGGGCGGAGGTCCCGCCGGTGGCAGCGCTCTCAGCGCCTCCAGCAGGCCGCGGGCGCTGTTCGCGCCACCCCCGCGCGACAGCAGGCCGCCGGGGTGCTTCTCCGGGATCCGGGCGACGATCGCGCCCGTCGCAGGGTTCACGACCGACACGCGGCTGCGCAGCCCGACGCGCTCCAGCGCCAGGCGGTAGCCCGACAGCCTCAGCAGGCCGAGCTGAGCCGCCAACTGCACGAAGGGCCCGAGCTCCGACTCGTCGCGGAAGCGGCCGTGGTGCAGCGCAACCTGCGTGCCGGCATCCGGAAGAGCCGGGTCGGGGTCGGGCGCCACGAGCAGGAACGCCTGGGTCCCGAGGCGCCCGGCGCCGACACCGCCGACGTCGGCCAGGAGCTGATAGCCGCCGATCCCGAGCGCGCCGACGATTCCCGGGGGCAGCGGGTTCGCGGCGAGGTGGCCCGTTGGGAACGTCATCGGCCGGCCCGCGTCATCCGCCGACCCAGGTCGTCGACCGGTCCGCGCCGTCGGCCACCGCCCACCACCCGACCGGCCGGCACCAAGCGAACCGATGAGGCATCAGTTGTCCAGCAGCCCGCCGACGATCCCGCCGAGCAGGCCGCCTCCCCCCTCGCGCTGCGCGTTCCCGCCCGCGCCCTCCTGGACGGGCGGGTGGAAGTAGGCGCTCTGCAGCCCCACCCGCCCAGGCCCCGTGAACCGGTTGAACACCAGGTTTCCGGCGCCGCCGCCCAGCAGGCCGGTCTTGAAGCCGTAGACCTCCTGCGACATCTGGACCGAGTGGTCACGGTAGACCCAGCCGCCCGGCTCGATGTCGATCGTCTCACCGGCGTCGAGGCGCTTCTCGAACACGTTGCCGTAGCCGTGCACCCAGACGACGCCCTCCTGGTCGGGCGCGAAGAACTCGTCGACGAAGAAGCCGCCGCCGTAGAGCATGTTCGCGAAGCCCTTGATCCGGCTGTAGTCGTACTGGACGTTGGCGGTCGCGGCGAGGAACTGGTGCTCGCGCACGACGATCCCGTGCCCGGGCTGCAGGTGAAGCGCCGCGATGTGGCCGGGAGCGTCGCGGCTGAAGGCGATCTCGCCTCCGGACTGGGCCTCGAGCAGCAGGAGCGGCATCCCTCCGAACGCGCGCCGCTTGAGCCCCTTCTTGAGCGGGTGCAGGCCAATCTGCATAGTCGGGTACTTCCAGAGCAGCACGTGGTGCTCGAAGTAGACCGGCACCTGGCCGTCGAGCGCCATGTGCAGCACCGGCACCAGCTCTCCCTCCAGCCGATAGCGGAGGCCCGGGGCCGCGCCCTCGGGGATCTGGGTCGGCAGGATCGTCGGAGCGGAAGGCATCTGGTCTCCTCTGTCGTGAGAACGCGATTTGGCGGCCGCCGGCGGGCACGGCGCCCAGACCGACGAGGGCCGGGCACACGTCCTGACCCCGGCTGTCGCGCGCACCGTATCGCGGTGCCGCGCGCCATGCCAGCCCGATCTGGATAATCACGCCGGTGCGCCCCATCTACGTTGCCGGCCACCGCAACCCTGACAGCGACTCGATCGCGTCCGCGATCGGCTACGCCGAGCTCAAGACCAGGCTGGACCCGGCCAACCGCTACGTGCCCGTCCGCCTGGGCGACTGCAACTCGCAGACGCGCTGGCTGCTGGAGCGCAGCGGTGCCGCGGAGCCGGTCAATCTCCCCCACCTGATGCTTCGCGCTCAGGACGTGATGCAGGAGCGCTTCCCCGTCGCCCGGCACGACGACCCGATCCGTGAGGCCGGCCGCGCGATGATCCGGGCGGACCTTGAGCTCGTGCCGATCGTAGGCGACGACGGCGCGCTGGAGGGCGTGCTGACCGAGCGGGCGCTCGCGCGCCGCTTCGTGCGCGACTCGCTGCGGACCTCGACGATCGAGGACGCGCCCACCGAGCTGACGGCGATCGTCGCCGCCCTGGAGGGCGAGCTGGTCACCGGCGAGCCGCGGCGACTCGCCGGTCGAGTGCGGGTGTACGCGACAGACGTGTCCAGCGACGTGGGCATCTCGGAGGGGGACATCGTCGTCGTCGGCAACCGGCCCGAGGCGCAGCTCAGCGCGATCGAGCTCGGGGCGGCGCTGGTGGTGCTCTCCACCTCCGCACAGCCGTCCCCCGCGGCGCTGGAGGCGGCCCAGCGCCGCGGCACCGCGATCATCGTCTCGCCGCTCGACAGCTACGTGGCGGGACGCATGATCACGCTCGCGTCTCCGTGCAGCGCGCTGATGGAGCGGGCTCCGCTGACCGTTCCGGTCGACTACCTGGTCGACGACATGTCCGAGCAGATCAAGGAGAGCCACTACGGCGCCGCCGTGGCCGTCGACGCCGACAACCGCCCCGTCGGCCTGGTGACGCGGTCTGACCTCGTGGCCCCGCAGCGGCGCCGGGTGGTCCTGGTCGATCACGCCGAGCGCGCGCAGAGCGCGATCGGGATCGACGACGCCGAGATCCTGGAGATCCTCGACCATCACCACATCGGCTCGATCGAGACCCGGATCCCCGTGACCGCGACCTTCGACCCGGTCGGATCGACGGCGACGCTGGTCGTGGAGCGCTTTCGCCAGGCGGGGATGGAGCCGAGCCGATCGACCGCGGTCATGCTCCTCGGCGCGGTCCTCGCCGACACCGTGATCCTCAACTCGGCCACCACGACGGCGCGCGACCACGCGGTCGTCGAGTACCTGGAGAGGGTGCTGGCGATCGACGCCGCGCAGCTTGGCCGCGAGATGTTCGAGGCGACCTCGGACGTCTCCGACCTGAGCGCCCATGAGATCGTCAACCGGGACGCGAAGCGCTATCAGCTGCGCGGCGGGCAGGAGATCTGCATCTCGCAGGTTGAGGTCGTCGGCGACGCGCTGCTCGAGCGCCGCGAGGAGCTGATGGCGGTGCTCGACCATGAGCGCTCGCAGCGCGAGCTGGCGATGTGCGCGCTGATGATCACCGACGTTGCGGCCAAGGGGACGGTGATGCTGGTAGCCGGCGACGTCGCGGCGGTCGCGCGCAGCTTCGGCGCCGAGCACAGCGACGGCACGGTCGCGCTGCCCGGCATCATGAGCCGCAAGAAGGAGGTCGCGCCGCGGCTGATGACGGCGCTGTGACGCACCGCTCGCGCTGAGCGTCAGGCGTCCGCGGGCTGGTCGCCGGCCGGCTCTGGGGGCTCAAGCGATCGCGCCGGCGCCTCTCCCCACAGCTGCTCAAGACGGTAGAAGGAACGCGTGTCGGGCATGAACACGTGCACCACCACGTCCAGGTAGTCCATCAGGATCCACTGCCCGCCCGCCAGGCCCTCCACGCGACGCGGCAGCAGTCCGTGCCGCGCCTTCATCCCGGCGTGGATCGCGTCGTGGATCGCCCTGGTCTGGCGATCGGAGCGGCCCGAGCAGATCACGAAGTAGTCGGCGTAGCCGATCATGCCGCGGAGATCGAGCGCGACGATGTCGATCGCCTTGCGATCCGCGGCGAGCTCGGCGATCTCCTCCACCATCTGCTCAGGCGTCGGCCGCGACGCCCGCTCAGGCGGCTGCGGTGCCAGCCTCGACCCGCTCATCTCAGGTACAGCCCCTCCGAAGCGATGTGCGACGCCACCGCGTCGGGCACCAGGTAGCGGATCGGCTGGCCCGCGCGCACCCGGCGGCGGATCATCGTCGAGGAGATCGCGATCCGCGGCATCGTGAAGAACCGCGCCCGGTCACCTCCGCGCAGCGAGGCCAGCGCCCGGGTCACCGCGCCGCGAGCGGTTCCCCTCCGGCCCGCGATCGCGAGCGTCGCGAGCTCCAGCACCCGCTCGGGCTCCCTCCACGAAGCAAGCCCGGCGGCGACATCGCCTCCGAGGATCAGGTACAGCTCGTCGTTCGGTGCGGTCTCGTTCAGCAATCTCAGGGTATCCACCGTGTAGGACGGTCCCTCTCGGCGAAGCTCCAGGTCGCTCACGGCCAGCCGCTCGTCGCCGGCGACGGCCAGCTCGCAGAGGCGCAGCCGCTGCTCGGGCCCCGGCTCCGCCTCGACCGGCTTGTGCGGCGGAACCCGCGCGGGGATCAGCAGGACGCGGTCGAGCCCGAGCTCGCGATGGGCCTCCTGGGCGCAGATCAGGTGGGCCAGGTGGGGCGGGTTGAAGGTCCCGCCGAGGATGCCGACGCGCATCTGAGGGCGGCGCCGCCGACCTACGCGCGAACCTGGCCGTCGCCCTCGACCAGGTACTTGAACGTGCACAGCTCGCGCAGACCGATCGGTCCGCGCGCATGCAGCTTCTGGGTCGAGTTGCCGATCTCCGCCCCCATCCCGAACTCGCCGCCGTCGGTGAAGCGCGTCGAGGCGTTGACGTACACGCAGGCGGCGTCGACGCCGAGCTGGAACGCGCGCGCGGAAGCCGCGCTGGAGGTGACGATCGCCTCGGAGTGGCCGCTGCCGTGCGCGTTGACGTGGTCGATCGCGTCCTGTACGGAGTCGACCACCGCCACCGCCATCTCGAGCGCGAGGTACTCGGTGTCCCAGTCCTCGCCGTCGGCGACGTCGATCGTGACCCCGGGAGCGGCGCGGCGGGCCCGCTCGTCGCCGTGCAGCGCGACGCCGGCGGCGCTGAGACGCCCGAGCACGTCGGGCAGGAAGCTCTCCGCGACCTCGGCGTGCACGAGCAGCTTCTCGGCCGCGTTGCAGGTTCCGGGCCGCTGCAGCTTGGCGTTGAGGACGACCTCCAGCGCGATCCCGAGGTCGGCGCCCGCGTCGACGTAGACGTGGTTGTTGCCCGACGCGGCGTAGATGACGGGAACGGTCGCGACCCCCTTCAGCGCGTTCTTGAGCCCCTCCCCTCCCCGCGGGACGATCAGGTCCACGACGCCGGACTGGGTCGCCAGCTGGGCCAGCTCATCGCGGTCGCCGCCGCCGACCAGGGCCAGCGCCCCGTCAGGCAGGCCGGCCGCGGTCGCCGCCTCGGTCGCCACGGCCGCCAGCACGGCGTTGGAGTGCATCGCCGAGCTGGAGCCGCGGAGCACCGCGGCGTTGCCGGACTTCAGGCACAGCGCGGCCGCGTCGATCGTGACGTTGGGCCGCGCCTCGTAGACGACCGCGACGACGCCGAGCGGGACCCGTACGCGCCTCAGCCAGAGGCCGTTGGGGAGCGTGGAGCCGTCGATCACCTCGCCAACGGGGTCGGGCAGTGCGGCGACCTTGCGCACGCCGTCCGCGATCGCGGCGATCCGCCGCTCGTCGAGCGCCAGCCGGTCGAGCAGCGCCGCCGACAGACCGCCCGCCCGACCGGCCTCCAGGTCCAGCCGGTTGGCCGTGAGGATCCTGTCGGTGGAGGCCTCGAGCCCGGACGCGATCGCCTCAAGCGCGGCGTCCCTGACCCCGGAGCCGAGCATCGCCAGCGTGCGTGAGGCTCGCTTGGCGGCGAGGCAGAGATCCGCCACGGACGGCGCCGTGGTCTCGCCTGGCGGAGCGGTCGTGATGGCCATCGTGAGGTGCAGGTTACCGACGGCTAGGCGAGCACGAAGTAGTCACGGTGGATCGCCTCGTCGGAGGCGAGCGGGAGCAGCTCGCGGACGGCGCCCGACTTCAGGCCTCTCACCTGAAGCAGCTCCTGCGAGGAGTAGTTGGAGATGCCCTTGCCGATCGTCGCGTGGTCGTGGGCGATCTCGACCGCGTCGCCCGCGTTGAACGAGCCGCTGACGTCGACCACGCCGACCGGCAGGAGGCTGGTGCCGTCCTCCCTCAGCGCCCGCGCGGCGCCCGCGTCGACGAGCACCCGGCCGCGGACCGGCTTGGCGTACTTCAGCCACAGCTTGAAGCTGGAGAAGCGGCCCTCGCGCGCCGGGAACATCGTGCCGACGCGACCGCCGCCGGCGGCCGTGAGGACCGCGCCGGCCTCCAGGCCGCCCGCGATCACGGTCGGGATCCCGGCGGCGGTGGCCATCTCGGCGGCGACGACCTTCGATCGCATTCCGCCCGAGCCCAGCGGCGAGGAGGTGTGACCGATCTGAAGATCCTCAAGCGCCGCGAAGTCGTCGACCTCCGGGATCAGCCGGGCGGTCGGGTCAAGGCGCGGATCGGCCGTATGCACTCCGCCAGCGTCGGTCAGCAGCACCAGCAGGCGGGCCCCGAGCAGGATCGCCACCTGCGCGGCGAGGAAGTCGTTGTTGCCGAACGAGATCTCGTCGGTGGTGGTCGTGTCGTTCTCGTTGATCACGGGCACGACGCGCCACTCCAGCAGCTTGCGCAGCGTCTGGCGGGCGTTGAGATAGTGGGTGCGGGCGCTGATGTCGAAGAACGTCAGCAGCACCTGGGCGGTCGGGACGCCGCGAGCCCAAAGCAGCTCGTCGTACACCTGGTACAGCTTGCCCTGCCCCACCGCGCTGGCGGCCTGCAGCTCGTCGACCGCGCGCGGCCGAACCGGCAGGCCCATCACCCCCATCCCACGCGCGATCGCGCCGCTGGTGACGACGAGCACCTGCTCGCCGGAGCGGTGCAGCTGGGCGATCTCATCGCAGACCCGCTGCAGCACGTCGGCGCGCACGCCGCCGCGCTCGTCGGCGACGAGGCTCGAGCCGAGCTTGACGACCAGGCAGCTCACCCCGGCAAGGGTACGCGCACCTCGGTGTTTGCCGGGCGAGCGCCGCCGGGCAATGGCGGGGCTCCCTAGCGACCCGCCCCCCCGACCCTCGCCAC
>JAJZWB010000217.1 GCA_021846845.1 Actinomycetes bacterium | reverse complement strand
GACGCCCTTGGGACGGCCGGTAGTGCCGGTGGTGTAGCAGCCGCTGTAGGCGGAACTCTCCTCGATCCAGGGCCAGTCGAATTGGTCGTCGGCGCCGGTGAGCATGTCCTCGTAGTGGTAGAGCGGCGCGAGCGTGGTGTCGATCTCGTTGAGCGGCCGGTCGCTGAGGACGATCCAGCCCCGCACTGACTCGAGCCGGGGTGCGATGGCCTCGGCGACCGGCAGTAGCGATTCGTCGACGGCGATCAGCGACGCCCCACTGTGGTTGACCACGTAGCTGAGGTCCTCGGTGCCCAGTCGGAGGTTCATCTGCAGCAAGACGGCGGCCAGGCCGGGGATAGCGTAGTACAGCTCGAAGTGGCGGCGAGTGTTCCAATCCAAAACGCCGATCCGGTCGCCGACCGCGACACCGATTCCGGTGAGAGCGTTCGCGGCGCGGCAGATGCGTCGGTAGGCATCGGCGTAGGTGTAGCGGTCCCAGCCGCCGTCGGGGGTGCGGTAGACGATCTCCTGATCGCCGTGCGTGCGGGCGGCGTGCCGGATCAGGGTGGTGGTGTTCAGGGGGAAGTCGTCGCCATGGGTGGATGGGAAACCGGTAATGATGCTGGTGGGCATAAGGCGCTCCTTTGCTTGGACTGGGTTGCCTGGACTGGCTTGACGGGGTCGCCTACTGGGTCGCGAGGATCGTGACCACGCACGCGGCCGGACCGTTGCCGAGCGACCCGCCGGCGTTCTCGGCGAGGCCGATACGGGCTCGGGCGACCTGCCGGTTGCCGGCTCGGCCGCGCAGCTGGTCGGTCAGCTCCACGATCTGTGCGGCCCCGGTGGCACCGACGGGGTGACCACGGGCGATCAACCCTCCGGAGGGGTTGATCGGGATCCGGCCGGTGATCTCGGTGGCACCGCTGCGTACCAGCTCGACGGCTTCACCTCCGGCAGCCAATCCCAGCTCCTCGGCGATCACCAGCTCGGCGGAGGCCGCCGCGTCGTGCACTTCACACACGCCGATGTCGCCGGGCCCGAGTGAGGCCTGCTCGTAGGCGGTGCGGGCGGTGCGGGCAACCACGTCGCCGTCGTCACCCGCCCGGGCGGCGCCGACAGCGCAGGCCAGGACGCGCACGCCGGGGTTACCCCGGCGTGCGGCCAGCTCGGGACGGGTCAGTACGACCGCGGCGGCGCCGTCGCCGATGGATGAGCACATGGGCCGGGTGAGTGGATCGACGATGGTGCGTGCAGCCAGGACGTCTTCGACAGTGAGCGCGGTTCCGTTCTGAGCGATCGGGTTGAGACTGCCGTTGCGACTGTTCTTCGCGGCCACCTGGGCCAGGTCGCGCGCAGTAGTGCCGGTGCGCTGCATATAGGCCCGGGCCTCAGCGGCGTAGATCTCCATGAACACCGGCCGCGGCGGCCGCTCGGGGTCCTCGCTGGGCTCGAGCTCGACGTCGACCGCGGCGGCCAGGGCGCGCGCGGCGCGGGAGCGGTCGATACTGGTCATCTTCTCAGCTCCGACGACCAGGACGATGTCGTACGCCCCGGAGGCGACGGCAAGGGCGCCTAGGTGGAAGGCGCTGGAGCTGGATGCGCACGCGTTCTCCACCGAGATCATCGGGCGTCCGGCGACCCGGGAGGGGCCCAGCGCGGTGTGGGCACGGATCATCTCCTGCCCGGTCAGCAGGCCAGCCGCCGCGTTACCAAAGACAACCAGCCCGACCTCCTCGGCGGAGACGCCGGCGTCGGCGAGGGCGCGGTCGGCAGCCTCGCTCGCCAGTTGGCGCAGCCGGGTCTCGACGAACATTCCGAACCGGGTAATCCCGGTGCCGATCACGCTGACATCCACTTGGTGTCGCCTTTCGCATTGTCTTTCGGGTAGTTCTGCTCTTCGCTGTCGTGTATGAGTTCGTCCACATCGGCCCAGACCACGCGGGCCGACAGGTGTTCGGCGTTGCGCGGGTCGTCGAGCACGCCGGCGAACATTGCCACCGTCAGGTCGCGCGCGCATGCCTCCTCACGGGCTTGGAGAGCGCCGACGATCGCCTTCTTCTCGCGGGCGATCCGCTCCTGGGTGGGCCGGTCGTAGCCCCAGTCGACAGCGCGAGACATCGAGGTCAGCGCCGCGACCAGCAGGGTGAGCGCCTCATTGCCCGCGGCGGCGGCGAGCAGATGGTGGAACTGGTGGTTGGGGCGGGTAAAGCCTTCAGTGCCAACCGCCTCTTCGAGACGAAGCACGCACACCTCGAGCGCGGCCAGGTCGTCGTCCCTGCGCCGGACCGCGGCCAGCTCGGCAATTGATGGTTCCATTGCGGCGCGCGCCTCAAGCAGTGTGCGCAGCGTGGCGCCGCGGAACTGAAGCGCCATCGCCAGGGAGCTGCCCACCACCTGCGGCTGGGGCATCGCGATCCGTGGCCCGCCGCCCGGGCCGGGACGAATCTCGATGGCGCCGAGAAAGGCCAACACCCGTAACGCCTCCCGCAGCGAGCCGCGGGAGACCTTGAAGTAGCTCATCAACGTCGGCTCGGATGCCAGCCGGTCACCTGGCAGAAGGCTGCGTCGCAGTGCTTCGCGCATCATGGCGCGCGCCGTGCGCTGCGGAACCGTCCCA
>JAJZWB010000090.1 GCA_021846845.1 Actinomycetes bacterium | reverse complement strand
CTGCCGCGCAACTCACGCGCCGTCGTGCTCCCCGGCCAGGAGTTCGCGTACTACAGCTGGGGCGCGACGATCGACCCGATCCTGACGGCGACCACGAGCCGTCCCGTCGCGATCCGCAACGTGCCGCCATACGACGACCTGCACGCGGTCGACTTCCTCTGGACCGTCGATGACCTCGTCAGCCAGCAGCGTCTGCTGCCCGGGCAGCTTCAGCCGCTGCTGGATCTGATGAGCGCCAGCCGCGTCGTGACCGCGACCGATGACCAGGACGCGCTCAGCGGCGCGCTCGCCCCCCAGCCGGCCGCGCAGACGCTCGCTGCGCAGGCAGGGCTGAGCCGCCCTGCGCAGAGCTTCGGTCCGGTGCGGACGTTCGCCTCGCCGGCGCAGACCGCCGATCCGCCGGCCCGCCTGCCCCAGGTGCGGATCTACGAAACGCGCGTGAGGGGGCTCGTGCGGATCGAGCCGGCCGGGCCGGCGACCGTGGTCGACGGATCGGCTCAGGGGATCGCCGACATCGCCGCGCTGGGCGAGCTGCCGAGCTCGCGGCCGCTGTTCTACGCCGGCGACGAGACGCCCGCGACGATCCGCGGCCAGGCGCTGGCCGGCGCCGACGTGTTCATCACCGACTCCAACCGGCGCCGGGTGTTCGTCGCGTCGCGCATGCGCGCCAACACCGGGGCGACGATACCCGCCGGCCAGTCGTTCAGCGCCGACGCGGCCGTGGTCGACCCGTTCGCCTCGCGCGGCCCCGATGCCCAGACGGTCGCGGTGTTCACGGGCGCTCGCTACATCGAGGCGCCGTACAACCCGGAGATCGCGCAGTTCCCCGCGCACGCGCCGTTCGCCGCCTTCGACGGCAACCCGGCCACGTCGTGGCAGGCTGACCCGACGCTCGACCCCAGCCAGGACTGGATCCAGATCGGCTTCCTGGCCCCCCGCGACGTCCCCTACCTCGACCTTCTGCCGGACTCGTCGGACCCGCTGGTGCAGGTCACCAGCGTTCAGATCGCCGGCCGCACGTTCGCCGTGCACCCCGGCTGGAACCATCTCGTGCTCGGTCTGCGCCACGTCGGCGCGCTGCGGATCCTGATCGCACACGTGCGCACCCTCGGCGCCAGCGCCGGCAGCGCCGGCGGCCTGGCCGAGGTCCGGATCCCCGGCGTGCACGTCGGCGAGCTGCTGCGCCCGCCGGTGCTGGCCGAGCAGGCGCTGCGCGGCGCGAACCTGAGCCACGCGCAGCTGACCTACGTGTTCGAGCGCACCACCGCGGACTCGCCGCTGACCCGTGGCCCGGCGCCTGCCCGGATCGTGGTGCACGGAAGCCGGCTGCAGGCCGAGGCCTCGCTGATCGCGCAGGCGCGCGACGCCGAGACATCGCTCGCGCGCGTGATCGACCCGCCGGCGGCGCGGCGATGGACGCTCACCGGGCTGGCCACGATCGCCCCCCAAGCCCCCGACCCCGCGATCGACACGCTCGCCGGCACCCGCACCTCCGGGGCGATCTTCAGCTCCTCGGGACGCCTGGAGGGGCTCGCCCGCTACCGCGCTTCGTCCGCCTTCGACGGCTCCGCGCGGACATCCTGGGTGGCTCCGGTCGGCCGCTATCAGGCTGCCTGGATCCAGTGGTCGACACCTCGCCCGCACGCGCTGAGGAGCCTGCGGCTCGTTCGCAGCGCCCTGCCGGTCGGCTTTCCGGCCAGGATCTCGATCTCAGCCGACGGCGGCCCTGCGACCGCGCTCGCGGTGCCCGCCGACGGCGATGTCCGCCTGCCCCGGCAGCTGCGCGGACGCGAGTTCCGCCTCAACGTGGTCGCGACCGCCGGGTCGGACAGGCCGGCCGTGGGGATCGCGGAGATCCGGGGGGCCGGGGTTCCGCGGGCCACGCCGGGCCGCTCGCGCTCGGTGGTCTCGGCCTGCGGCCAGGAGACGGCCGTGCTCGGAGGTCAGCGCCTTGCGCTCGCGCTCCGCGGCAGCGTCGCCGCGCTCGACGCGGGCGAGCCGCTGGCGCTGGTCGCGTGCGGCCGACCCACGGCGCTGCCGGCCGGCCCGGTGGACGTGTCCGTCGCGGGAACGGTCACGCGGCCGCTGATCATCTCGCTGCGCTCGCCGGCGCCCGATCCGCTCGCGCACGCGGCGGTTGCCGCCGGTGCGGTGACCAACCCGGGCGACCAGGGCAACGGCTCCTACACGGGGATCCGCGTGCGGGTCCGGGCGCCCGGCTGGCTGGTGCTGGGCGAGAGCTACAACCGCGGCTGGCGGGCGACGTGCGGCGGGCGCTCGCTCGGGCCGCCGCGGGTGATCGACGCGTTCGCCAACGGCTGGCGCGTGGGCCCCGGATGCCGCTCGGTCTCGATCGTGTTCGGACCTCAGTCCGAGGTCGATGCGGGCTACGTCGTGGGCGCGATCGCCTGCATCCTGATGGCGGCGATCGTGCTGTTCTGCCGCCCGCGAGAAGCCGGCGAGCGAGAGCGGGAGGGGGCGCGGCTGGATCCGCCCGAACGGTACTGGCGCCTGGGGCTCGCGCCCGCGCTCGCGGTCGGCTTCGCCGCGTCACTCGTGTTCGCCTTCCTGTTCGCCCTGCGCGCAGGCGCGGTCCTGGGTCCGCTGACCGCGCTCATCCTGTGGCGCGGCATGCCGGTCAGCCGGCTGCTGACGGCGGCCGGAGCGCTGCTGGTGGTGGCCGTCCCCGCGGTCTACCTGATCTTCCCCGGCATCGACCAGGGCGGCTATGACTTCGGCTACGCCAGCCAGCACCTCGGTGCGCACTGGCTCACGGTGGGCGCCTTCGCGCTGCTGGCGCTGGCCCTGATCGCAGACCTGTGGGCCGTCAGTAGGGCCACCGGTCGCCGGGTCGGTGCCCGAGCGCCCGGGCCAGGTTCGGCCGCCCGGCGGCGATCGCGAGCTTGATCGAGATGTTGCGGGCAAACCACGGCAGCTGCGCGAGCTGGTTGGCCGCGCCGGCGGCGCGCTCCGCCGCCGGCAGCCGCCCGGGCGCACGCCGGTACTCGGCCAGAGAGCGGCTGCGCCCGGCGTAGGAGAACCGCGCCGAGCCCAGGAGTCGCACGCCGATCGCGAGCGTCACGCCGATCGACGAGAACGCGTCGTGGATGAGCATCGTCCCGCCCGGAGCGATCAGTGCCCCGTAGCGGGTGATGTCGTCGAGCGCGGGCCCGAGCCGGTGCGCGCCGTCGACGTAGAGCAGGTCGATGGGCGCGGCGACCGATCCGAGCGCGCGAGCCGAGGGCAGGCGAACGTGGCGCACGCGATCGCTCACCCCGGCGGCCCGAAGGTTGGCGGTGAAGGCTGCGTGATCGGCGTCGCCGCGCGCCGCGTCAGCGGCGATCTCCTGCGGCCCGCGGTCGCCTCCGGCGTGGGGGTCGATCGCGACCACGACCGTCCCGGGCGGCGCGCCGAGCGCCAGCACGATCGTCGAGCGCCCCTGGAAGCTGCCGATCTCGACGATCGTGCCGCCGGGCCGGACCGCGGCCGCCCGCTCGAACAACCGCCGCGCCTGGTCCTCGGACAGCCAGCCTTCCACGTGCTCGATCGCCTGGAGGGCGTGCTCGAACCCGACCGTGCTCACGGCCGGCCTCCGCCGCCCGCGGCCGCCGGCGCTCCGGCGGGCCTGGGGCTCACCGCACGGCGCTCCTTGAAGCGCAGGATCGGCCGCTCGACCCCGTAGTAGCTGGCTGCCGCGCAGGCGACCGCCGCGAGCGCGCCGAGTCCGAACAGCGCGAGCAGCGGCGAGCGGTGCGCGCCCGGAAGACCGTGGAACGAGCAGCCGAGCTCCGGGCCCGGCTGGCAGATCCACACCAGCAGGTTCTGGTGCCACAGGTAGATGCCGTATGAGACCAGTCCCAGCCATGCCAGAACCCGCCACGCGAGCACGCGCCGGAGCCAGCCGCCGGTTCCCAGCACGGCCGGCACGAGCAGCCCGATCGCGGTGGCGGCGTACAGGGTGTGGCGCTCCAGGTCCTGTGGAGCGGTGTAGATCAGGACCGGATGGATGCCGGCGCGGACCAGCTGCGGGCCGTGCTCGGTCAGGCTGACCAGCGCGTAGGCGCAAGCCGAGAAAGCGAGCGCGATCCACGGCCGCCGTGCCACCAACCGTGCGAGGCGGGGCGGCTCGCCCTCCTGCCAGTGCGCGCTCAGCACCGCGAGCGCCATGCCGGGCGCGAACCAGTCAAGATGGGTCGGCAGCGCGTTCAGCACCCAGCTCAGCGACCCGTCGCTGCGCAGCAGCCAGCGATAGACCGCCGAGGCGATGGCGATCGCCGCCAGCACGCCGAGCTCGGCGGCGACCTGGCGGCGGCGTGCGAGCCGACCGACCAGCGCTCCGACCGCGGCCGCATAGACGGGCAGCAGCAGGTAGAAGGTGATCTCGATGCAGAGCGTCCATGCGGGCGCGATCCCGTCCAGCACGTACCTGTCGCTGTAGATCTGGCCGAAGCCGTAGAAGACCCAGAAGTGGCCGGAGAAGACGCCCGTCGCGCCCGGCCAGATCGCGAGCACCGTCAGCGCCAGCCAGTAGGCGGGGACGATCCGCAGCAGCCTTCGGCGCAGATAGCCGGCGAGCGTCGAGCGCCGCGCCCCGTTGAGCCGGGCGGAGACGAACGGCCGGTAGAGCAGGAAGCCGGAGATCGCGAAGAACACCGCCACCCCGACCTCCGCGTGCGAGACGAAGCCGTCCTCGGGGGTGACCGTCAGCCCGCCGGCATGGACGAGCACCACCGAGAGCGCGGCGATCGCGCGCAGCGAGTCGATCAGCGGGAACCGCGGATGGCCCGGCGGCGGCGCGACGGCGTCGGGTGCTGCCGCGGTGCCGTGCGCCTGCTCGACGGCGGGGGCGCTGACCGTCACGCGGCCCGCCGAGATCCGGGCGCGACTCGCAGGTGCCTCGCCGAATGCGCGACGACGGGGGCGCTGACCGTCACGCGGCCCGAGTGTAGGACCAGTCGAGGCTCATGTTCGCATCGTGTCGACCTGCTCGGCCGCCCCGTGGTGGTCGCCGCTGGACGGCTCGCAGCCGGCCGCCGGCGGCGCGCCCGGCTGCGCGAGCCGGCGCTGGGAGTCGAGCAGCTGCAGGGTCCGGCGTGCGGTCGCGTCCCAGCTGAACTCGCTCGCGCGCGCGAGCGCGGCCCGGCCGAGCGCGTCTCGGAGCTGCCGATCGGCGAGGACCCTTCCGACCTTCTCGGCGAGCTGCAGCGGCGTCTCGGCGAGCACGCCCGTGCGCCCGTCGTCGATCGCCTCAGCCAGCCCTCCCAGGCGCAGCGCGGCGCTCGGGGTGCCGCAGGCGCCGGCCTCGGTCACCGATAGGCCCCAGCCCTCGGCGGACGAGGTCGTGATGTTGATCCACGCCTGCCGGTAGAGCTCGAGCTTGCGCTGCTCGGAGACGTGACCGTGCATCCGCACCCGGTCACCGAGGCCGCGGGCCTCGATCTCGGCCTCCAGCACCGGGCGGTGGTCGCCCTCTCCGGCCAGCTCGAGCACCGCGCCCGGGTTGCGCGCCAGCACGTCGAGCACCACCTCGATCCGCTTGTAGCGCTTCAGGCGGCCCAGGTACAGGAGCGTCGGCTCCGGAGCCCGCGACGCCGGGTCCGGACCGAACTGCCGGTGCTCCACGCCGAGGTAGGAGACCTCGATCCGCCGCGGGTCGATGCCATGCGCGGCGATGTCGCGCGCTGACGCCTGCGAGATGGTCAGGAACTGGGACCGGCCGTAGAGCAGCCTCAGGGGCAGCGTCTCCAGCGCCAGCGCGGCGAGCCGGCCCCTGGCGCCGAGCTCGCGCACATAGTGGTCTGCGTGGATGTGGTGCACGAGCGTGACCCGCGGAGTGCGGCACCAGAGCGGGGTCAGGAACGTGATCCCGTTGACGACCTCCAGAACCACGTCGGCGTCGGGAACGAGCCCCCGGCTCTGGGCGGCGATCGCCCGCGGGAACACCGTCGAGCGACCGCCCACCCGGTGCAGCGTCAGGCTGCCGTCGACCTCGCGGGCGGCGGCGCCCGGGTACGAGCAGGCGATCACCGAGACGCGGTGGCCCCAGCCCAGCCAGCGGACGACCTGTGAGTGCAGGTTGGTGCCGGTCCCTCCGCCCTGCGGATGCGTCCAGTCACGGTCGGAGAGGACCAGGATGTGAAGTCGGGCAACCTCGGCTCCTGGACGCTCGGCGGTGTCGCGGCCGGCTCCCATGCGGGCCGGCAGTCTAATGAGCGCTGCCACGATCCCGTGGACCGGGGCGACCGGCGGTCGCCCCGGGAGCTCGAGCGGCGGGCGCCGCTCTCGTCGTGGATCGCCGCTCGAGCCGGGCTGCGACCGGGTTGCGCTGACGCGGGGCAGCGGCTCGTCTGGGAGTCGGCGCGGCCGTCGTGCCCACGCGGGTGCGTTGTGCTGGCACGATCTCGGGCATGAGCGAGCAGCCGCCCGGTGACGGCGACGCCGTCCAGCTGGCGTTCCCGCGCGCCCAGCTGCGCAGTCGCACCGTCCGGGGCGTGTTCGTCAACGCGTTCTTCATGGGCGGAGCGGAGGCGCTGGTCCTGGCTCAGGGGCTGATCGTCACGGCCCTGCTCGGACCGCGCCTGATCGGCCTCTACGGGATCGTCACGACCACCGCGATGACTGTCGCAGCCCTGCGCAGGGTTGGGATCGACGAGGCGTTCGTCGCCCAGCGAGAGGCCGACCAGGAGGCGGAGTTCCGCACCGCGTTCTCGCTTGAGCTGGCGGTCGGCGCCGCGTTCTCACTCTTGCTCCTGGCGGCCGCCCCGGTCGTGGCGCTCGCCTACGGCGACGGACGGCTGCTGGCGCTCACGGCCGCGGTCGCATACCTGCCGACCGCGTTCGCCCTTCAGGCGCCGACCTGGATCTTCTTCAGGCGGATGGACTTCCTGCGCGTGCGGGCGCTCCAGGCGATCGTGCCGGTGGTGACGTTCTGCGTGACCGTGCCGCTTGCGGCGGCCGGGGTCGGGGTGTGGAGCCTCGTGATCGGGCCGGCCGCCGGCAACCTGGCAGCCGTCGCCGTTGGGATCGCGGTCTCGCCGTACCGCGTGGCGGCTGATTTCGATCGGCGCGCGCGCGCCGCCTGGGGGCGTTACGTGCGCTTCTCGTGGCCGGTGTTCGCAGCCGCGGCCTCGGCTCTGCTGGTGGGCCAGGGGCAGATGCTCGCCTTCACGCTTCACGGCGGCCTTCTCAGCTCCGGCTACATCACGCTCGCGGCGACGCTCACGCGCTACGCCGATCGCGCCGATCAGATCATCGCGACAACCATCTATCCCGCGATCTGCGTCGTCAGAGATCGGATCGCGACGCTGCGGGAGATGTTCACCGCCTCCAACCGGGTTGCGCTGATGTGGGTGCTGCCCTTCTGCGCGGGCCTGATCCTGTTCGCGCCCGACCTCGTCGCGTTCGTGGTCGGCGACCGGTGGCGGCCGGCGGTTCCGCTGCTGCAGGGCCTGGCCGGCGCCGCAGCGATCCAGCAGCTGGGCTACAACTGGTTCTCGTTCTACCGGGCGCGCGGCGATTCTGCGCGACAGGCGGTCGAGGCGGCGGTCCACGCGGCGGCCTTCGTGGGCCTCACGGTGCCCGCGCTGATGCTCTGGGGAGTGTGGGGATTCGTCGGCGGGCGGCTGGCGGGGGCGCTGCTCGTGGTCGCCGTGCGCAGGCGCTATGTCCATCGGCTGCTGGGCATCGACCTGATCGCCCTGGGCGTCCGTGGCGCTGCGCCGGTCGCGGTCGCGGTCGCGGTCGTGCTTGGGCTGCGGGCGGCCGTCTGGACGGGACCGCGGTCGGTGGCGCAGGCCGCCGTCGAGCTCGTGCTGTTCGTCACCGTCAGCACCGCGGCCACCTGGGCGGCCGAGCGGGCGCTCGTGCGCGATCTGCTCGGTCAGATCCGCGCCCGGCGCGGCCCGGAGGCCGTCACCGTGGCGGGGCCCTGACGCGGCACTTCTCCCGTGCCGGGTCTGCGGGGTGCGCGCGGCCCCGCGATGCGCGTACCGTGACCGCACGCGGTGCGCTCGGATCCCGTTTCGGCCGGGGAGTGGCGCTCCGGATCAGGGCTCGGGCCGGGAGGCGCGTCCGGATCAGGGCTCGGGCCGGGAAGTGCTGCGTCCGAATCCGGGCTCAGCCCGTACGGGCCGCCAGCCCGTCGCGGATCAGCACGGTGTAGTGGTAGAGCCGCGCGAGCACGCGATAGTGCGCGGCGACCCAGTCGTCGAGCGTGTGCACTCCGGTCGCCCGCCCGCGCAGGTTCGGCTCAGGGGTGTCCGACAGCGGGTCGGTCCAGCGCACGAGCACCCTCGGCCTGACGTGTGCGAGGGTCGCCACGATCCGCGCCTGCGCGGCCGCGCCGGAGAGCAGTCCGAAGTCCTCCGAGGTCGGGTTGTCGCGCTGCGTGAGCACGTAGATCAGCGGATCCGAGAACACGACCAGGTCCGATCGCTTCGGCAGCACGTAGATCGGCTGCCGGGGCGTCGTGTTGGCGTCGACCAGCGCCACCATCCGCTTGATCGCCCGCGCCTCGGCCGGGGGCGCCTGCACTCCGTCGGCGACCGCCACGTTCAGGGTCACCGCTGCCGGCGGGCGCAGCAGCGCCGACAGCCGGTTGGCGAACCCGTGCAGGGTCAGCAGCCCCAGAATCGCCATTCCGAGAGCAGCCGCAGCCCCGCGTCCGCTCGCCCGGCGCAGCACACCAAGGCGTCCGGCGACCAGGGCGAGGCCCGTCACGACCGTGACGAACAGCGGCTGGGCATGGTTCGCATCGGCGCGCGAGGTCATGTAGGCGGCGAGCCCGGCGCCGATCACGACCAGGCCAAGCTCGCGAGCCGGCGCGCGCCGCGTGCGCAGCCATCGCATCCCGGTCGCGGCGACGAGCAGCGCGTAGCCGATCAGCGACAGCAGCGGGACGTAGAAGTCGATCGCCTTCTTGAGCGTCTTCGCCAGGCCCGCTCCGGGCGGGGCCTGAAAGCGGAGCGGGAACGGCAGCGTCCAGTAGTCGCGGGTCTTCAGCGAGTTGCCGATCAGCGCGGTGTAGAGGCTCCCCGGGCCATCGGCCAGCGCAAACGGGAGATACACGAGCGCCGTCACACCGATCGCGACCGTGCAGAAGACGACGGTCTGCCGCACGCGCGCGCGCGGCGCCGGCGCGGCGATCGCGACCGCAGCGGCCGTGAAGCCGTAGAGCGCGAAATCGATTCGGAGCGCCGCCGCCAGAGCCACGAGCAGGCCGGCGCCGGCCGCCCGTCGCATCCCGCAGCAGGCATCCGTCACCACCAGCAGCGCCAGGAGGCTCGCCAGCAGCGCGAGTGGGGCTGGGTCCGAGCTGCGGGGCTCGGCGATCTCGCACGCGACCGCCAGCCACGCGGTCAGCGCGAGCCACCGCGGTGCGCGTCCGCGAACAAGCAGCCACGCGGTCACGGCGACGCCCGCGTCTGCGGCGACGAGCACGATCCGCCACTGCAGCAGCGAGGTTCCGAACAGCTTGAACAGGCCGGCGAGCAGGTAGGGCTCGGCCGGCCCATATGCCCACAGGAAGTCGCGGTACGGGACCTGCCCGGAGACGATCCGCCGGGCCGCCTGCAGCATCAGCCCCTCGTCGAACGGGTCGATGCCGTTCAGCATCGAGAACCCCGCTATCAGCGCCGCGCCGGCGAGCAGCGCCAGCAGCAGCGCAGGCCGCCGGGAGGCCTGAGGCGACCCTTCGCTGACACTCGTCACGGCAGCGAGCGAGCCTAGTACACGCGGTCGGAGGTCCTGCGGGCGCGGTCGGGGGTCCTGCGGGCCGGATCGCGTGTCGCGGGATCGTGGCGGGATTCGAGCCGCGCTCGCGGAGCGGATCGCGGATCGCGGATCGTGCGATCCTGGCGGGATGCGAGCCGCGCTCCCGGTCCGGATCCTCGGCGTGCTGGTCGCCATGGCGGCATGCGCATGGTTCGTGATCGGCATTCGCCAGTCTCAGGCCACCGACGCCGCGAGCCGGATCCTCGCATCGCCGGGACGCCTGACCCCGCTTGAGGCGCGTCGCGCCGCGCAGCTTCTGCGCACCGCCGCGCAGCTGAACCCGGACCGCGGGGTGGACCTCCTGCGCTCGCAGCTGGCGCTGCGCGAGGGCGAACCCGCCCGGGCTCGGTCGATCGCCCTGTCGGTGGCGAGCGCCGAGCCGCAGAGCATCGACGCCTGGCTGGCCTACGGCAGCGCGTCGGCGAGGGACCCGGCCGCTTTCAGGCGCGCGCTGCGCCATCTGGAGCAGCTGGCGCCAAACGTCCGCTGATCCCGTCCGGCTCGTCTGCGAGCGCCAGCAGCAGCCCGGCGAGCGCCACGGCGACGAGCGTCACCGCAGGCATCTGCCAGTCCCAGTCCAGCGGAGAGTGCGCGATGTAGACGACCAGGGCGGCCACCGGCCCGGCGGCGGCCACGGGCGCCGCCCGCAGCGCGCGGCGGGCGGCCACCGCCGTCCCCGCGATCAGCGCGGCCAGCAGCGCCACGCCGATGAGTCCCAGCTCCGCGAGCGTCTGCAGCTCCAGCGAGTGAGCGTCCTGCGCCCCCTCGTTGACGGTTCGGTGCCGCAGCCACCAGACCGCCCAGCCGCCTGCGCCGACGCCGCGGATCGGCTGCGAGGCGAACGCCTGCAGCGCGACGCCCCAGTACGCGTAGCGGTTGCTCTGAAGCGTCTCGTACCGGGCCGCGCCGGACGCCAGCGGCTGGGCGCTTGACTCGTGCGCCCCGAGCGCGACCGCCAGCCCGAAGCCGGCGCATATCACCACCAGCGCGATCACGGGCGCGCGGCGCGGCAGGCGCAGCGGCGGGTCCGGCCGTCCGTGGGCGGTCAGCCGTCCGGCCGCGAGCGCGGCTGCGCCGGAGATCACGATCAGCGCCGCGAGCACGATCGCGCCGTCACGCTCACGCGTGGCTAGCGGCCCCGCCAGGTGGGTAACCGAGCGAAACGGTGCCGCCGCGATCGACGCCAGCAGGCCGGCTGCGACGGCGAGCACCGCGGCCTGCAGCTGGACCCGGCTGGGCGCGAGCACGACCAGTGCCACCAGGCCGGCCGCGCACGCGAACAGTGCCCCGCGGGAGAAGCTCAGATAGACCCCGAGCCCGAGCGTGACGGCCGCGACCGCGGCGGCGATTCGCATCGGACGCGGGCGCGTGGCGTCTCCGGCGATGCGCACCGCCAGCACGAACCCGAGCGCGGCCAGCTCGCCCATCGCGTTCCAGTAGGTGAGGGGCTGCTCGAGACGCCCCTGGGCGCTGATCGATCGGGCGTAGTGCAGCAGACCGGGAACCAGGCGCTCGGCGATCCCGTAGCCGATCACGATCGCCGCTCCCGCCGCCAGCGCCGGCTCGACCGCCTGTCGAGGGAGCCGTTCGCGCAGCAGCCCCGCGGCCGCGAGCAGCGCGCCGACATAGAGGATCGCCAGCTCGCCGGCGTCCCAGGCGCTCCCCGCGATCGGCGCCCACGCGATCGACGCGAGCGTCCAGGCTGCGAGGCCGGCGAGGCCGGCGAGGGCGATCCTCGCGCCGCGGGATCGTGGCAGCGGACGGGGCGCCAGCGCGAAGCAGATCGCCGCCAGCGCCCAGGCGAACAGTCCGGCCCACGTGCGGGCCGGAGTGAAGTACCCGCCGCTGAAGAACGCCAGTGCCGTCGGCCCGGCGAGCCCGACCGCCGCGGCGGCGCCGAGCGCGGCGCGTCGCCCGGCGCCGGGGAGCACGGTCGTCCGGCCGTCTCGATCAGCGATGGTGGACATCGCCCGCGGCGCGTCGCAGCAGGCGCGTGTACGCCAGCGGCTGGCGCTCGGAGCTCGCGGACCTGGAACCCGCCGTCAACGCGGCCTCGACCTGGCCGAGCATCCGTCGCCTGAAGGTGGTGATGTCGAATCGAGCGGCGTTGGCCACGCACGCATCGGGGTCCACGGCGCCGTCGTCGAAGGCCCGCACCGTGGCCGCCAGCTCGTCCGTCCCGCCCGACCAGAGCCGGCCGGTGACCCCGTCCTGGATGGTCTCCAGCGCTCCGCCGCCGCGGCGCGCGATGACCGGCCGTCCGGCGGCCTGGCACTCGACCGCGGCGATCCCGAACTCCTCCACCGAGGTCTGCACCAGCGCCCGGGCCGAGGAGAGCACCTCGGCGACGCCGGCGTCGGACAGCCGGCCCGCGAACTTGATCGCCGGGCCGGCCGACCGCCTGAGCCGGCGGGCCTCGGGTCCGTCGCCGACCACGACCAGCGGCAGCCCGAGGCGGTTGAAGGCCTGGATCGCGACCTCGATCCCCTTGTGCGGCATCAGCTCCGAGATCACCGCGTAGTGCTCGCCGACCGGTCCCGGCCGGAAGCGCCCGGTGTCGACCGGCGGATGCACGACCTGGGCCTCGCGCCCGAAGTAGGTCCGGATCCGCTCCTGGGTGGTGAACGAGTTGGCCACGTACCGGTCGACTCGCTGCGCGGCGATCCAGTCCCACTGCCGCCAGCGACGGAAGACCTCGGTAAGCACAGCGCGCATGATCGGGTTGCGACGCTCGAGCGTGCGGTCGCGGTCGTTCCACGCGTAGCGGAAGGGGTTGTGGCAGTAGCTGACATGAACGGTCCGCTCGTCGCAGAGCACGGCGTGCGCCCAGGCCGAGGAGCTGGACACAACCAGGTCGTAGCCGCCCAGGTTGAGCGATTCGATCGCCGCCGGGTACAGCGGGAGCAGCGCTCGGAACGTGCGCGCCGACGGGCGCAGCCGCTGAACGAAGGTGGTGTGAACCGCGCGGCCGGCGAACCTCCCCTCGGTGCCGTGCTCGTCGTAGACCGCGGTGAAGATGTCCGCCTGCGGCCACAGCCGGCAGAGCTCTATGAACACCCGCTCGGCGCCGCGCACATCGAGCAGGAAGTCGTGCACCAGCGCGACCCGCGGAGCGTGCTGCTGTCCTTGCCCGGACTCCCTCAAGAGCGGGCAGTCTAGGGGGCTGGTTAGGCTGCCGACCCCGTGGTTCTGTTCGTCTCCTACTCAGGCGAGCTGGGCGGCGCCGAGCGCCTTCTGGTCGACTACGCCTCGGCGCTCGCGCGTGACCGCGTGCTCGCCTGTCCGCCGGGACCGCTGGAGCGCGCCGCGTCGCAGGCCGGCGTGACCGTGCTGCGGCTGCCGGGGCGCAGCCCCGCGCTTCGTGGGGGACCGCGCGAGCCCGTCGCCGCGGCCGCGCGCCTCGGAGCCCATGCCCTGGAGATCCGCCGCCTGTGGCGAAACCTCAGGGCGGAGGTCGTCATCGCGTGGGGGATGCGATCGGCGCTCTCGGCCGGCCTCGCGGGCGTCCCCTTCGTGTTCGCGCACAACGATCTGCTCCCGGGGCCGGCGATCGCGGCGGCCGTACGAGTCGCTGCGCGACGGGCGCGGGCGGTCGTGGCGCTCTCCCACGCGA
Organism: Actinomycetes bacterium; assembly: GCA_021846845.1. Lineage (GTDB taxonomy): Bacteria > Actinomycetota > Thermoleophilia > Solirubrobacterales > Solirubrobacteraceae > Palsa-465. Next base: position 1,857 of record JAJZWB010000090.1, on the reverse strand, counting down.
GCGCGCGGGAGCTGGGCCCGGGCGTCATCGTGCTCCACCCAGGAGTGGACGTCGCCTCGTTCGCGGCCTTCGACCGCCGGCCCGACGATCCGCCGACGGTGCTGGTGCTCGGAGCGCTGGTGGGCTGGAAGCGCCCGGACGTGGCCCTCGAGGCCCTGGCGATCGCCCGCCGTCGACTGCCGGACCTCCGCCTGGTCCTCGCCGGCGCGCCGCTGCACGGCGACACGACCGTGCTGGAGTCGCTGCGGGCGCGCGCCGCCGCGCCGGACCTGGCCGGCGCGGTCACGTTCGCCGGACGGGTGCCAGAGCCGCGCGCGGCGCTCGCGGCCGCGACGTGCCTGCTGCACTGCGCCGAGCGGGAGCCCTTCGGCCTGGCGGTTCTCGAGGCTCTTGCGGCGGCGCGGCCGGCGATCGTGCCGGCCAGCTGCGGGCCGGCGGAGATCGCGGACGGGACATGCGCCGTGCTGTACCAGCCGGGCGATGCGGTGGCCGCCGCGGACGCGATCGTGAGCGTCGTCTCGGACCCCGCCCTGGCCGCCGAGATGGGGCGCCGGGGGCGCGAGCGAGCCTCCGGACTGTTCGACGGAGCCACGGCGCGGCGGCGGTTCGGCCAGATCATCGCGTTGGCGGCGGAGGGCGGGGCGCGGGACGGCGCGGGGCGCGGGACCGGCTGGGGGCGCGGGACCGGCGCGCGGGAGGGCCGTCCGGGGCATGGGACGGCCACGGACCCGGCGGCGCGGCTCCCGCGGACGGCTTCGGCGAGGCCCGAGTGGGCACCGCCCGGCGCGTCGCTCTCGATCGTGACCGTGACCCACGACTCCGCTGCTCAGCTCGCGGCGCTGATCGAGTCCGCGCATCGCCACCTCCCCGGCGCGGAGCTGATCGTCGTCGACTGCGCATCGTCGGACGCGACGCTCGCGGTGGCGCGCTCGCACGCGGGCGTCAGGGTGCTCGCGCTCGGCGTCAACGTCGGCTTCGGCCGCGCGTGCAACGCCGGGACGCGTGAGGCCACGCGTCCGGTGACGGCGCTGCTCAACCCCGATGTGCGGCTGCTGGACGGCTCGCTGGAGCTGCTTGCGCGGCGGTCGCTGTCACCCGGCGGCGAGGCGCTGCTGCTGGCGCCGAGGGTGCTCAATCCGGACGGCTCGCTCCAGGACACGGTGCATCCTCTCCCCGGCTCCCCGGCCGACCTGATCCGCTCCCTGATGCCGCCGGCCGCGGTCCCCGGTCCCGCAGGCGTGCCGCTGGCGCCCTGGCGCGCCCTCGAGCCTCGCCCGGTCGGATGGGCGGTCGGCTGCGCGCTCGTTGCACGCACGCAGACCCTGTCCCGCCTCGGTCCGTTCCACGAGTCCCTGTTCCTCTACGGGGAGGACCTGGAGCTGGGGCTGCGGGCCCGGCGGTCGGGCATCCGGACCTGGTTGGAGCCGGCCGCCGTGGTGGTGCACGACCGGGCGCATTCCACGAGGGCCGAGTTCGGCGGCGAGCCGTTCGAGCGCCTTGCGCGAGCGCGCCACGACGCGATTCGCCTGGCTCGCGGCCCGCTCTCGGCGGCGTTCGACGACGGGAGCCAGGCGGTCACGTTCGCGTCGCGTCTGGCGCTCAAGCGATTGCTCGGCCGCGCCGCGGGGCGCGAGCGCAGACAGCTCGGGGCGGTGCTGGCCGCGCGGCGGGGGCGCCGCGGGGCGGGGGCGCGACGGCGGGCGGGCGACCCCGGCTCCGGCGCCCCGGGGCCGACCCGGTGAGCGGCGACCGTCGGCGCCGGCGCGCCGCGCTGCTCGCCGCCGGCGCGCTGCTGGCGCTCGTGGCCCTGGCCGTCGTGTCGACCCTGCTCACGGGCTCGGGCAACGGGCCGGGCTC
>JAJZWB010000216.1 GCA_021846845.1 Actinomycetes bacterium | reverse complement strand
TAGACCTTGGCGAACTCGTCCATCTCACGGCGCAGGTGGCGGCGCTCCATGCGGCGGATGGTCACCCCGTACTTGGTCCGTGCGCGCTCGGCGACTCGCGGCAGGACCGGGTTCATGCGCTCCCGGTCGGCGATCGAGAGGTCCCAGCCGTAGAGGTCCATCGCCTTGAGGATTCCCGGCGCGGATTGGAGCAGGCCCTGGTAGCGGGGCGGGTTCCACGGCTCCCTGATCAGCGGCTCGCGCTCGAACCCGTCGATCATCACGCCGGCCTCGTCGTTGATCTGGAAGTTCATCGGGCCCACGATCCGGTCGCAGCCGCGTCCGCGGCACCAGTCGGCGGCGGCGTCCAGCAGCGCATCGACGATCTCCTGATCGTCCTCCATCTCCAGAAAGCCGAACATCCCCCAGCGGTTCGAGTGGTAGCGGTTGAAGGCGAAGTCGACCTGCGCGGTGATCCTGCCGACCACCCGCCCCCCGCGCCGCGCGAGGAAGTACTGCGCCTCTCCGTGCTTGAAGAACGCGTTCATCCTGCGGTTGAGGAACAGGTAGCGCTCCAGCTTCAGCGGCGGGATCCAGGGGGTGCCGGCATGAAGCCGGAAGGGCAGCGAGACGAACTCGCGCAGGTCGGTCATGCCCTTGACCGGTGTCACCTCGATCGCCATCGAGCAGGTACGGTAGCGGAGCTTTCCGTCTGGCTCCTGCCCGTCGGCCGGCGCCCCCCGCCGGGGCTTCAGGCGAGCAGGTGCTCGAGGCCGACGACCGGCGACTCGGACAGCGATCCCACCCGGCGCACAGCCAGCAGGACTCCGGGCATGAACGACTCACGATCGATCGAGTCGTGACGGATCGTGAGCGTCTGGCCGACATCGCCGAGGATCACCTCCTGGTGGGCCACGAGCCCGGGGAGACGGACCGAGTGGATCGGGATCTCGGACGTCTCGCCGCCGCGTGCGGCCGCCATCAGGGCAGCGGTCCGCGCCGCCGTGCCGCTGGGACGGTCGAGCTTGCGGTCGTGATGCAGCTCGATGATCTCCGCGGCGCGCATGTGCCTGGCCGCCTCGGCGGCGAAGCGCATCATCAGCACCGCGCCGATCGCGAAGTTGGGGGCCACGAAGACGTTCGCGCCCGAGAGCTCAGAAAGCGACGTCAGGTCGAAGCCGGTCGTGCCGATCACGACGTGCACGCCGGCCGCGACCGCCGCGCGGGCGTTGTCCAGCGCCGTGGACGGGATCGTGAAGTCGACCAGAACGTCCGGCGACGCCGACAGCGCATCGGCCACCGTCGTCCCGAGCGCCGGGTCAGCGCGCGCCACCAGCTCCATGTCCTCCGCTCCGTCGACCGCGCTGCAGACGGCCTGCCCCATCCGCCCGCCGGCGCCCGCGACCGCGACCGCGATCACGACGTCGCCTCCAGCGCGACCCCGACGGCGATCATGCGGTCGCCTCCAGCGCACCGGTGAACGCATTGGTGGCGGCATCGAACTGGTCGGAGTCGGGGCCGATGCCGGCGACCGACAGCCGCCCGGGCGCCCACAGGTCCGCCGCCAGCTCGCGAAGGTCGTCGAGCGAGACCGCGTCGATCGAAGCTACGAGCTCGTCGAGCTCGAGCAGCGGCGTCCCCGCCAGGATCTCGGAGCCGAGCCGGTTCATGCGCGCGCCGGTCGATTCCAGCGAGAGGACCACCCGGCCCTTCAGGTTCTCCTTGGCTCGCGCGAGCTCGTCGTCGGTGGCGGGATCGTGCAGCAGGCGCTCGAGCTCGGTGCCGACGACCGCCATCGCCTGCGAGAGGTTGTCAGCCCGCGTGCCCAGGTAGAGGCCGATCTGGCCGGTGTCCGCGTAGCCGCTAGCGAACGTGTAGACCGAGTAGGCGAGCCCGCGCTGCTCGCGCACCTCCTGGAACAGCCGCGACGACGAGGTGCCGCCGAAGATCGTGTCGAGCACCCGCAGCGCGAACCGCCGCTCGTCGTCGCGCGCGAGCCCGATCCCCCCGACGCAGACGTGGTACTGCTCGGTGTCCTTGCGTTCGAAGCGCCGGCGAGCCGCAGGGACCCCGGGCACAGGACGGCTCACCACGGGTGCCTCGGCCGTGGCGCCGGCCGCCGGGCTCGCCGGCTCGTCGCCGGGCACGCGCTCTCCCGCGAGCGCCACCAGCGCGTCGTGGTCGACGGCGCCGGCGGCCGAGATGACGATGTTCGCGGGCGTGTAGCGGGCCGCATGGAAGGCCCTGATGCGATCGGCCGGGGTGCCGGAGATGACCTCGGCGCGCCCGATGATCGCCCGGCCGAGCGGGTCATCGCCGAACACCGCCTCCCCCAGAACGTCGAACACCTTCTCCTGGGGGTCGTCCTCGTACATCGCGATCTCCTCCAGGATCACCTCACGCTCGGAGTCGATCTCGGTCAGCGACGGGCGGAAGACCATGTCGGCCATGACGTCGAACGCGTCCGCGAGGTGGGCATCGATCACCCGCGCGTAGACGGAGGTCGTCTCCTTGCCGGTGCCGGCGTTGAGCTCGGCTCCCATCGCGTCGAAGATCTGGTCGATCTGCAGCGAGCCGTACTTGGCGGTGCCCTTGAACAGCAGGTGCTCGAGCAGGTGCGAGAGGCCCGCCTCATCGTGTGACTCGTGGCGGGAGCCCGTCCCGATCCACAGACCCAGCGAGACGGATCGGACGGAGGGCATCGCCTCCGTCACGAT
>JAJZWB010000215.1 GCA_021846845.1 Actinomycetes bacterium | reverse complement strand
AGCGAGCTGGCCGGTGCGGTCCCGCCTGAGACGACCACGAGGTCGCACGGGAACGAGTGCTCGTCGGAGCTCGACCCGCCCAGCGGAGCGATCACCGCGGACTCGACGACCTTGGAGCCCTTGGCCTCGACCATCGTGTGGCCGGTGAACACCGGCACCCCGAGCCCGCGCAGGCGGGTCGCGAGCTCGCTCGCCTCCTGGCGGAGGTCCGCGACGGCGACGATCTGGGTCCCGGTCTCACGCAGCGCGAGCGCCGCCTCGAGGCCGCGATCCGACGTGGTCGCGACCACCGCGCGGGTCCCGGGGCTGACGGCCCACAGAGACTGCAGCCGGCGCGCCCCGCCGGACAGCATCACGCCCGGAAGGTCGTTGCCGGCGAACACGAGCGGCTGCTCGATCGCCCCGGTCGCGAACACGTGCGTGCGCGCACGAACCTGGTGCAGCGTGTCCCGCTGCCAGACGGGCACGAGGCCGTCGAAGTTGCCGAGCGCGATGCCGCGCTCCAGCACCTCGACGCCGGCATCGCGGGCGGAGGCGATCAGCTGCGAGAGAGCGTCCCGGTCGCCCGAGAGCAGCTGCTGGCCGCCCAGCTCCAGTCCCTCGTCGCAGAGGACCACGTCGGCGCCCAGGCGCGCCGCGGCGATCGCCGCGTTGAGGCCCGCCAGACCGCCGCCGGTCACCAGCACGTCGGCGTGGCGGCGACGGTACTCGGTCCGCCACTCGCGATCCGGCTGGGTGTGGCGCATCTTGCCCAGCCCCGCGGCATTGCGAAGCACCTTCTCGTACAGCGGCCACGCCTTGCGCGGACGGATGAACGTCTTGTAGTAGAAGCCCGGCGGGGTGAACGGGCCGCCGACCAGGTCGGTAGCCCGCATCGCGTCGAACTCGAGCGACGGCATCGCGTTGATGTGCGTGACCGTGATGCCGTCACGCACCGGCTCCGTGCAGGCCCGGGCGCCGGACGCGCCGTCGACCGCGCACATGCAGTTGGGGCACTGGCCGTTGACGCACATGAGGCCGCGCCGCCGGTGGTACTTGAAGGAACGGCTGAAGGTGCGCTGACCGGCGGCGTAGAGCGCGGAGGCGATCGTGTCGCCCTCGTAGGCGCGAACCTTCTTGCCGTCGAACGTGAAGCTGATCTCGCGGCCGCGGTTGATCCGCTCGCCTGGCTGAACTCCGAGTCTGCTCATGGGAGGCTCACCGAGATGATCTCGTTGGTCCGCGTATCGCGTTCGGCGTAGAACCAGACACGGCAGCCGGAGCGGTGGTTCCACCACTCCTTCTGGACGCCGGCGACGTTGTTGCGGAAGTAGTTGTAGGCGTTCAACTCGCGGAAGCTCGGTGACGTCTTGGGACGCGGGGAAACCTCTCCTCCGAACCCGAAGTCGGTCACCTCTCGCACCCCGCAGTTGGGGCACTCCAGGGTGAATGACATGCGGTGAAAGCTACTGTGTCCGCGTTGATTCTGTCTAATATGGAGTTGAGAGCTTTTGATGTAGACTCGGTATCAGGTCGTTGCGGGTGCCGCGACCGCCAAGATCTTGGAACTCAGGCAGATCCGCTACTTCGTCGCCGTCGCCGAGGAGCTGCACTTCCGGCGAGCGGCCGCTCGGCTGCACATATCCCAGCCTCCGCTCACGCGCCAGATCGCCGCGCTGGAGGCCGAGCTGGGTTGCCGGCTGCTCGAGCGCACGCGCCGGCGTGTGGAGCTGACGCCCGCCGGCGAGGCCTTCCTGCGCCAGGTGAGGGTCACCCTCGGAGAGCTCGACGCGGCCGTCGCGACAGCGCGCGCGATCGGCACGGGCCAGGCCGGGGTGCTCCGGATCGGCTTCGTCGGCTCCGCGCTGTCGTCGATCGTCCCGGCCACGGTGCAGCGCTTTCGCCGCGCGCGCCCCGACGTCGACGTGGTGCTGCGCGAGCGCTCGACCGTGCAGGCGCTGCGGGCACTGGCCTCAGGGGAGCTGGACGTCGGCCTGGTTCGCCCTCCGATCGACCCCGATCCGGCGCTGCGCGCCGAGGTGGTGATGCGAGAGCGGACGATCGCCGCGATCCCCGCGGGCCACGAGCTGGCGGAGCTTGAGCGGATCCCGCTCCGCCGGCTCGCGGAGCAGCCGCTGGTCCTCTTCCCGCGCCGCCAGGCGCCGGGCTTCCACGACCTTCTGATCGGCCGGATGGCCGCCACCGGCACGACCCCCCAGGTGGCCCAGTACGCCCCCGAGATGCTGACGATCATCGGGCTCGTCGCGGCCGGGATCGGCGTATCCCCGGTACCCGAGTCGGTCTCGCGGGTGACGCTCGACGGCGTCGCCTACCGTCTCCTCCAGGGCGCCCCGGACACCGAGCTGGTGGCGGTGATGCGCTCCGACGAGGACTCGCCGCTGCCGGCGGCGTTCGTCGCGCAGACGCGGCTAGGCGTATAGCCAGACCGCCGCGCCGAGCCCCCGGGGGCGGGCCGCCGGACCGCGCTGCCGCGCCGCCCCCCGGGGACCGGCCTCTAGACGGCGCGCAGCGGGGTGGTGCCGTCCCGGCGCGCCTCGATCTGCTCCAGCTTGGTCAGCAGGTTCTGGGCCATCCGGATGGAGGCCGCGTCGATCAACCGCCCGTCCAGCGAAACCGCGCCCTTGCCCTGCGCGGCCGCCTCCTCCATCGCCGAGATGATCCGCCGCGTGCGATCGGCCAGGTGGTCGGACGGCGTGAAGACCTCATTGGCC
>JAJZWB010000089.1 GCA_021846845.1 Actinomycetes bacterium | reverse complement strand
CCGCGAACCGGTTGCGCCGGAGCCGTGCCTTCGCGCCATAGCCGGAGGGGATGTCGCCAGCGAACGCGGCGCCCCCGGTCGCGTCGCCGCCGGATCCGGCCGCACCGCCGTTGCCCCCGTTGCCCGCTGTGCCGCAGGGATCGAGCAGGATCTCGCACGCCGGGAACTGGGACGCGCCATCGCCACCCGGGCCCGAGCCCCCGCCGACACCGCCGACCGCGGCATCTCGCCTGAAGGTGCTGTGCGACACCTGAAGCTTGGGCGCCGTGCCCTGGCCGGTGGTGGCGAGCGTGAACGACGGACCGCTGTAGATCGCGCCGCCGCGGGCGTCGCCACCCTTGCCGCCGCTCCCTCCGCTGCCGCCCGGGCCGCCGTCGCCGGGCCCGTTGGTGTTGCTGCCGTCGGTGCCGCCCTCTCCGCCGGCGCCGCCGTTGCCGCCGAGCGCCTCGTTGCCGATGAAGGTCGAGTCGGTCACCGTCAGCGTGCCGGTGTTGTAGATCGCGCCTCCCTTGCCCTTGCCGCCGCTCCCGCCGCTGCCGCCCGGGCCACCCGGGCCGGCGGTGCTGTCTGCCCCGCAGCCACCGAAGCCTCCGTAGCCGCCCTGCGCCCGGTTGTCGACAAACGTCGTACGGGTCACCGTAAGGGTGCCGGCGTTGTAGATCGCGCCTCCCTCGGCGCTGCCGCCCTTGCCTCCCGCGCCGCCCGCCGTTGCGCTGCCGGCGCCGCCGCAGCCGCCTCCGCCGGCCTGATAGCCGACGAGCAGCGCACCCGTGAACGCGCTGTCGGTGATCTCAACGGTGCTCCTGGAGGCGATGTAGATCTGCCCGCCCTTCTGGAAGTTGGCGCCGCCCTGACCGGCATCAGGCGCGTCACCCCCGCCGCTGGCGCCCGCAGCCCCCGTGACCGGGACCGCCCCGGTCCCGTGGAACCGAACGTGGTCGAGATCCAGCGTCCCGCCATTGACGTAGAAGACCTGCCACACGTCGCCGATCGTCGAGGAGCCGGAGACCTGGTGCGGGAATGAGAGGAAGGTGACCGACCTGTGCGGAGCGCGCACGACCAGGGTCTGGCCCGATCCTACGGTCACCGGCTCGGCCACGGCGATGTCGCCGCTGCATGCGAACGTGATCGTGCCGCCCTTCGGAGGCGACGGCGAACCGGGTCGGCCCAGCAGTCGCGCCACGGCGCTCTCGAACTGGAACCCGGCACACAGCCTGATCGTCACCGCGTTGCCACCAGCCCCGCCGCCCGCGAACGTGACACTCGGCGACCAGAGCGCCGAGATCGCGACCGCGAGCACGGGCACGGCCATCGCCCAACCACCCAGCGCCGGTCCCGATCGCCGCATGCGCGCATCATCCATCGCCTGAGATGCCGCGTCAAGAGCGCGCCCCTCCGGCGGCCCGCGCCGCTCGCGGGCGACCGCGGATGCGGCTCCAGACGCGTCGTGAGCGGGGCGCCGCCCGATCCGATCGCGCCGGTCAGGTCAGGCCGCCCGCCCGGTCCGGTCGCGCCCGTCAGGGCAGCCCGCCCGCCCGATCCGGTCGCGCCCGTCAGGGCAGCCCGCCCGCCCGATCCGGTCGCGCCGGTCAGAGCCCCGCGGCGGCGGCGTCGATCGCCAGGCGCTGGGCCTCGGTCAGCTCCTGGCCAGCCATCAGCCTGGTCTCCTCAAGGTAGGGATCGGAGACCGCGGTCCGCCGTCCGGCGAGCGTCTCCACCACCGCCAGCCCGCAGAAGGGCACGTAGAACTCGCTGTAGCCACCCTCGTGGATCGCCGCCAGGCGGCCACCGGTCACATCCAGCAGGACGCGGGTCAGCTCACGGTAGCTGTCGGAGTGCAGCTGCATCCTGCCCATCGGGTCATACGCGTTTGCGTCGAACCCGCTGGCGATGACCACCAGGTCTGGCGCGAAGCGCTCGAGCGCGGGCACCACGGCGCGCTCGAACGCGGCCATGTAGGCGCCATGGCCAGAGCCCGCCGGCAGCGGCACGTTCAGGTTGGCGCCGAGACCGGCGCCCGCGCCGCGCTCGTGCACGTGGCCCGAGTCGACCGGGTAGCAGCCATCCTGGTGGACCGAGATCGTGAGCACGCTCGGGTCCTCGTAGAAGATCGCCTGCGTGCCGTTGCCGTGGTGAACATCCCAGTCGACGACCGCCACGCGATCCACCCCGCAGGCTCTCTGGACGTGACGGATCGCGATCGCGATGTTGTTGAACGTGCAGAAGCCCATCCCGCGGTCTGGCAGGGCGTGGTGGCCGGGCGGCCGCACAAGCGCGTAGACGCGATCGAGGGACCCGGTCGCGACCGCCTCCACGGCGACGATCGCGCCACCGGCCGACAGGCGCGCGATGCTCGCGCCGCCGCGGCCGAACGGCGTCGTGCCGTCTCCGGCGTCGCCGCCGGCCTCCGCGCTGAGCGTCTCGATGCGATCGACGTACTCCGAGGTGTGAACCGCCAGCAGCTCCTCGGTCGTGGCCTGCCGGGCGCGGAGCGCCACCAGCTCGTCCAGCAGGCCGCTGACCGCCAGCAGGCTCTGGAGCCTGCGCTTGGTCGCGGGGCTCTCGACGTGGGACAGCGGCTCCAGCCAGCCGCCGGCCGCGAGCAGTCCCGCGGCCGTTCCGGTGTCATGCCACAGGTAGCGCTCCTCGAACAGCCACCCGGTCCGGCCGCCGTCGCTCACGTCTGGCCGCCGTTGCTCGCCGTCGCTCACGTCTGGCCGTCGCTCAAGTCTGGCTGCCGCTCAGGCCGTCAGCTGGGCGAACGCCTGCTCGAACGCAACCAGCTGATTGGCCTTGTAGATGGGACTCGGCAGACCGTTGGTCTGCTGCTCGGCCGTCGCGAACGCCATCTCGATCGCGTAGTCGGGTGCCACCTTGGCGGCCTTCAGCTTCTCGATCGTGAGCCCCTTGAGCATCGTCTGGTAGCCCTCGTCACGGAAGTTGTCGATCGCGCTCTGCTCCTCCAGGAAGTGGTTCATGAACAGGTGCGCCAGCACCGGGTTCTTCGCACTCCGCGGGATCACCCAGAGATCGTTGAGGATCAGCCCGTATCCGTTGGCGGGGAAGTAGAAGCTCGTGGCGCTGAGCGGGACGTTCTTGGGCAGGTAGTGCGGCACCTGCACCATGTCGCCGTTGAAGCCGAATGACAGCTTCTCCACCCCCGTGGCCAGCGGCTGGAAAGCCGTGTACTGCCACTTCACTCCCTTGAGCTCCTTGAGCGCAGCGGCGGCGTCGCTGATCTGGGAGAGGGAGACGGTGTCGAAGTTCTTGGCGCCGTTGTGGAGCATCGCCATGGAGATCGCGTCGAAAGCGGCGGCGTTGACCATCCCCATCGGGGTCCCGGGTGGCACCTTCCAGTAGACGTCCCAGGGGTTGCTCAGGGAGCCCGGATCGATCTTGATCAGGTCGTTGCGCCACTGCACCCCGAACAGGTTGATGAAGTTCGGAGTCGAGTAGCGCGCCCCCTGGTCATACCAGGGATCGCCGGCGGCCGGGATGACGTTGTTCAGGTTGGGGATGTAGCTGTGGTTGATCGGCTGGATGAGCTTGGACTGAACGAGCTCGACGATGTGGTTGGCATCCGGCACCCACACGTCGGCCGGCACCGCGCCTGAGTGGATCTTGTTGATCGCCTCGTCGATCGACGCGAAGTTGGTCACCTGGGCCTGAACGCCGTAGCGCGCCTCGAAGCTCTTGACGACCGCGGGCGACAGGTAATAGGCCCAGTCGTAGATCACCAGCGGTCCCTTCTCCGGCGACCTGCCCGAGGGAATCGGCTTGTTGTCCGAGAAGATCGGAAGCGTGATCGGGTTGCCCTTGGAGGCGACCGGCAGATCCGCCGCGCTCGCGGCCGACGAGGTCGAGGCCGAGCTCGAGGACGAGCTCGCAGCCGATGAGGCGCTGGACGACGAACTGGAGCCACCGCACGCCGCGAGCAGCCAGGCACCCCCGAGTGCCGCCAGTCCGCCCCCTGCCCGCTGGAGCATCGTGCGGCGGGTCAGGCAGGGCGGCAGCGACTCGCCCTCGGCCAGCTCGTTGTGGACCGCCGGCTCCTGATCTACGGCCTGATCCTGGGTCATTTCTCTTCTCCGATCGTGGTGTCCCCGGCGGCGCCGGTCGACGCCGCCGCCGTGGCCCTGCTCTTGGCTTCGGGCTGCGCCCCGTCGGCCGCCCCTCCCGGCGAGGCCGCCCCGGTACCGGCACCGGAGTCGGTCGCTCGCGGCTGCGCCGAGGGCCCGAGCACCCGCAGCGCGTCGGCGGGTAGATGCACCTGCACCGCACTGCCCTGCCCGTAGGGAATCGCCTCCCCGGTGTTCGGTATAAGCGCCGCGACCGGCTCGCCTACCGCCAGACGGACGAGCACCTGGACGGAATGCCCGAGGAACACGACCCGCTCGACGATCCCGGGCAGGCGGTTGGGGCCCTCCTGCTCGTAGGCGTCCAGCTCGACGCGCTCGGGCCGCAGAAGGCAGGTCACGGCGCCGCGCAGCGCGACGTCCCCCGCGCGCGCCAGCAGCCGGAACTCCTCGCCCAGCCGCAGTCGCACGCCGGCGCCGTCCGGACCCTCGGCAACCGCGTGCAGAAGGTTGGAGACGCCCAGGAAGTCCGCCACAAACCGCGTCGCCGGCTCGTCGTAGATCTCACGCGGCGGCGCCACCTGCTCGACGTGCCCGTCGCTCATGACCGCGATCCGGTCGCTCATCGTGAGCGCCTCCTCCTGGTCGTGGGTCACGTAGATGAACGTGATCCCCACCTGCTGCTGAAGGGACTTCAGCTCCAGCTGCAGCTGCTTGCGAAGCTTCGCGTCGAGCGCGCCCAGCGGCTCGTCGAGCAGCAGCACCGCGGGGTTGAGCACGAGCGCGCGAGCCAGCGCCACGCGCTGCTGCTGGCCGCCTGAGAGCTGCGATGGCTTGCGGGCGGCCAGATGGCCCAGCTGCACCATCTCCAGGATCTCCCCGACGCGCTGGCGGATCTCCCCCTTGGCGACGTGGCGACGCCGCAGCCCGAACGCGACGTTGTCGAACACCGTCAGGTGGGGGAAGATCATGTACGCCTGGAACACGGTGTTGACGTTGCGCCGGTACGGGGGCGTGTGCTGCATGTCGACGCCGTCGAGCACGATCCGACCTGAGTTGGGCTCCTCGAAGCCGGCCACCATCCGCAGCGTCGTGGTCTTGCCGCAACCCGATGGCCCGACGATCGAGAAGAACTCCCCCGACGGGATGTGCAGGTCGATGCCGTCGACCGCGACCACGTCGCCGAATCTCTTGGTCAGCGAGACGATCTCCACCTGTCCTCCGGCCATGCCGGTCACCAAACCCCTTCTCCGAGCGGCGCGCCCGGCGCAGCCTCGGTCGATGCCTGCGGAAGCGAGATCTCCTCCCGACGGCTCAGCACGCGGAACATGACGTAGCCGGCGCCGCAGAGAAGGATCGTGGCGACCCCCATCACCATCGCCGACGCGTTCAGCGCCGGGGTCGCCGAGCCGCGCGTCGAGTTGTAGATCACCATCGGGACCGACTGCGTGGCCGAAGTCGACGACATGTACTGGGTGATCACGAAGTCGTCGATCGAGACCGCGAAGGACACGATCGCGCTGGCCAGGATCGCCGGCGCCAGCAGCGGCACCAGCACCAGCCGAAACGCCCCGAGCGGCGTGGCCCCGAGATCCAGGGCCGCCTCCTCGAACCCCGCGGGTATCGACGCCAACCTGCCCCGGGTGATCACGATCACCAGCGGCAGGATGTAGGTCACCTGCCCGACCACCTGGGCCGGCGTGCCCAGCGAGATGAAGTGCAGCAGCTTCGTGACCAGGAAGAACAGCGCCAGCGAGAGAACCAGCTCCGGCACCACGAGCGGCAGCGTCGCCAGCATGCTCGCCGGACGGCTGGCGACCCCGCGCCACCGCCCGAGGAAGATCGACAGCGAGACCCCCAGTGGCACGGTCACCGCAACCGCGAGCCCGGCGAGCAGCAGGCTGTGAAGGATCGCCTCGCGGTAAAGGGGATCGTTGAAGACCGACTGCGGACCCGTCCACCACTCCGTCGAGAACCCCTGCCAGACACTGCGTGAGTGCCCCGCGTTGAAGGAGAACAGGAACGCGATGATCACCGGCGCCAGTGACCACACCAGGTAGACGATGACGAAGCCGCCCAGCGCCCAGCTGCCCCACGGCAGGTGACGGATCGGACGCCGGGTGCGCGCGCCGGCGGCCGAAGCGCCGCCGGAGGTGGGGGTGCTCGTGCCGACCGAGACGCTCATCCTGCCATCTCCTCGGTCGCGCGGCCTGAGCTGCGCAGGTACGGCGCCAGCAGAAGCGCCAGGAAGGCCACCCACCACCCGGCGGACGCGGCCGCGAGCGTCTGGTCGGTCTGGCTCTGAGCGTAGGTGTTGATGAGCGTCCCGACCATCGCGGTGGTGGCCGTGCCGGCCACCAGCTGCTGGGTGAAGAAGTCGCCGAACATCGGCAGCGCGACAACCACCATCCCGGCGTAGATGCCCTGCTTGGAGAGCGGGAGGGTGACGCGCAGGAACGTCTGCCACGGCGGCGCGCCGAGATCCTTCGACGCCTCCAGGTAGCGCTGGTCGAAGCGCGCCAGGACCGCGTACAGCGGCAGGATGAAATACGGGACCCAGCCGTAGATCAGCGCTATCACGACCACGAACGCCCGGCCCGAGAGCCAGTTGTACTGGGTCTTCATCAGACCCAGGTCCATCAGGATCGCGTTGATCCAGCCGTCGGGCGACAGCAGCCCCACCCAGGCCAGCATCCGCAGCATGTAGCTGACCAGGAACGGCGCCACGAACAGCGCCAGGACGAGACCCTTCGTGCGCCGGGCCCGCAGCGCGACGAAGTAGGCGACCGGATAGCCGATCAGCACGCACCCGGCCATCGCGATCGCGATGTATATGGCGGTGCGCTGGAACACGGTCCAGTCGGTCCCCGAGAACGGCTTGAGCGCCGTTGCCACCGACTGGAGGTTCCCGAAGCTCCAGTGCAGCGGATTCCAGGTCGGCACCGGCGAGAGGAGGATCGGGTCGATGCCGCCAACGGCGATCGCGATCAGGGCGTACAGCGCCGTCGCCACGAACAGCGCGACCCAGATCGTCCCGGGCAGCCCCAGGGCTGCTAGCTGTCTACGCGGATACAAGGCCGGATTCGGGTCAGGGGGTTCTCGCCGCCGTGTCAGGCAGCCGCGACGCTGCCGTCTGGAGCCAGGCGCTCCAGGACCGAGCGCATCGCGTCGACTATCCGATCGGCCTCGCCGCGGCTGAGCACGAGGGGTGGTGAGAGCACGAGCGAGTGACCGCAGTTGCGGACGATCACGCCCGTCTCGCGGCGCAGCACGTCGGGCAGCGGCACCGGCGGAGGAGGCAGGGGCGCCCGCGTCTCGCGGTCGGTCACCAGCTCGACACCGAACATCATCCCGATGCCACGAACCTCGCCGACCAGCTCTATGTCCTCAAGCTCGTGCAGCCGGCCGAGCAGGTAGTCACCCATCTCCCGGGCAGCCTGCAGCAGGCCCTCTCGCTCGATGATCTCCAGGTTCGCGAGCCCGACGGCACACGCCGTCGGATGGCCGTTGTAGGTGTAGCCGAGCGGGAAGCCGCCATGTGAGCCGAGCACGTCCGCGACCTCGTTGGACACGAGGTTCGCGCCCAGCGGGATGTACCCGCTGGAGATGCCCTTGGCGGTCACGACGATGTCCGGGGTGAGACCGAAGCGAGTCGCGGCGAACCATTCGCCGACACGGCCGTAGGCGGTCACCACCTCATCCAGGATCAGCAGGATCCCGTGACGGCGCAGGACCTCCTGGACACGCGGCCAGTAGTCGGCCGGCGGAACCAGCATGCCCGCGACGCCCATCACGGGCTCCCCGATGAAGGCAGCGATCTTGCGAGCTCCGATCCGCTCGATCGTGGACTCCAGCTCCTCGATGAGGAAGTCGGTGGGGTCACGACCGTCGAAGAGCTCGTGACGGTACGGCCACGGAGGTGTCAGATGGTGGAAGTTGGGCAGCAGCGGCCCGAAGCCGTTTCGATAGACATCCACGCCGGTCGCGCTGCCGCCGCCATACGCGATCCCGTGGTAGGCCTCGCGACGTGACAGGATCCAGTTGCGCTCGGGCTCACCGCGACGATGGAAGTACATGCGTGCCATCTTGATCGCCGCGTCGTCGCCCTCCGAGCCGCCACTGGTGTAGAAGACGCGACCGGCCGATGGGGGTGCGATCTCAAGCAGCCTCTGAGCCAGCCGCACGGCCGGCTCGTTGGTGAACTCCCAGAAACTCGTGAAGTACTCGATCCGGCGCATCTGCGCAGCCGCCGCGTCGGCCAGCTCGGCGCGGCCGTGTCCCACCTGCGCGAGCCACAGGCCACCGGTCGCATCCAGATACTCGCGACCGCCCGCATCGGTGAGGGTGCAACCGTCGCCCGACACCATCACGACGCGATCGGAGACCTCACTCGAAAGCAGCGGATGCAGCACACACTCACGATCGATCGAGATGAGCTCGCGCTCAGGAGCGCCTGTCAATGCAGTCACACACCCTCCTCACATTTACCAGATAGCGGTAAAGCTTCCCACCTGCCACGACAACGTAGCGCGCCCGACCACAAGACGCAAGCCGCCCCGCGCCATTGCAGACCGCGTCCGGCTCCATCCCGGGGTTCGCCACCCGCATGCGACGCTCCCGCATGACGTCAGCGCAGATCCGTGGATGGCAGGCGGATGCGCCCGGACACCCGGCGCGGGCGCGCCAGGTGCGGGCGGATGGCCCAAAGGCGGCCCGCAGCACGGCACCACCAGCTCGCCGCGGCTCTGCTCCGATCATCCCGACCGGCCTCCTACCCGTTCGCCCAGGCCTCCGAGGCCGAGCGATGAAGGTAAAATAGATTGAGAGAAGCGACTATTCTAATGCAATGGACCCGATCGTCAAGACCGTCGGCGGCAACCTGAGGCGACTGCGCGTCGAAGGCGCGCTCACGCTCAGCGAGCTCGCATCGCAGTCCGGCGTGGCGAAGGCGACGCTGGTCAATCTGGAGGCTGGACGGGGCAATCCGACGATCGAGACCCTCTGGGCGCTCGCGCTCGCTCTGGAGGTCCCGTTCAGCGACCTCCTGGAGGCACCGGACGAGCTGCCGCTGAGGATCGTCCGGGCGCGCGACGGCAGCCACGTCACCGGAAGCTCCAGCAACGAGAGCAGCGTTGACCTCAGGCTTCTCGACCGAATCCAGGGCCCCGCGCTGCTCGAGGTCTACGACCTCAGGATCGCGGACGGCGCGCGAGCGAGCAGCCGCCCGCACGCAACCGGCACCGTCGAGCGCGCCGTCGCCACCGAGGGCACGATCGAGCTTGGCCCCGAGGGCGAGTCCGCAACGCTGGAGCCCGGGGACAGCATTCGCTACCCCGCCGACCGGCCGCACGTGTACGCCGCCGTCGGCGGTCCGGCGCGCGCCGTGCTCCTGGTCGAATATCGCAGTCGCTCCCGAACCTCCTGACGCCGCCCGGAGGCGCCGCGCGCCGGCCTCCGTCCCCAGCAGGACGGCGCGGCGTCCTTCGGGCGGGGCCCATGGACGCCGGCCGGACGCCACCGGCCCCGCCCTCCGCCCGCCCGGTTCCTAGCCGAGCAGCTGATTCGCGGTCCGGACCGTGGCCAGCAGCGCCTCGCGCACCGCCGTCTCCGCCTCGGCGCTGTGGCGGACGGTCGGAACGGCGACACCGATCGAGGCGAACGCGGCCTGCTCGTCGGCATCCATCAGCGGCGCGCCGATCGCCCACGCGCCGTCATAGGTCTCCTGCCAGCTGAACGCCCAGCCCCGCTCCCGGATCTCGAGCAGCTGCCGGCGGAGCACCTCCTTGTCGGTGATCGTCCCGGCGGATATCGCGCGCAGCTCCTGCGAGAGGACGAAATCGATCTTGTCCTGGGGCAGAAACGCGAGGATCGCCTTCGCGGAGGCACCCGCCGTCAGCGGCACCGCACTGCCGACCTCGGAGGTGACCCGAAGCCTGCTCGGCGAATCGACGGTGTACACATACCGCGCCACGCCCGCCGGGAACTCCGGCACCGCGAGGATCGTCAGCTCCCCGGTCTCGCGCGCCAGCCTCCGCAGGTGGGGCTCGAGCACCGCGGCCAGGTTCATTGTCCGTCCGGCGCGGTGGCCGAGCCGGATCGCCGCTACGCCCAGCTGGTAGCGGCCGTCCTCGTGACGGGCCAGGTAGCCGGCGTGCTCGAGGCTGCGCAGGATCCGGTTCAGAGTGGTGGACGGGATCGAGAGGTGGCGGCGCAGCGCAGCCTCCGACCATGTCGGCGTCTGGTCGCCGAAGGACTCGAGGACCCTCAGCGCCTTCTCCAGCACCTTGGGCATCTCGGGCCCGGCGTCTGTTCTCGGCCTTGGCACGCCCGTCAGCAAGCGCGGGGGCAGCCGGCCCGCGCGCGCGACGGGAACGCACGGACGGTGTCGACCCCCTCGTGTCCACGGTCTGAACCGGCGGTGCGATTGCGGCGCATACCCGCACACGGTATCAATTCGGGAAACGGTGCCGTATCACGGAGGGCTGCGTGAACGCCGGTCGGTGCTCGAATCGAGGTCCGGCACGGCAGCGGCTGTCAGCGTTCGCCGGGCCGGTGCTCGAATCGAGGTCCGGCACGGCAGCGGCTGTCAGCGTTCGCCGGGCCGGTGCTCGAATCGAGGTCCGGCACGGCAGCGGCTGTTAGCGTTCGCC
The DNA here is from genome assembly GCA_021846845.1 of Actinomycetes bacterium. Taxonomy (GTDB): domain Bacteria; phylum Actinomycetota; class Thermoleophilia; order Solirubrobacterales; family Solirubrobacteraceae; genus Palsa-465. The sequence goes on along the minus strand of JAJZWB010000089.1, from coordinate 4,911 downwards.
GGGCGATGAGCGACCTCAACGTCGTCAACGCGGCCTCGCTCGCCCGCGTCCCCGACAACGGGGCGGCCAGGCGCGGTCGCTCGCAGGGCGAGCTGGGAGTGATCGCCGATGGCGCGATCGCGATCCGCGACGGCTTGATCGCGGCGGTCGGACGCACCGATTCGATCCTGCGCGACTGGGGCGACGACGGCGTGCCGACCATCGATGCGACCGGCATGACCGTCCTCCCGGGCCTGATCGAGTGCCACTCGCACCCGCTGTTTGCCTTTCACCGCCACGGGGAGTACACCCGCCGGCTGGCGGGCGCCTCGCTGCAGGAGATCGCGGCCGCGGGAGGCGGCATCCTGGCGACCGTCAAGACGACCCGCGACGCGGCCGATGGAGAGCTCCTCGACGGGCTGCGCTCGGCATACGACCGGATCCTGGCGGGCGGGGTGACCACGCTGGAGGTCAAGTCCGGCTACGGATTGACCGAGGGCACGGAGCTGCACCAGCTGGAACTGCTGGAGCGCAGCCGCTCGATGACCCCGATGTCGCTGGTCATCTCCTTCCTGGGAGCCCATGTGGTGCCCGCCGGCCTCGACGCCGAGACCTGCACCGGACAGGTGCTCGAGATGCTGCCGAAGGTCATCGAGCAGGGACTCGCGAGCTTCCACGACGTCACCTGCGAACGGGGGCTGTTCACGCCCGGGCAGGCGAGCGCGATGTTCGAGCGCTCCCGTGAGCTGGGGATCCCCACGCGCGCTCATGCCGACGCCTGGCAGTACTCGGAAGGCTGGCGGACGTCGGTGCGGGGCGGGGCCGTGTCGGCCGAGCACCTCACCTACACCCCCGACGACGAGATCCGCGAGGTCGGCGCGACCGACACGGTCGCGGTCCTCCTGCCCCAGGCCGAGCTGATCTACATGACGGAGCGACGCGCGAACGCTCGACTGCTCATCGAGCAGCAGGTGCCGCTCGCGATCGCGACCGACTACTGCTCGTCGATCCACGCCACGTCGCTGGCGACGACGATCGGGATCGCGGCGCCATGGTTCCGGATCACCCCGGCAGAGGCGATCGTCGGGGCGACGCTCAACGCGGCCTACGCGCTGAACCTGCACAGCGATCGCGGCTCGCTGGACCCGGGCAAGCGCGGCGATCTGACGATCCTCTCCGGACCGCACCCGGACGAGCTCTGCATGAGCGTCGGCCAGAGCGTCGTGGCCGAAGTCGTGATCGCCGGCGAGCCGCTGCTGGGCGAGAACAGGGTCAGCCGGAGGGCCTGAGGCTCGCGCAGCAGAGAGGCCGACGGCCGCGACTGGACGACAGGGGCGGCGCGAGCGACATCGCTGTGTTCCGACGGCCGCGCGCAGCGGCTCGAGGCACCGGTCGGCCGGCTGTGCAAGGCTTGAGAGCGTGGCGACCGCTGACCTGCAGGCGCTGTGCCTTGAACCGGCTGTCGAGATCCGACGCCGGCTCTGGGAGCGTGAGGTGTCGGTGAGCGAGATCACGCGGGCGCACCTGGAGACGATCGAACGGCTCAATCCGTCCGTCAACGCGATCGTCACGCTCCGGGCCGACGAGGCGCTGGCCGCCGCCGCCCGTGCCGACGCGGAGCTGGCGCGCGGGCGCCCCGTGGGGCCGCTGCACGGGCTGGTCGTGGCACACAAGGACGCGACCGAGACCGCCGGCGTGCGCACGACCTTCGGCTCGCCCGCGTTCTCCGACCACGTGCCCGATCGCAGCGCGGTCATCGTCGAGCGCATGCAGCGGGCCGGCGCCATCTCGGTCGGCAAGACCAACGTCCCCGAGTGGGCCGCCGGCTCCAACTGCGTCAATCCGGTGTTCGGCGCGACCCGCAACCCCTACGACCTCACGCGCACGCCCGGTGGCTCCAGCGGCGGCGCGGCGGCGGCGCTCGCCTGCGGAATGATCTCGCTCGCCGACGGCAGCGACATGGGCGGCTCGCTGCGCAACCCGGCGAGCTTCTGCAACGTCGTCGGGCTGCGCCCCGCCCCGGGACGGGTTCCCGCCTGGCCCGCACAGCTGCCATGGGACCAGTTCTCCGTCTACGGACCGATGGGCCGCACCGTCGCCGACGTGGCCCTGATGCTGAGCGCGATCGCGGGCCCCGACGACCGCAGCCCGATCTCGCTGACCGACCCGGGCGAGCGGTTCGCATCGCCGCCGCAGCGGGACTGGCACGGCGTGCGTGTGGCGTGGAGCCGCACGCTCGGGGGGCTGCCGATCGAGCCTGAGGTGACCGACACGCTCGCGCCCGCCCGCGACGCACTGGTCGGCCTCGGCCTCGACATCGTCGACGCCGAGCCGGACTTCACCGGCGCCCGCGAGGCGTTCACGACCTGGCGCGCGTGGTCTTTCGAGGCGCAGCTCGGCGAGCTCGTGCGCGGCAGCCCGGAGCTCGTGGGCGCCAAGGTGACATGGAACGTCGAGCAGGGCCGCGCGCTGACCGGGCGCGACCTGGCGCGCGCCGAGCGGGCGCACGCGGCGGTCTACCACCGGACGCGGGAGTTCATGGAGGGCTTCGAGCTTCTGCTCGCGCCGGTCGCGCAGGTCGTCCCGTTCCCGTACGAGCTCGACTATCCCCGCAGCGTGGCCGGTGTCGAGATGGAGACCTACCTTGACTGGATGCAGTCGTGCTGGCGCGTGAGCACCGCTGGACTGCCTGCGATCTCGGTGCCGGGCGGATTCACGGCGGCCGGACTGCCGGTCGGGCTGCAGATGGTCGGGCGCCCGCGGGACGAGCTGTCGGTCCTCTCCCTCGCGCTCGCGTTCGAGCGTGAGACCGGGCACTGGCGGCGCCGTCCGCCGCTGGTCTGAGCGCACCTCGCCACTGGCCCTGAGGCCGGCGGGTGCGGGTCGCCTGCCCACCGCTCGGACATCGTCGGCGTTGGCTCCGGGCGTTCGGGGCGACACCGGGAGGGACACGGCAAGGCGCCACCGGGCCGCGCGCCGGGATGCGGCTGGGAACACGTGACCGATCCCCGGCAAACGTCCCGCGCTGCATGCCCCAGCGCCTCGGTGGGTGGCTCTCCACCGTGGGCGTGGTGAACGTCCCACGGGCCGGGGCTCGTCAGCATCGATGGGACGATCACCAGCTGGTGGATGGCTAACGTCCCATGGTGCTCGGCGCCCTCTCGGAGCGGGGCGTTTGCCGGCGCGACAGGTGACCTGTCAGCCGGCGCTCGGCGCCCGCTCGGAGCGGGGCGTTTGCCGGCGCGACAGGTGACCTGTCAGCCGACCTGCGTCACAGCGCGGGCGGTGAGGCCGCCGGCCGCCGAGCGGGCGTAGCCCACGGTGACCGTTTCGCCGGCGTAGAAGGCGGAGATCAGCGCCGCGTCACCGCCGGTCGAGAAGGTCAGGGTCCGATGGCCGTCGCGCACCGCGAACAGCGAGTAGTCCGCGGCGATCAGCGTGATCGTGCCGCGGATCCTGGGACCGGAGCCGGCTGTGCTCGACAGGGCGCCGCCGGTCGAGACGCCGCCGCCGGTCGAGACGCCGCCGCCGGTCGACACCGCACTGCCGTTGGACGCACCACCGCCGCCCGACGCGCGGCCTCCCGACGCGCGCCCGTCGGACGCCCCGCGCCTGGAGGACCGGCCCCCGGCCCCGCCGACACCCGATCCTCCGCCTCGACTCGTGCCGCTCATGCGCTTTCCCCGGCCCCCGCGGCGGCGACCGCTGGAGGGAGCCAGGGTGCCGTCGGTGGAGCCTGCTCCGCTGGTGGAGCCCGCTCCGCTGGTGGAGCCCGCTCCGCTGCTCGTGGAGCCCGGACCGCTGCTGGTGGAGCCCGAACCGCTGCTGGTGGAGCCCGGACCGCTGCTGGTGGAGCCCGGACCGCTGGTGGAGCCAGCACCGCTGGTGGAGCCAGCACCGCTGGTGGAGCCCGGACCGCTGGTGGAGCCCGAACCGCTGGTGCCACCTGCTCCCACGGGCGTCACGGACCTCGCTACCAGCACCCCGCCCGCGGCGGTGTAGCTGATCTGGACCTGCTCGCCGACTGAGACCCCGGTCAGCAGACCGGGATCGGTCGCGGTCGAGAACGTCTCGCCGGTCGCGCCCGCGGTCGTGATCGTCAGCGACGACCCGTCGGGCGCGATCGCCGACACCGTGCCCGTGGCGATCTGCGCGCCTACGAAGGTGAGGGCCGAGGCGACGTTGACACCAGAGGTGCTCTGGGAGTAGGTGACGCGCACCCGGTCGCCGTCCACAAGCCCGGCGGTGACACCCCAGCCTGCCTCAAGCGTGAGGCTGGGACCGTATCTGGTCCTGCGGCCGAGGGCCGACGGAACGACGTGCCAGCGCTGGTACTGTCGGCTGGAGGCGTCCGGGGCGCCGTCGTTGATCCAGCCGGCCCCGTTGCGTGGCTGGCTGGGGTTGCCGCCACCCCCATCCGACGTGCCGAAGAAGCGTCCGTCGATGCTCATGAAGATGTGCGAGCCCGGGTTGTCGTACAGCGTCACCTCCTGCGGACCGGTGCCCGCGCCGCGCACGATCAGGTGCTCGCCGCGCAGCTGAGCGATGATCCCAGCGTCGTTCGGCACCCCGGCGCCGGCGGGCCAGAGCCCTCCGCGCGCGAGCACCGCCGCCACCGAGCCCGAGCAGTCGTAGCCGATCCGACGGCCGTTGTAGCCGGGCCCACGCGTCCCGATGCTCGCCGTGCCCGCCTGACCGTGTCCGCCACCGTAGACGTAGGGCAGGTCCTGCTGCGTGACATGGTCGGCCGCCGCGATCATGGCGGCGACGGCTGACATCTCGCGACCGCCGGTCTGGATCGTGAAGGAGCCGCCACCGGAGAAGATGACCGTGCCGGTCACCGTCACCGGCATCAGCCGAACCGATGGGACCTGCCCGGCCCGTCCGCCGGGCGCCGCGCCCCCCCGCGCGCCCGCCCGTCCGCCGGGCGCC
>JAJZWB010000001.1 GCA_021846845.1 Actinomycetes bacterium | reverse complement strand
TGGCGGCGGCCGGCGCGGACTCCCGCGCCGGCGACGGCCGCCCGGGCGGCGGCACACCCGCCCGCGTCGGCGACGACCTACCAGGCGGCGGCACGCCCGCCCCGGACTCGCTGACCCTCGCTCTCTCTCCCCCCCAACGCCCGGCGATCGGCCTCCGCTGGGAGACCGCCGTCAGGCTGCCGGCGGGCTGCCGGCGGGCGCCACGCGGCGCGCGGCGCGCCGCAGGCGGGGCGCGGGCAGGACCCGCGCGGCGAACGCCCTCAGGCTCAGCAGCGAGTCGGGGTACAGGAGGCGCAGCGTCGCCAGATACGCGGCGGCGGCGACGACCGACACGGCGACGAGGTCGGCGAGCGCAGGAACCTGCAACGCCGACAGGAGGAGGCTCGCCGGGACGGCGGCCGCCATCAGGCCGACGGCCGCCACCGTGGCCGGTGCCACGTCGTCCCACAGGCGCAGCAGCGGCCGGCCGTCCGTGCCCCGGAGCATCAGGACGTAGGCCACGCCGAGGAACAGCGTGTGCACGACGGCCGCGCCGACGGCGATCGCCGCCAGGCCGAGCGGCGCGACGATGAACACGGTGGCGCCGTAGACGGCGAAGTGCGCCCAGCCGTACCCGAGCAGCGCCCTGGGGCGTCCGGTGGCCATCAGCACCGCGCCGGCGGCGTCGATGACGAGCACCGACGCCCCGCCGAGGGCCAGGATCCGCGTGGCGGTGACCGCGCCCTCCCATCGGTGTCCGAAGAGCCACGGGATGAACACGGGCGCGACGACGGCCAGCAGCGCGAGCAGGGGGAACAGGAGGAGTGTCAGCAGCCGCACGATGCGCTTGCGCAACTCGTTCATGTCATCGGGGTCTCCCGTGCGCGCGAGCACCGGGAATCCGACCGAGCTCATCACCTTGCTGACCTTCTTCTGGTACTCGACGCCCAGCGTGTAGGCGCGAAAGTAGAGCCCCGCCTGCAGGGCGCCCAGACGCGCGCCCACGATCGCGTAATCGCAGTTGCGAAACCCGATCCAGCTGACGGCGGCCAGCGCGGCCGGGCCCCCGTACCCGAGCACCTCGCGGGCGGGGCCGCGCCGCAGCGACGGGACCGGGGGCGGCGCCCATGTCCACATCAGGATCGCCCCGGCCAGCCAGCCCGCGAGGACCCCGAGGACGAGAGCCATCCCGTTGAGGCCCGCGATCGCGAGAGCGATCGAGACCGTCCCCGCGGCCGCACTGCCGACGATGTCGATGACGCTGAGCCGCCGGAACTGCAGGCGCCGCTGCAGCAGGGCACCGGGCACGGTGCTGGCCGCGGCGATGAAGAAGCCCGGGGTCGAGAGCCGCACGAGCTGTGCGGTCTGCTCGCCGAACACCGGCGCGACGATCACCGTCGCCGCGGCCAGGGTCAGCGCCACGAGCAGGACGCCGGTGACGAGCGCGAGCCCGAAGCCGGCCCTCAGGTGCTCTCGGGTCACCTCCGGGCGCTGCACGAGCGCCGCGCCGACACCCGCCGAGGGGATGAAGGCGAGCTCGCCGACGATCGCCGCCACGGCGAAGTGCCCGAACTGCGCCGGTGCGATCAGGTGGGCGCACACGACCAGCGACGCCATCGCGATCAGCTCGCTGGAGGGGCGCGTGATGACGATCCAGCGCAGGCCGCGCACGGTCGCCGAGCGGACCTCGGCGGTCGAGGGGGCGGCATCGCTCACCGCACGCTTCGCCCGCGCCTGCGGCTCGGGTGCGAGAGCCTGCTGAAGAAGGAGGTCATCGCGTCTGAACAACGGGGTGGCGACCGCGCTCTTGCGGCGCCCGGCGTGCAGCCGTCCAGGCGGGCCCCGCGGGCTCCGTCACGGCGCACCACGCGAGCGCGGCCCCGTGTGCACCGACCTCACCGAAGGCGCGCGACCCGTGCGCCGCGGGTGAAAGAACCGCCGCCGGACGGGCGTTGTCACCGTGCGGGCATCTCGGAGCCGGGCACCAGATGAGCACGACCAGCAACGATGCGGTCGCAGGGACGACCACCTCCTCAGACCCCGGGCGGGGCGTCTGCAACCTGACGTTCCACGGCGTGGGGGAGCCGATGCGCCGGCTCGGCCCGGGCGAGCTCGACGTCTGGATCGACGAGGACCGGCTCTCGTCGATCCTGGACGCGGTCGCCGGGCGCGACGATGTCCGGATCAGCTTCGACGACGGCAACGCGTCCGACGTGCTGATAGCGCTTGCGCAGCTGCGAAGGCGCGGTCTGACGGCGACCTTCTTCGTCGTCAGCCAGAGGCTCGGCCTGCCCGGGTTCCTGGACGAGGAGGATCTCGTCGCGCTCGTCGGGGAGGGGATGACGATCGGCTGCCACGGCATGCATCACCGGCCGTGGCGAGGGCTCGGCGACCTGGCGCTCCGCGAGGAGACCTGGTCGGCGAGACAGCGCCTGGAGGCGATCGTCGACCGCCCGGTTACGCAGGCGGCATGTCCGTTCGGCGCCTACGACCGGCGGGTGCTCTCCCAGCTGAGCCATCTCGGGTACGGACGCGTGTTCACCAGCGACGGTGGCCCGGCGCGCGCCGAGAGCTGGCTCCAGCCGCGAACGACGATCCGGCGCGGCGACCGCGCCGACGTGCTGGAGCGAATCGTGGCAATGGCCGGCTCTCGGCGGCAGGCCTTCCCGAGACTGGTCAAGTCGACCGTCAAGCGATGGCGGTAGCCGAGCCGCGATCGCGCGCACTGCCCGGTGCGCTGAGCACCGCGGCCGCGGACCGCCCCGCGGCGGCGGCCCCGCGACCCGCCCGGGACCCGGACCGCCCCGCGGCGGCGGACCCGCGACCCGTGCTGATCGGCTTCGCCGACGCGCTCGCGGCCCCCGAGGCGGCATGGAGCCTGCTGGACGCGGGCCATCCCGTGGTGGCGTTCTCCCACCGCGGCTCGCGACCGGCCCTGCGCCGCAGCCGCGCGGTTCGGATCGTCGAGATCACGTCCCCGCGGGAGGATGCCCGCCGGTCCGCGTCTGACCTCCGGGCGCTCGTCGAGCGCGGCGACTTCGCCGCCGCGATGCCGCTCGACGACGCCTCGGTGTGGCTGTGCGACGAGGCGCTCCGCTCCGCCGACATCCCGATCGCCGGGCCGCTCGGGGAGCTGGCCGAGCTCGCGCTGGACAAGCGACGACAGCTGGAGCAGGCACGACGCGCCGGCCTGGACGTGCCGCCGACGCAGCCGATCGAATCCGTGGCCGAGCTGCTGGAGCTGTCGAGCCTGCCCGTCGTCCTGAAGGCGGCGCGTCCCGTGGCGGAGACCCGGGGCCGCCTGCGCCGCGGCCCGAGCTTCGTCTGCGGCGACCGTGTCGAGCTCCGGGCGGCGGCTCGCGCCTGGAACGGCTCCGGAACCCTGCTGGCGCAGCCGCTGCTGTCGGGCGCCGGCGAGGGCCTGTTCGGGATCGCAGCACCCCACCGGCTCCTGGCCGTCAGCGCCCACCGTCGCCTGAGGATGATGAACCCGTCCGGTTCCGGTTCCAGCGCCTGCGCGTCGGCCGGCGTCGACGACGAGCTGCTCCGCGGCGGCGAGCGGATGCTGTCGGCGATCGGCTGGAGCGGCATGTTCATGCTTGAGTTCCTGCGCGGCGCCGATGGACGCGCCTGGTTCATGGAGCTCAACGGCCGGCCATGGGGGAGCATGGCCCTCGCCCGCCGACTCGGGCTCGAGTATCCGGCCTGGGCGGTGAGGAGGCTGAGCGACGAGGACTGGGAGCCGCCGGCGCGGCCGGCCGTGGAGGGGCTCGTCTGCCGTCACCTCGGCCGCGAGCTCGTCCACCTGATGGCGGTCCTGAGGGGGCCGCGATCCGTCGCCCTCACTCACTGGCCCTCCCGCAGGGCCACGATACGCGACGTCCTCCGGTTCAGCCGCGACGAGGCCTGGTACAACTCCAGGCCCGGAGAGGGGCGCCTGTTCGTCGAGGACGCCATCGGCACCGTGATCGCCCGCATGCGGCCGAGGGCTGGGGGATGAGGCGGATCAGGGTCGCCCAGCACGTCCACTCGGACTGGTCCTATGACGGGACGATGAGCCTGGAGTCGATCGCGGCGGCCTTCGGCCGGCGCGGCTACGACGCGGTGCTGCTGTCCGAGCACGACCGTGACTTCGACGAACGGCGCTGGGACGAGTACCGGGCAGCCTGCGCACGGGCCGCCGGCGCCTGCCTGCTGGTGCCCGGCATCGAGTACAGCGAGCCGACCAACTGCGTACACGTGCCGGTCTACGGGGACCTACCGTTCCTGGGGAGGGGCCTTCAGACCGGCGAGCTGCTGCGGCGCGCCCGTGAGAGCGAGGGAATGGCCGTCCTGGCCCACCCGGCGCGGCGCGGTGCGTGGCGGACGATCGATCGCTCCCTGATGGGCGAGCTGTTCGGCGTCGAGCTGTGGAATCGCAGATACGACGGCTACGCCCCGAGCCGTGAGGGCGCCGGGCTGCTCGCCTCCCACCGAGAGCTCGCCCCGGTGGTGGCCCTCGACTTCCACACGGCGCGCCAGTTCCATCCGCTGGCGATGGTGATCGAGCTCGACGGCGAGCTGTGCCGGGAGGGCATCTGGCGCGCCATGCGAGAGCGGCGCGTGACCCCGACGGCGTTCGGCCTGCCTGCCGAGCGCTTCGCGCGCGGCCCGGTCCGACCGGCGGTGGCAGGGATCGAGCGGCTGCGCCGCGAGGCCGCGGCGCGAGCCCGCGGGCGCGGGCGTGGGCGCCGCGCCACGGGAGCCGGCGCCTCGGACCGGGGCCCCGGGCGCACGCGCCCCTGACCATGTCCGAGCGCTCCTACGTCATCTACGGTCCGACCGCGTGGGACGGTCATCGCAACGCGGCGCACAACTACGCGCGTGCGCTGGCGACGAGACACCGCGTGCTCTACGTCGAGCCGCCGCTCAGCCCGCTCGGCCCGTTCCGCTACGGCCTGGGGCCGGGGACGTGGCCTGGCCTGGTCGCGGTGGCCCGCCGCCGGCCGCGGACGCGTGAGGGCCTGGAGGTATTCGCCCCGCTCGCGCTCCCACCGGTGGAGAACCCGCGGATGCGCGCCCGCTCGCTACCGCTCGTACGGGCGCAGCTCGCAGGAGCGGTGGCGCGCGCGGAGCTGCGCCGACCTGTCGTGGTCGGGTGGCGCGGACTGGCCGAGCTGGCCGGCGTGGCCGGCGAGCGGCTCCGGGTGGCGGTGATCATGGACCACCCGGCCGCCGGCGCGGCGCTGCTGGATCGAGATCCGGCCGACCTGGAGGACCGGGCGCTGTCCTTGTGCCGCTCGGCCGACCTGATCTGCGCCACCTCCCACGCCGTGCGCGACCTGCTCGCCGACCGCGGCTGGCCAAGCGCCCTGCTGCCGTTCGGGTTCCCGGGCGACCTCGCCGCCGCCTTCGACTCCGCGCCGGCGCCCGGGGAGTACGACCGCCTCCCGCGACCGCTGCTCGGCTACACGGGAAGCGTCGACGATCGTCTCGACTTCGGCCTGGTCACGCGGGTTGCCGACCGGTTCCGAGGGGGCTCGATCGTGTTCGTGGGAGCCACCAGCCCAAGGCTTTCGGCGAGCGCGCGCGACGCCCTGGCGTCACGGCCGAACATCCACCTGCTGGGCGCCCGCGGACGCTCGGAGCTGCCGGGCTACATCCGCCACCTCGACGTCGCCCTGATGCCCTACGGCGACGACCTGTTCACCCGCCACCAATCGCCCATGAAGACCTGGGAGTACCTGTACGCCGGCCCGCCGATCGTCGGCACCGCATCTCCGGAGCTGCGCCACTACCCGCCCCCGCTGGTCAACTACGCCGACGACGCCGACCGGTTCATCAGGCTGGTCGAGCACGCGCTGGCCCATCCCGCGGACGGCCGGGAGCAGCGCCGGCGGTTCGCGCTGGCGAACACATGGGAGGCGCGTGCCGCCGCGCTCGACGAGCTCGTGGACCGGGCGCTGGCGGACTCGCCGGCGGAGCGCGGCGCGGCGTGATCCAGCGACCGCCCGGCCCGCCGACGGCCGCGCCCCGCCATTCGACGACGGCGCTGCTAGCGAGCACCGGCGGCAAGCGCGTCCTGCGGCCGGTGCCGTCGGCGCCGGGGGGCCGCCCTTCGGTCACGGCGGTGATCCCCGCGCACAACTACGCGCGCTTCCTCGGCGACTGCGTCGCCAGCGTCCTGGGACAGGAGCACGTCGACGTGCGGGCGATCGTGATCGACGACTGCTCCACCGACGGGACGCCCTACGTCACCGCCGCGCTGTCGGGCTCCGACTCACGCGTGGAGGTGATCCGCCACGAGCGCAACCGGGGGATGATCCCGTCCGTCAACGAGGGCCTGGAGCGGGTCGAGACCGAGTACGTCGTCAAGCTGGACGCCGACGACATGCTCGCGCCCGGAGCGCTCGGTCGCGCGACGGCGCTGCTCGACTCCGATCCGGAGATCGCCTTCGTCTACGGCCGCCCGCGCCACTTCGAGGCCGGGGTTCCGCGAGCCGGCCGGTCCGCGACCCGCAGCTGGTCGATCTGGGCGGGACGCGAGTGGATCGCCAGGCGGTGCCGCAGCCCCGGCAACGTGATCAGCCAGCCAGAGGTGGTGATGCGCACGGAGACGGTGCGCCGGGCCGCGCCGGTGCGGGTCGACCTGCCCCACACGTCGGACCTGCACATGTGGCTCGTGCTGGCCTCGATCGGCGACGTCGGCCGCGTCAACGGCCCTGTGCAGGGCTACTACCGGGTCCACCCGGACAGCATGCAGCGCACGATGCACACCGGCCAGCTGTTCGACCTGCGCGCGAGGCGAGCCGCGTTCGACGCCGCGTTCGCCGAGCGGGCCGGATGGCTGGACGGCGCCGCCGACCTCCACGACACCGCGCGGCGCGCGCTGGCCAGCGAGTCGCTGGTCCGCGCATGCCACGCCCACGATCGGGGGCGCGCGGGGCGCGGCGCCGACAGCGTCGAGGGTTTCATCGAGTTCGCGGTCGAGACCTGGCCCGGGGCCGCCGAGCTGCCGGCCTGGTCGGCCCTCGCCCGTCGGCGAGCGGTTGGCGAGGACCGCATCCCCCCGCGCGTGAGCTCACTCGCCGCCGCCGCTACCCGGCGCGCCCGGCTGGAGGCGCGGCGCTGGTGGTGGCGGCGCACCGGCGAGCTGTGAGATCGGCGCCCCGGCCGAGACGCGGGGACCGAACCCCAGCCGAGACCCGGGACCGAACCCCGGCCAGGACCCGGGACCGAACCCCAGCCGAGACCCGGGACCGAACCCCGGCCAGGACCCGGGACCGAACCCCAGCCGAGACCCGGGACCGACGCCTAGCCGAGCAGGCGCCGGAACACCGAGCAGCCGTTGTCGCGCGACGGATGATGGGTCACCAGCGCGTATCCCTCGTCCTCGATCAGAGACGCGTGGACCAGGTGCATCGGCGCACTGTTTATGCCTGTCAGGACCAGGAAGCGGGCGGCCTGGAGCGCCCCGCGCTCCTCGACCCGCGGTGAGCCGCCACCGGCGCCCACCGCCACCAGGTCGAACCGCACGGCGCACCCCGGGTCGTCCTCGGCGAACATGCCACGCCACGGGACGCGCCTGCCGGGATGGCGAGAGCGGCCGGCCCGCAGGATCGGAGTGGCCTCGTCCACCCAGACGATCTCAGGGCTGTTGGGATTCGAGCTCAGGCCGTCCAGCAGCGCACGGGTGCTCCACGAGCTCGCGGAGGCGCGCAGCAGCAGGGCGCTGTGCAGGTCCTCCCGCTGCGCCAGCTGCCGGATCGCGCCGCGCGGCGATCCGGCGTCGGCCCTGTCACGACGCGCCCGCCGGCTGCGCCCGAGCCTCCTGCGCAGCCGCACGTGCGGGAGGTCCGGCACCAGCGGCACCGCGTCGAGGCCGCGCCGGCGATTCGCGAGCGCCGTGACCGCGTCGGCGAGGGCATCAGCTCCGGACGCCGGGCGACGCGCCGGCACTCCCGCCGCCAGCGAATCGGCCAGCTCGGCGCGGCCGCAGGCTCGAAGCATCGAGTCAAGGTCCGCCAGCCAGCGTCGCGCATCGAGCCTCGGGAGCGCGTGGACGCTGGGCCGTCCGGCGGACTGCTCGGGAGGCGCCGGCGCCCGACCGGCGTCCCCTCTCAGCACCGACAGAGCCCACCGGATCCGCTCCAGCTCCAGGTGGCGCAGCCGCGGGAACTGCTGCGCGCGCTCGGCGGCGGCGTCGAGCCGCCCGGCGCAGATCAGGGCCCTGACGAAGTACGCCCACTCGACCGGATCGGGGTCCTGAGCCTGATGGTGCACCAGACCGCGCTCGATCGACCTTGTCACCCACCGGATCGCCTCACGCGGGTCGCCCCCGTGGAGATGGCGCCTGGTGAGGCCGAGCACCGGCTCGGGCATGAAGTGGTAGTTGAGGCAGCGCAGGAACATGGTCTCGGCATCCTGCAGTCGCCCGCGGTCGAGCAGCCTCTCCCCCTCCCGCAGCAGCGCGCGATCCAGGCCGCCGCTGAGCGGCGGCGTGTTGCCCCGCCCGCCGGCGGCGTCGATCAGCCGCAGCGGCTCGAACGGGCCGGTCTGAACGATCCGCTGCCCCGGTCGCGCCGCCCGGTGCAGCCTCAGCCACTGGAGCATCTGGTCACGCTGGGCCATCGTGTGGCGCGAGTGGGCCAGCTTGAAGCCGGCGTCGGTGATTCGCCGCAGCTCGTCGGGGTGGGAGAAGAGGAACTGGAGCTTGTCGACGACGTCGCCCTGGTCGGCGAACACCGCGTTCTCCATGTCCACGAAGCCGGCGGCCTCGACCGAGGCCGTGCGCTCAGTCACCAGGCAGGTGCGCGATGCCGGGATCTCGAAGTGCTTGCGGATCAAGTCACGGGCGATCGTCCCGCAGGTGGGGGCGATCATCGCCGCGTTCAGGAGCCTGGCGTAGCCCGAGCCCTGGATCATGTTCCCCGCCGCAGAGTCGTCGAACCAGCCGGCGTGAGGAGTGGTGAGACAGGGGAAGCGCGGCGCGACGATGCCGTGGATCCTGCTGCGCCACGGGTAGTGGGGCGCCTGGCTGCCGGTGAACAGGATCGGGATGTTCTTCGCCTGCCCGTAGTCGCGATAGACGCCGGGATCGACGAAGTTCGGCCACAGGAACAGTCGGTCGGCGATCTCAGGCGTGTACTCGGGCATCGCCACGGCCAGCGTGAAGAACGTCTCGACCCCCCAGCGCTCCATGTCGGAGAGGAACACCGAGCGCGTGGCGCAGTAGGCGTCCGCGTTGCAGAAGCCGATCTTGGGCACGTCCGGGCAGGACGACGTCCCCGTGATCCGCCGCGGCCCGGCGTAGACGCCTGACTCGAACACAGCCAGGTCGGGGCGGTGACGCTCGCAGACCTCTCCGTAGTCGCAGTCCTCCCCGATCACCACCACGTCGAAGTGGTGGCGCAGGCACCTGACGTGCTCGTCGAGATGCTGGCTGATGAACGGAGGCAGCCCCGGCCGCAGCCAGCGGAAGAGAACCAGGCGAGGCCGGTCCGGCCCGTCCACCGCCTCCGTCGCGGGGGGCTCCATTGCCGGGACCACGCGAGGGCTCCGCTCGTCGCCTCAGGACCGCCACACGGAGCGTGGGCTAGGCCGTCAGTCGAGCCCTGTTGCGGCGCTCCGCGACCTGCTCGCGGTGCTCCCGGCGCCAGTCGATCAGGGCTCTCAGCCCCTCCCGGAGGGGGACGCGGGCCTCGAAGCCGATCTCGTCCCTGGCGCGCTCGGTCGAGCCGATCCGGTTCTTGACGAACGTCAACCCGGACGCCTCGAACCGGATCCCGACGTCGGAGTCGGTGAGCTCCAGAACCATGTCAGCCAGCTCGCGAATCGACGTCCGGCGTCCCGTGCACACGTTGTAGCTGCGATCGACCGTGTCGGCCGACATGGCGCGCACGTTGGCCTGCGCGCAGTCTCCGACGTACACGAAATCGTAGGCCTGGCTGCCGTCGCCGTAGATCACGATCGGCTCGCCTCGATCGATCGCATCGAGCATCTTCATGATGACGGCGATGTAGGCGCCGTGATAGTCCTGGCGTGGCCCGTAGACGTTCATGTAGCGAAGCCCGACGTACGGCAGCGAGTACCTGCCGTAAAGCGCCCTGGCCATGGCCTCGCCGACGACCTTCGTGGCGCCGTAGAAGTCGGTGAAGTTGAACGGGTGCTCCTCGGTCATCGGCTGCTGCACGGCATCGCCGTAGACCGAGGCCGACGACGAGTAGACGAGCCGCTGCACGCCGGCGTCGATGCAGGCCTCGAACACGTTGAACGTGCCGCGGACGTTGACCTCGAACGCCGCCCGCGGGAACTCGTAGCACTGGAGCAGCCACAGCGCCGCGAAGTGGAACACCCCGTCGGCGCCCTTCAGCGCCCTGGCGAGGATGTCGGTGTGCAGGATGTCACCGCCGGCGTCGTGGATCGTGACCCTGGGGTCGCGCAGCGCTTCGGCGAGGTTGTCCTCGCTGCCGCGCAGGAAGTTGTCGTAGACGACCACCTCTGCGACGTCGTGCTCAAGCAGGGCATCGACCGTATGGGATCCGATCAGCCCGGCCCCCCCGATCGCGACTAGGCGCTTACCCCTCAGATCCACGCGAGTCTCCTTTGCTCACCATGCTCAAAGACCAGTCGGCCCCGACGCCACGCGACGGGATCTCACACGAGCAACGCCGCGCAGCGCCCGCTGCTCGCGGCACGAGCCGAGCCACCCTCTCAGGCGCGCTCGCGGGCTCCGAGCACGCGGGCGTCGTGGACGCGCCCCCCCGCGTGATTGCGCCACAGCTCCCTGACGGTCCCGTCGAGGTAGAGGCTCGCCTGCCGGGTGGCGTTGGGCATCACCACCCCGTCCAGGTAGCGCTCGCGCTCCAGGATCGACGCGTCGAGCCACAGCTCGGGGTGGGTGTTGAGCATGACGCGATCCGGAGGGTCGCTGCCGAGGCAGCGCAGCAGGGTCTCGTCGCGCCAGGCGCGACAGCTGTCGCTCACGTACACGAGCCCCCTGGCCAGGCGCGGATCGTGCGGGTTGAGGTAGCGACCACCGATCGCGAACAGGTTCTCCAGGCCGGTGTGCGGCTGGTGCATGCAGATGGAGCTGACCTCGGCGCCGCAGCACCGCGCGAGCACGCCGACCTCCCAGTCCAGGCGCTCAAGGGCCGCGTCGGGGTCCGACGGGTAGCAGACCAGGTCGTAGTGCAGGCCGACCTGGTGTCCGAGCGCAACGAGCCGGTGGAGGATCGCGACGTTCTCCGCACTGAGGACGTTGTACTGCTGGGTCAGCGCGACGTAGTAGGTCGCGCGCGCTCCGAGCCCGGCCTCGACCTCCGCCATGCGGTCGACGTGCAGGAGGTGCAGGTCGATGTCGTGGCGCAGGTAGAAGGTGCGCCGCCGCACCTCGGAGCGCATCTCCCCGGCCGGCGCGAACAGGTATCCGGCGTCTCGCACGCGGCCGATCAGATCGGCGTAGCCCTCCAGGCCGAACTCAGGCAGCCGACGGTGCTCGGAGCCCGCGCCCGGCCTGGGCGTGCGCCGCCTGCGAGCGGCGAACTCCCGCCATTGCGCCCTGGTCGGCTGCCTGTCCACGTCGACAGAACGCAAGGCCCGCCGGCGTCCTTGCGTTGATCGACGCGGATGAGCCGTGCGCCGGGCGGACCGTGCGATCGGCGCCACGCGATACGCGAAGGGGCAGGGTGAGACGGTGACAGCGAGCCAGGGTGAGATCGCCGGACGAGCGGGCGCGGCCCGCCTGGAGGATGGCGTCGTCTTGCGCCCGCTAGCCGTGCGGCCGCGCTCGCACGGCAGCGGCCGCTATCAACCCGGGCAGCTCGGAACCCTCGGCGACGGCGTCGTGATCGAGGAGGGGGTGCTGATCTTCAATCCGGCGCACGTGCATCTCGCCGACGGGGTGTACGTCGGTCACCGCGCGATGCTGATCGGCGACACGCGCGGCGAGCTGCACGTCGGTCCGGAGGCCTGGATCGGACCCGACTGCTACCTGCACAGCGCCGGCGGGATCAGGATCGGCAGCCGTGCCGGCATCGGACCGCGCGTGATGATGCTCACCTCAACGCACGCCGAGACTCCGCCGCCGGGCCCTATCATCGACGCGCCCCTACGGTTCGCCCCGATCGACGTCGGCGGCGGCTCCGACATCGGCATCGGCGCGATCCTGCTGCCCGGAGCGAGGATCGGCGCCGGCGCTCAGATCGGGGCCGGCGCGGTGGTGACCGGCCACGTGCCGCCGGGCGCGGTCGCGTACGGCGTCCCGGCGCGGATCAGGCGCCGGCGAGGGGAGCGCGGCCGGTGAGCGATCGAGGCGTGCTGCGGCTGGCCGAGCCGCGTTTCGACCGTGCGGCGCTGAGCGCGATCGAGAGGGTGCTCGACAGCGGCCGGCTGACCCAGGGACCGGTAGTGGAGAGCTTCGAGGCTGCGGTGGCGGACCTGTGCGGCGTCGGCCACGCGGTGGCCGTCACCTCGGCGACGACCGCGCTGGAGCTCTCGCTGGCGGCGCTCGGCATCGGACCCGGAAGCGAGGTGCTCGCCGCCGACTTCACCTACCCGGCGACCGGGAACGCCGTGCTGCAGCGCGGCGCCCGGCTGCGGCTGGTCGAGGTGGACCCGAGCACGTACTGCATCGATCCGGACGCGCTCGCGGCTGCCGTGACCGAGAGCACGTCGGCGGTCATCACGGTGGACGTGTTCGGGCTGCCGGCCGACTACGGGCGGATCGAGCCGCTGCTGGCCGAGCGCGGCATCCCGCTGCTGTGCGACGCCGCGTGCTCGCTGGGTGGAGGGATCGGGGACCGGCAGTGCGGCTCGTTCGGCTCGCTGAGCGCGTTCAGCTTCCATCCCCGGAAGTCGCTGACCACCGGCGAGGGCGGCATGGTGACGACCGACGACGCGACGCTCGCCGCGCGCCTGCGACGGCTGCGCAACCATGGAACGGAGCGCAGCGGCTGGCGGTCCCGGTTCGTCGAGCCCGGGTTCAACTTCCGCATGAGCGAGCTCAACGCCGCGCTCGGGCTCTCCCAGGCGCCGGGGTATGCGGCAGTCGTTCAACGGCGACGGGAGCTTGCCTCGCTGCTGACGGAGCGCCTGTCGACGGTCGACGGGGTGACCCCGCAGGCCCAGCCGCCGGGCCACCGCCATCCGTACCAGTCCTACGTGGTGACGCTGGCGGAGCGGATCGACCGTGACCGGATCATCGCCTCGCTTCGGGAGGCCGGGATCGAGGCGACACTCGGCACCTACGCGATGCACGCCGAGCCGGCCTTCACGGAGCGCTGCGCGACGGCGCCGGGCGACCTGCCGGTATCGCACATGCTGATGGACCAGACGCTCGCGCTCCCGCTTCATCAGGGGCTGACCGAGGGCGATCTGGATCGCGTGGCGAGCTCGCTTGAGGAGGCGATCGGCATGCAGGAATCACCGCCGGCGACCGGCGACGCCTCGGTCGCCGCCGCCTGACCGGCCCCCAGGCAGCGAACCGGCCCTCAGCCGGCGGACCGTCGGGGCACCAACCGGCCGGCCCTCCGGCACCAGACCGGCCCTCAGCCGGCGGACCGTCCGGGCACCAACCGGCCGGCCCTCAGCCGGCGGACCGTCCGGGCACCACCCGACCGGCCCTCCGGCACCAGACCGCGCGCCGCTATGCGACGGCGGCCGGCCGGTACTCGGGCACGGTCGGGCGGTGCTCGCCGCCCGCGCGCTGGATCGCGCGAGCCGTCGACAGCGCAGCGAGCGCATCCGCGCCGCTGACGGCGGGCGGCCGGCCGGAGCGCACGGCCTCGATGAACGCCTCCCACTGGACCCGCAGTGGCTCGCGACGGTCAAGGGCGTAGCGGATCATGTCCCCCTCGCCACCGCCGCGCATCCCCGAGAGCTGCTCCCACTCGGTCGAGCGGGTCGGGTGCTCGAAGAACATCAGCTCCTGGGTCAGGTAGTTGACGACGAACATGCCCCCCTCCCCCAGCACGCTGAGCTCGCGCACCTTGGTGGGCGTGATCCAGTTGGCCTCAAGCAGGCCGTTCGCGCCGGAGTCGAAGCGCAGCGTCGCGCAGATCAGATCGTCGCCGTCGACCTGCTCGCGCCCGGCCGCCTCGGCGTAGACGCGCTCCACCTCGGACTCCGACAGGAAGCGCATCAGGTCGATGTCGTGCGTGGCCAGGTCCAGGGCGACGCCCGCCATGCCGTCCCTGTTGGGGAACGGGCTGAGACGGCGGGCGTGCATCTGCACGATCCGACCGATCATGCCCGCGTCCAGCTTTCGCTTGAGCGCGACGACAGCCGGGTTGAACCGCTCCACGAAACCGACCGCTAGCATCACGCCCCGCTCGCCGGCGAGGGCCACGAGGTCCCGCGCCTGCTCCTCGCCGGGCGCCATCGGCTTCTCCACGAACGCGTGAACCCCGGCCGCGATGACCGCCGAGGCGCACTCCGGCAGCGACCCGACGGGCACCGCCAGGCAGGCGAAGTCGAACCTGTGCGCCCGGAGCGCCTCGTCCAGGGTCGCGTGGCCGCTGGTCTGGGCGTGGCCGCGCAGCATCTCCTCCCGGCGCGCGCGGTTTCGCTCCACCACCGCCGTCACGCTCACCCCGGGCAGGCTGTCGAGGATCCGCAGGTGATACGAGCCCATCACGCCGAGGCCGACGACCAGAGCGGACAGCGGCCTGTCGACCGCGCCCCCGCCGTCCACCGGCGTGCCAGCCTCGCCGGGTGCACGGGCCGGGCGGCCATCCGGCTGCCGGCGCCCGGTTCCTGTCGACACCTGGCCCCGCGCTGTGCGAGCCGGGCGTGGTGAGAAGGGAGCCCTGCGGTCTTGCAACATTGCCCTCACGTTCTGTCGCTGCGGCGCCTTCCCCGGGCGCTCGCGGGTCCGACGAGTATTGGCAGCGCCACCGTGGCGTTCAATGAACGGCGCGGCTCATGCGGCGTTCAAGACGGTGAACGCCTGCGCGCGACCGCGTCTGGCAGCCGGGCCGCGACCTCGGTCCCGCCGGCCCTGCGGCGTTCAGGACGCTGAGCGCCTGCGCGCGACCGCGTCTGGCGCCTGGGCCGCGGTGACCGTGACCTCGGTCCCGCCGGCCGCGCTGTCGCCCACGCGCAACCGGGCGCCCAGGCGGCTCGCCCGGTCGCGCATCGCACGCAGGCCGAGCCCGGTCCCGGCGCTCGCCCCGCCAGCCTCGGCGATGCCGCAGCCGTCGTCCGCGACGCTCAGCAGCGTTCCGCCGCTGCGGGGGCCGAGCGTCAGCCTGATCGTGCGCGCACCGCCGTGGCGGACCGCGTTGGCGATCCCCTCACGGGCGATCCGCACGAGCTCGCGCCGCTCGTCGCCATCCAGCTCCTCCGCCCCGGCGGAGGCGTCGATCACCACGTCCACACCGTAGCGCTCGCGGAACTCGTCGGCGAGCTCGCGCAGGGCGGCCTCTGCGGTGGGCGCCGAGACGGCCTCCAGGTCGATGATGCGACCGCGTGAAGCGGCGAGCGCCCGAGCGGCCGCGATCGCCACCGGGTGATCGGCGCCGTAGGCGCTCGCCAGGCGATCGGCGTAGGCGGCGATGAACGCCAGGTCCTGCGCAAGGCCGTCGTGCAGGTCGTGGGCGATCCGCAGCCGCTCCTCGACGACGGCCTCGTGGGCGAGCTGCCCCTCCACGCGGCGGTAGAGCCGGATCGCGACCGTGAGCATCAGCAGGAAGAATCCCGCGCGCAGCGCGTCGGCGAGCGTCAGCCAGTCGTATCGCGGGGCGGGCAGCGCGAGCCTGCACAGCGAGCCCCCTAGCGCCAGCAGGGCCGCGCCGGCCAGCAGCTCCGCATCCTCGTTCGCGCGCCCACGCCAGCTGAGGAACTCGACGGCGGCCAGCATCAGGCTCGCGCAGGTGATCAGGGTCACGACGACGGCCACCGGCTCCAGCCGGCCCCGCGCGCCGGTGGTCGCCACCGGACCGGCGATCAGGTTCACTGCCTCCCCAGCGGCCACGAGTCCGAGCGCCGCCAGCACCACCGCTCGCGAGCGCCGCCGGTCGCCGGCCCGCAGCCGGCGACCGGATGACAGCGAGGTGGCAAGCAGACAGAGCGAGCCGACCAGCAGCAGCGCCGTACGGGCACCGTAACCCTGGACGTCGACCGCGATCCGGTAGGTGGGCGGGACGTTGAACGCCAGGTCGATCAGCGTCGCAACGCCGAGCGCCGCCAGCAGCCACAGGTCCCGCAGGCGCCTCGTGCGCCGCAGCGAGGCGCCCAGCAGAGCCGTGCCGGCGAGCGCCAGCAGCCCGATCCCGCTCTCCAGCGCGGAGCGCGCGGCGGCATCCGCCGCATGGGCCTGCGACCGCCACTGGAAGACTACGACGGCGGCGACGACGAGCAGGATCGGCGTCGCCACGACGGCGATGTGCCGTGTGGACGGGCGACGGCGATATGAGGACATGCTGGCGCCGGTGCGGGCGCTCAGCCCAGGCGTGATCAACGACATCTCGGCGAGCTCCGAAACGTTGACGTGGTCGATGCTGGGCCTTGCCCCACGTCCCCGGTAGAGGCCTAGGCTGAGGTTCAGAGTACTGGAAGCGGCCGCGGGCGCATCCGGAAATGTCCGCAGGATCCCAGAGCGCGCGCGATCCCCGGTGGATGGGGTCCCGGGACGGCGGCGCCGCCGCCCCGGGACACGACCGTCAGCCTTCGAGCGAGCCCGGCTCGTCGAGCGGGATGTCCAGGTCGGCGAGCTCCTCGGCGAAGCCGAGCGCCGAGCCGCCACCGCCACCGCCGAGGTCCTCCAGGTCGGAGAGGTCGGGCTCGAGACCGCCGCCGAAGCCCGCCAGGGCATCGCCGTCGGTCAGCCCCAGCTCGGCCGCGAGGTCGTCGTGATCGAGCAGGCCGACCTCGTCGATCCCGCGCGGGAGCGGCTCGGAGGGCTCGATCTCGATCCGCCGGTAGCGCTTGAGCCCGGTGGCGGCGGGGATCAGCTTGCCGATGATCACGTTCTCCTTGAGCCCGTTGAGCCGGTCGATCTTGCCCTCCAGCGCCGCGTCGGTCAGCACCTTGGTCGTCTCCTGGAAGGAGGCGGCCGAGAGGAACGAGTCCGTGTTCAGCGAGGCCTTGGTGATCCCGAGGATGATCTCCTCGGCCTGGGCGGGCTCGCCGCCTGCCTCGATCACGGCCATGTTCATCCGCGCGTACTCGTAGCGGTCGACGAACTGTCCTGGCAGGAGGTCGGTGTCGCCCTTCTGATCGACCCTGACCTTCTTCATCATCTGGCGGACGATCAGCTCGATGTGCTTGTCGTTGATGTCCACGCCCTGAGACTTGTAGACCTCCTGCACCTCGCGGACGAGGTACAGCTCGGTGTTGGTCCGCCGCTCCTCCGGCGTCTTGCCGCCGTAGGCGAGCAGGTCGTGCGGGTAGAGCGACCCCTCGTTGAGCTGCTGGCCGACGGTGACCCGCTGACCGGACTCGACGAACAGCAGCGTGCGGCGGGGGAACGTCTCACGGTGCTCCTCGCCGGAGTCGTCGGTGATCACCACGGTGATCGCCTTGTCGGAGTCCTCGATCGTGACCACGCCGTCGACGGTCGCCATCTTCGCGAGGCCCTTCGGTCGCCGCGCCTCGAACAGCTCCACCACGCGCGGCAGTCCGTGCGTGATGTCGGCGCCGGCGACGCCGCCGGTGTGGAACGTGCGCATCGTCAGCTGGGTGCCCGGCTCGCCGATCGACTGCGCCGCGATGATCCCGACCGCGTCGCCGATCTGGGCCAGCTTGCCGGTCGCCATCGAGCGGCCGTAGCAGGCCTGGCACACGCCGGTCGGAGCCTCGCACTTGAGCACCGATCGGACCGGCACCCTGACGACCTCGCCCCTCTCGGTCTCCTCGCTCCAGGACTCGGTCAGGTCGGCGAGCTCGGAGCGATCGATCTCCTTGCCGCTGGCGACGATCACACGACCGCCCCTGTCCGTGATGTCGCGCGCCGCGATCCGCCCGATCAGGTTCGGGTTGGGCTCTCCGGTCGGCCGCAGAGCCCGCGTCTCCGGGTTGACCTCAAGCTGCGAGACCGGCATCTCGATGTACTCCTCGGTGCCGCAGTCGTCCTGCCGGATGATCACGTCCTGGGAGACGTCGACGAGGCGCCGCGTCAGGTAGCCGGAGTCCGCGGTGCGCAGCGCCGTGTCCGCGAGGCCCTTGCGGGCCCCGTGGGTCGAGATGAAGTACTCGAGCACCGACAGCCCCTCCATGAAGTTGGACTTGATCGGCCGCTCGATGATCTCGCCCTTCGGGTTGGCCATCAGGCCGCGCATCCCGGCCAGCTGGCGGATCTGGGAGAACGATCCGCGGGCCCCGGAGTTGGCCATCATGGCGATCGGGTTGAGCTGGTCCAGGTGCGCCGACAGCGCCTCCCCGACCTCGTTCGTGGCCCGCTCCCACAGGCCGGTGACCGCCTCGTGTCGCTCCTCCTGCGTGATCTCGCCGTCCTCGTACTGCGCCTCGATCGTGATCAGCTCGTCCTCGTAGCGCTTGAGGATCTCCTCCTTGGTGGGAGGCGTCTGGACGTCGTTCTTGGAGAAGGTGACGCCGGCCCTGGTCGCGTACTGGAAGCCGACGTCCTTGAACGCGTCGAGCACCTGAGAGATCGACGGCGCCCCGTACAGCTGCACGAGGTCGTCGATCATCCTCGTGGTGTCCTTCTTGCGCATCGACCGGTTGATGAACTCGTAGGTGCCGGGGTCGAACTGCTCCCCCAGCGCCTCCGCGAGCGCGCGCTCGATGCGGTCGTTGTAGATGACCCGCCCGACGGTGGTCAGCACGTGGCCGCCCTCGAGCCCCAGCGGCCGGTACTCCGCCAGGTCGTGGAGCTTGACGACCCGGTGCTCGTAGGACCACTCCGCCTCCTGGGCGGTGCGGAACACGTGCGGCCGCGGCCTCACGGACGCCGGGTCCATCTCGGCCAGCTCGCTCTCGCCCGGACCGTAGGTCAGGTAGTAGGCGCCGAGCACCATGTCCTGCGAGGGGGTCGCCAGCGGCGCGCCGTGCGCGGGCGAGAGGATGTTGTTCGCCGAGAGCATCAGGATCCGCGCCTCGGCCTGCGCCTCGGCCGAGAGCGGCAGGTGCACGGCCATCTGGTCGCCGTCGAAGTCGGCGTTGAACGCATGGCAGACGAGCGGGTGGACCTGGATCGCCTTGCCCTCGACCAGCACCGGCTCGAACGCCTGGATCCCGAGCCGGTGCAGGGTCGGGGCGCGGTTGAGCAGCACCGGGTGCTCGTGGATGACCTCCTCCAGCACGTCCCACACCTCGGGGATCATCGAGTCGACCATCTTCTTGGCGGCCTTGATGTTCTGGGCCGACTTGCGCTCGACCAGCCGCGCCATGATGAACGGCTTGAACAGCTCCAGCGCCATCAGCTTCGGAAGCCCGCACTGGTGCAGGCGCAGCGACGGGCCCGAGACGATCACCGAACGGCCCGAGTAGTCGACGCGCTTGCCGAGCAGGTTCTGGCGGAAGCGGCCCTGCTTGCCCTTCAGCATGTCGCTGAGCGACTTCAGCGGCCGGTTGCCAGGGCCGGTGACCGGGCGCCCGCGGCGGCCGTTGTCGAACAGCGCGTCCACGGCCTCCTGGAGCATCCGCTTCTCGTTGTTGACGATGATCTCGGGCGCGCCAAGGTCCAGCAGCCGCTTGAGGCGGTTGTTGCGGTTGATCACGCGCCGGTACAGGTCGTTGAGGTCCGAGGTCGCGAACCGGCCGCCGTCGAGCTGGACCATCGGGCGCAGCTCCGGCGGGATCACCGGGACCGCCTCGAGGATCATCATCTCGGGCTTGTTCCCCGACTGCAGGAAGGCGGAGACCACCTTCAGCCGCTTCACCGCGCGCGCCTGCTTCTGGCCCTTGGCGGTCTTGACCTGATCCTGAAGGTCGGCGGCCTCGGCCTCGAGGTCCACCTGCTGGAGCAGATCGCGGACCGCCTCGGCCCCCATCCCGCCGCGGAAGTACTCGCCGAACCCGTAGGGGGAGCCGAACCGGTCGCGCAGCTCCCTGAACAGGGTCTCGTCGTTGATCACGTCCTTGGGCTTCATGGTCTTGAACAGATCCCAGACCTGGCGCATCCGCTCGCCCGCGTCCTCGATGTAGGCCTCTGTGTCGTCGATGTCGGCCTGGAATGACTTGCGCAGGTCCTTGAGCATCTTCTGGCGCTCTTCATCGGACAGCTTGGCGACGTTGACGTCCAGACCCTCGGCCCACAGGTGGTCGTCGTCGGAGAAGTCCCTGCCGGTGCGCGCGGTCTCGATGAACTCCTCACGGCGAGCGAGCGACTCCCTGAGCTCGAGCGTGCGCTCCTCCTTCTCGGCCGCATAGGCGTCGAGCACCTTGTTGACCTCGGCCTCGAGCGTGTCGGCGTCGCGGGCGCGCGCATCCTCGTCGACCCAGGTCACCATCGAGGCGGCGAAGTACAGGACCTTCTCCAGCTCCTTGGGCGCCATGTCGAGCAGGTAGCCGATCCGGCTCGGAACGCCCTTGAAGAACCAGATGTGGCTGACCGGAGCCGCGAGGTCGATGTGGCCCATCCGCTCACGGCGGACCTTGGAGCGCGTCACCTCGACGCCGCAGCGCTCGCAGACGATCCCCTTGTAGCGGACGCGCTTGTACTTGCCGCAGTAGCACTCCCAGTCCTTGGTGGGGCCGAAGATGCGCTCGCAGAACAGCCCGTCCTTCTCGGGCTTCAGCGTCCGGTAGTTGATCGTCTCGGGCTTCGTGACCTCGCCGGAGCTCCAGCCGCGGATCTGCTTGGAGGAGGCGAGTCCGATCTCGATTGCGTCGAAGTTGTTGATGTCGATCAAGATGATTCCTCTGGCTGGGGGTCAGACGGGCCGGAGGCCCGCCGTGCGGGGGCGGAGCCCCCTGCGTCGATCAATGGGATTGCCTGCGCCTGCGGGCCCGGTCACGGCCGTCCCGGCGCCGGGGCGAGCGGACGGGATCAAACCTCGTCCTCCTCCAGGACCCCTTCCGCTTCGCCGGGCCCGATGCCGGGTTCGAGCATCGGGTCCTCCTCGGAGGCGAAGTCCTCGTCCTCGAGCTCCTCGCCGCCGACCAGGTCGGGATCCTCTGCCTCGGCCTCCTCCTCGGAGGCCTCGACCGTCTCGCCCTCGTGCTCGGTGCTCTCGTCGGCCGCCGCGCCGTCGGTGACGCGCACGCCGCTGAGGTCGATGCCGAGCTCCTCCGCGGCGCGCAGCAGGTCGTCGTCCTCCTCTCGCATCTCGGCGCGCTCGCCCTCCTCGGAGACGACGTTGACGTCGAGCGCCAGCGACTGCATCTCCTTGAGCAGCACCTTGAAGGACTCCGGGATCGACGGCTCCGCGATGTTCTCGCCCTTGACGATCGCCTCGTAGGCCTTGACCCGACCGACCGTGTCGTCGGACTTGATCGTCAGCATCTCCTGCAGCGTGTACGCGGCGCCGTAGGCCTCCAGCGCCCACACCTCCATCTCGCCGAACCGCTGGCCTCCGAACTGGGCCTTGCCGCCCAGCGGCTGCTGGGTGACCAGCGAGTAGGGCCCGGTCGAGCGAGCGTGGATCTTGTCGTCGACCAGGTGCAGCAGCTTGAGGATGTACATGTAGCCGACCGTCACCTGCTCCTCGAACGGCTCGCCGGTGCGGCCGTTGAAGAGCGTCGTCTTGCCGGATGCCCGCATCCCCGGACGGCGGCTCTTGTCGACGTCCATGCGGATCAGGCCGTTGGACTTCTCATGCTCGTCCTGCCAGCGGACCAGCGCCTCGTCGACGTCCGTGACGGTCGCGCCGTCGAACACCGGCGTCGCGACATAGACCTTCCCGGGCCGGCCGTCGGGCCGCGAGCCGCCGTTGGTGGCGTGCCTGCGAGCCTCCGAGCCGTCCTCGTACCAGCCGTTGGCCGCGACCCAGCCGAGGTGCGTCTCCAGGATCTGCCCTAGGTTCATGCGGCTCGGGACGCCGAGCGGGTTGAGGATCACGTCGACCGGCGTGCCGTCCTCGAGGAACGGCATGTCCTGGATGTCGACGATCTTGGAGATCACGCCCTTGTTGCCGTGGCGGCCGGCGAGCTTGTCGCCCTCCGCGATCTTGCGCTTCTTGGCGACGAACACGCGCACGAGGTCGTTGACCCCGGGCGGAAGGTCGTCGCCCTCGTCGCGGCTGAAGGTCTTGACGTCGATCACGACGCCGCCCTCGCCGTGCGGGACCTTGAGCGAGGTGTCGCGGACCTCGCGCGCCTTCTCCTTGAAGATCGCGCGGATCAGCTTCTCCTCGGCCGTCAGCTCGGTCTCGCCCTTGGGCGTGACCTTGCCGACGAGCAGGTCGCCGGAGCCGACCTCGGCACCGATGCGGACGATGCCGCGATCGTCCAGGTTGCGCAGCGACTCCTCCGAGCGATTCGGGATGTCGCGGGTGATCTCCTCGTCGCCGAGCTTGGTCGTCCTGGCGTCGATCTCGTACTCCTCGATGTGGATCGACGTCAGCTCGTCGTCCTGGACCAGCCGCTTGGAGAGGATGATCGCGTCCTCGAAGTTGTAGCCCTCCCAGGACATGAACGCGACCAGCAGGTTCTTGCCGAGCGCCATCTCGCCCATGTCGGTCGCCGAGCCGTCGGCGAGCACGGCGCCCTCGTCGACCTCGACGCCGACGTCGACGATCGGCTTCTGGTGGATCAGCGTGCCCTGGTTGGAGCGCATGAACTTCTGCAGCTCGTACTCGTCACGGCTGCCGTCGGGGCAGTCGACGACGATCTGCTCGGCGTCCACGTATGAGATGACGCCAGCCCGCCTGACGACGGCGACGTCGCCGGTGTCTATCGCGGCCCGGCGCTCCATGCCGGTCCCGACCAGCGGCGCGTCGGTCACCAGCAGCGGCACCGCCTGGCGCTGCATGTTGGAGCCCATCAGCGCCCGGTTGGCGTCGTCGTGCTCGAGGAACGGGATCATCGCCGTCGCCACCGACCAGATCTGCTCCGGCGAGACGTCGATCAGGTCGACCTGCTCCGGCGACGCGGTCACGTACTGGCCGGCCTGGGTGCGGCACAGGATCTCCTCGCCGATCAGCCTGCCGTTCTCGTCCATGGGCGTGTTCGCCTGGGCGATCAGCTGCTCCTCCTCCTGGGTGGCGTCGACCCTGACCACCTCGTCGGTCACGCGCCCGTCCCTGACGACCCGGTAGGGCGTCGTGACGAACCCGTGCTCGGAGATCTCCGCGTAGGAGGAGAGCGAGCCGATGAGGCCGATGTTCGGGCCCTCAGGGGTCTCGATCGGGCACATCCGGCCGTAGTGGGTGGGGTGCACGTCGCGGACCTCGATCGGCGCGCGCTCACGCGTCAGGCCGCCGGCGCCGAGCGCGCTCAGCCGCCGCCGGTGGGTGAGCCCGGCGAGCGAGTTGGTCTGGTCCATGAACTGCGACAGCTGGCTGGAGCCGAAGAACTCCTTCAGCGCGGCGACGACCGGCCGGATGTTGACGATCGTCTGCGGCGTGATCGTGTCGGCATCCTCGGTGGTGAGCCGCTCGCGCACGACCCGCTCCATCCGGTACAGGCCGATCCGGAAAGCCTCCTGGATCAGCTCGCCGACCGTCCGCAGGCGGCGGTTGCCGAAGTGCTCGTACTCGTCCAGGTGGTCCTGGATCGGCTCTCGCGGCATCGACGCCGCCTCGGCGGCGTAGTCGACCTTGGCCGGGTCGCCCGGCTCCTCGGGCATCCCCAGCAGCTTGGGCAGCAGCACCAGCTCGCGGACCAGGGCGATGATGTCGTCGTGGGTCAGCGTGCGGGTGTCGAGGTCGATGTCGAGGCCGAGCCGCGAGTTCAGCTTGTAGCGGCCGACCCGGGTCAGGTCGTAGCGCTTGGGGTC
Source organism: Actinomycetes bacterium (assembly GCA_021846845.1). GTDB lineage: Bacteria > Actinomycetota > Thermoleophilia > Solirubrobacterales > Solirubrobacteraceae > Palsa-465. Next base: position 42,933 of record JAJZWB010000001.1, on the reverse strand, counting down.
GAAGAACAGCTGGTGCAGCAGCGACCGCGCCGCGTCGATCGACGGCGGCTCTCCCGGACGCTGCTTCTTGAACAGCTCGATCAGCGCCCCCTCCTCGGTGCGCGTCGCCTCCGGGTCGGCCTCGATCGTGTTGCGGATGTAGAGCGATCCGTCGAACAGGCTCGCGATCTCCTCGTCGGACGCGTACCCCATCGCGCGCAGCAGGACCGTGACCGGCAGCTTGCGCTTGCGGTCGATGCGGACGTAGACGCGCCCCTTCTTGTCGATCTCCAGCTCCAGCCACGATCCCCGGGCCGGCATCAGGTTCGCGGTGAAGACCTGCTTCTCGCGGTCCTTGGGCTCCATCACGTAGGCGCCGGGAGAGCGCACGAGCTGCGTGACCACGACGCGCTCGGTGCCGTTGATGATGAACGTCCCGCGCTCGGTCATCCACGGGAAGTCGCCCATGAACACCGACTGCTCGCGGATCTCGCCGGTCTCACGGTTGATGAACGCGACCGTGACCGTAAGCGGGCGGGCGTAGGTGAGATCCTTCTCACGGCACTGGGCGAGGCTCGCGACCGGCTCGTCGAAGCTGAACTCGCCGAACTGGACGGCGAGGTTGCCCGTGTAGTCCTCGATCGGCGAGATGTCGTCGATCGTCTCGCGCAGGCCTCCGTTCTCCGGGTCGGTCAGCCACAGGAACGACTTGCGCTGGATGTCGATCAGGTTGGGGACTTCAAGGACCTTGTTCAGACGCGCGAAGCTGCGGCGCGTCCGGGGTGCGTGAGCGGTTGCCAAGACGGCGACTCCTCGGGCGGTCGAGAGGGAGGCGGACTGGCGCGGCCCGCCGCCTCATCGGGCGCGGGCAGGCGCGACCAACGAAGATAGCACACGCAAGCGGCGCCCCGCCAAGGGCTGCTCAGCGCTCACGGACCCCGCCCGCGGCGGCCGCGTATGTGGCGCGGCACCGTATCTCCGGGTGGCTGCGACTATCGGCTGGCCGGCGCAGTGTAGGGGCAACGGCGCGCGGCCGCAACCCGGCCGCGGCGGCCCGCCGGAGCGCGTGCGCGTGCCGGCACCCCGCCGGGCGCGCCGCCGGCCATGCAACCTGAGCTTCGACATCATGGATTGGGCGCAATCGAAGCTCCGGGCGGAGGTAGGTGACAGCACGCGGCGTTGTTAGGTCATGCGACACCTCTCACGCCTCGTGCTCCCGGCCCTGCTCATGCTCACGACGGTCGCCGCTCTCGCGCCGAGCGCGGCGGACGCCGCGACGCCCGGCGGCCTGGTCGGCTACTGGCCGCTGAACGAGGGCAGCGGGGTCACGATCGACGACGCCTCAGGCTTCGGCAACAGCGGGGTGCTGTCAGGGAACGCCTCCTGGGCTGCAACCCCGTTCGGGGCAGGGCTGAGCTTCTCCGGCTCGGGCAACGTCCAGGTCACCGACGCGCCGTCGCTCGAGCCGGCGACCGCCGTGACCGTGAGCGCATGGGTCGAGCATCTCGGAAGCCCAGGCGTGTACCGATACATCGTCGCCAAGGGTGCTACCGCCTGCACCGCGGCCTCCTACGGGCTCTACACCGGCTCCGACGGAGGGCTCGAGTTCTACGTCTCCAGGCAGCAGGGGGCCGTTTACACCGACTCCTCGAACGCGGGAGCCGGCGTCTGGGACGGGAGATGGCATCTCGTCGTCGGGACCTTCGACGGCAGCGTCCTGCGCCTGTACGTCGACGGCGCGGAGGTCGGGACCGCGGTCAGCGATCCGGGGCCGCTGGTCTACAGGCTGCTGTACTCGAACAACTTCTTCATCGGCGACTACCCGCTGCCGGCCGGCGGCGGCGGGACCAACTGCCATGCGGGCGGCTTCGTGGGCACGGTCGACGACGTGATGGTCTGGGACCGGGCGCTCAGCGCGCAGGAGGTCCTGTCGCTGATGCCGTCCCCGAGCACGGGCCAGGGGTCCCCGGCGCCGGCGCCGCAGCAGCCGCCGGTGGGCGCCGCTCCGAGCGGACCGGCGGCGCCCGCGACCGGCCTGAGGGTCTCCGGTACCCAGGCGACGCGCGCGACCGGGGCCAAGCGCCGCTCGCAGCCACGCCGGCCGCCGATCATCAGCTACGTGGATCCGAGGGGCCGCCGAGCGACGTTGACCTTCTACCTGGTCCGGCGCCTGGCCCGTTGCGCCCCCGCCCGTCGCCACGGCCACACCCGCGCCAGGACGTGCACCCGGCTGCAGCTCGTGGGCAGCTTCACGCGCCGCGACCGGCGCGGCCGCAACAGGTTCCGCCTCCACGGCCTTCCGCACCGGACCATGCGGCCCGGTCGCTACCGCCTCGTGGTCACGCTCGGCGCCGGGACCGCGACCGCGCGGCCGGTGGTCACCTACTTCACGCTCGGCTACACGATCCGCCCCCGACGCTGAGGTCCACACACGCCGACCGGGCGCGGGGCCGGGCCGCAAACGCGAGAGCGCGCCAGCCAGGCTCAGAGGAGCAGGGCCGCCCCCGCAAGCACGAGAGGGCGCCCGCCAGGCAGGAGAGGAGCAGAGGCGGTCCGCAGACACGAGAGCGCGCCCCGTGCCTGCACGGAGCGCGCTCCTGAAACCCCTGCGGCCGTCGCGGCGCGCGAGCGCTACTTCAGCTCGACGCTGCCGCCGGCCTCCTCAAGCTCAGCCTTGAGCTTCTCGGCCTCGGCCTTGTCGACGCCCTCCTTGACGGGCTTGGGCGCCTCGTCGACCAGCGCCTTGGCCTCCTTGAGCCCAAGGCCGGTGGCCGCGCGCACGACCTTGATCACCTGGATCTTCTTGTCGCCGGAGGCGGTCAGGATCACGTCGAAGGTCGACTGCTCCTCGGCCGCCTCGCCGCCGCCGTCGCCCGCCGGCGCGGCAGCCGCCGGAGCCGCCGCAGCGACCGCCGTGGCCGAGACGCCGAACGCCTCCTCAAGCGCCTTGATGCGCTCCGAGAGCTCGAGCACCGAGATCGTCTTGAGCTCGTCGATCCACTCCTGGGTGGTGGTCATCGTTCCTCCTTAGTCGTCGGACTGCGCCGCGTCCGACGCGGCTGTTTCAGTTGTCTGGGGATCGGGTTCGGGGGCCGCCTCCGCCGCGGGAGCGGCCGTCGCGGGGGCGGTTCCGGAGACGAGCCCCTGGTCGGCGATCGCCTGCAGCTGGATCGCGAGGCCGCCGATCAGCGCGTTCAGGCCGCGAGCCAGCCCGGTCAGCGGCGCGGCGATCGTCCCGACCAGCTGCGCCTGGAGGACGTCACGACCGGGAAGGCGTGAGATCGACCGAACGTCGTCTGCGGAGAGCGCCGAGCCGTTCATGACCCCGCCCTTGAACTCGAGCAGGTTCAAGCGCCTGGCGACCTCGCTCAGCACCTTGGCGGCCAGCGCCGCGTCGCCTCTGACGAACGCGAGCGCCGTCGGTCCGACGAGCATCGGCTTGAGCTCCTGCATCCCGGCGGCATCGGCCGCGCGCTCCGAGAGAGAGTTCTTGACCACCCGGAAGCGCGCGTCGGCCTCACGCAGCCGCGACCGCAGCTCCGCGACCTGATCGACCGAGATCCCGCGGTAGTCGACGGCGAACACCGCCTCGGCGCCGGACAGCTCCCCGGCGATCTCCTCCACGACTGCTGTCTTCTGGTCTCTGTTCATGCTCTCTCTGTGCGGTTTCCGGCGCCCAGCGGACCGGCGGGCGTCAGACGAGCATGACCGAGACGGTCAGGACATCCAAGCTCCACCTGCTCCGGGCTTATGCGAGAGCGCCGCCGGAGGTCTTAGGCGCGTGTCTTGCTGCGCGGTGAGTCTAGTGCAGGCGGCGCGCTGCTTCTTGCCCCCTGCCCGATCCGTGCCGCCGGCGGCAGCGCGTCAGCTAGCTGACGCCGACGGCGATCAAGCCGCCACGGGCTCCTCGACGATGTCGCGTGTGCGCGACGGGTCGACCTTGACCCCCGGGCCCATCGTCGACGCGAAGGTGACCGAGCGGATGTAGCGGCCCTTGGCAGCCGACGGCTTCGCCCGGATCAGCTCCTCGATCACGGCCGCGTAGTTCTCGAGCAGCAGTCGCTCCTCGAAGTCGCGCCTTCCGATCACCAGGTGCACGATCGCGGTCCGGTCTGTCCGGTACTCGACCTTGCCGGCCTTGGATTCGCTCACCGCGCGGGCGACGTCCATCGTGACGGTGCCGACCTTCGGGTTGGGCATCTTGCCCGCCGGGCCGAGGATCCGTCCAAGGCGCCCGACCACCGGCATCATGTCCGGCGTCGCGATCGCGACGTCGAAGTCGTCGAAGCCCTCCTGGATCCGCTGCGCGAGATCCTCTCCTCCGACCACGTCGGCGCCCGCCTCCTGCGCCTCGCGAGCCTTGTCGCCCTGCGCGAAGACGGCGATCTTGACCTCCTTGCCGAGCCCGTGCGGCAGCGCGACCGTGCCGCGCAGCTGCTCGTCCGCGTGACGGACGTTGAGCCCGGTGCGGACGTGGACCTCGACCGATTCGTTGAACTTGGCCGTGCTCAGCTGCTTGACGAGCGTGATCGCCTCAGCCGGGCTGTACTCCCGTGAGCGATCGAAGCGCTGCTTGGCGTCGGTATGGGCCTTTCCGTGCTTGGACATCGGCGGTTCTCCTGTCAGACCACCTCGACGCCCATCGAGCGCGCGGTGCCCGCGATGATCTTGACGGCCGCGTCGATGTCGGTGGCGTTGAGATCGGACATCTTCTTCTCGGCGATCGAGCGCAGCTGGTCGGACGTGATCCTGGCGACCTTGTTGCGATGCGGCTCGGCCGAGCCCTTATCCAGCGACAGCGCCTGCTTGATCAGCACCGCCGCCGGCGGGTTCTTGGTCACGAACGTGAACGACCGGTCCTCGTAGACGGTGATCACGACGGGGATCACCGTGCCGGCGTCGGACTGCGTCTGGGCGTTGAACGCCTTGACGAACTCCATGATGTTGACGCCGTGCTGGCCGAGCGCCGGGCCCACGGGCGGCGCCGGGCTCGCCTGCCCACCCACCGCCTGCAGCTTGATCTGGGTCAGCACCTTCTTTGCCATCTTCGATTCCTCTTCTGGACCGCTCTAGATCTTCTTGACCTGATCGAACCCGACCTCGACCGGCGTCTCGCGGCCGAAGATCGAGACCAGCACCTTGAGGCGCTGCGCGTCCTCGTTGACCTCTGAGATCTCGCCGCTGAAATCGGACAGGGGACCGGAGACGACCTTGACCGACTCGCCGATCGAGAACTGCGCCCGGCTGCGCGGCCGCTCCGCGGGCTCCATGTGCAGCAGCCGGTCAACCTCGGCCTGCGTCAGCGGCACCGGCTCGTTGGAGGCCCCGACGAAGCCTGTCACGCCGGGCGTGCCCTTGACCAGCGACCAGGAGTCCTCGTTGAGGTCCATGTTGACGAGCACGTAGCCGGGCATCGTGCGCTTCTCGACGGTCACCTTCTGGTTGTCCTTCATCTCGGAGACCGATTCGGTGGGGACCACGATCTGGCGCACAGCACGCTGCTGCCCGAGCGAGACGATCCGGTGCTCGAGGTTGTGCTTGACCTTGTTCTCGTGGCCGGAGTAGGTGTTGACGACGTACCAGCGAAACATGTGCCTGAATCGGAGCTCTTACTTGAGGATGAAGTTGACGACCTTGGTCGCTACGAAGTCCGACACGCCGAGGAACAGCCCCGCGACGATCACGAACCCGATCACGACCCCCGTGGCCTGCATCACCTGCGGTCGGTCCGGCCACTGGACCCGCTGCAACTCGCGCCAGCTCCCCTGCAGGAACTGGAGCACCCGCGCGCCCAGCCAGGGAGCCGGCGTCGCCGAGCGAGCGGGAACGATAGCGCCCTCGCCGCGCGAGCCACCGCCCGGGCCTCCGGAACGTCCCTCCCGGCCCCCGGCGAGCTCATCGTCGTCGTCACCGCGAAGGTCCGGCTCGGCCTCGTACTCGTCGTATTCCGCGTCGCCGGCCCCGGCCGGCGGCTCGGAGGCCGGCTCATCGCCGCCGCCCTGCTGAAGGTCGGCGCGCAGGAGGTCCTCGTCAGCCTGATGCCGATCGTGCCTGAGCGCGCTAGCGGTCGCCGACCGAGGCCGAGCGCTGGCGTCCGCGGGCTGCTCGGGCAGCCTCTCCTGCCGGCGTTTGCGGTTGCGAGCCACGGGCAGCTCCGAGCGCGTTCAGCGCGTCTCGCGGTGCGCTGTGTGGCGCCGGCACCAGCGGCAGTACTTGCGCAGCTGCAGTCGCTCCGGGTTGTTGCGCTTGCTCTTGTTCGTCTGGTAGTTCCGGCGCTTGCACTCCTCGCATGCGAGGGTTGCTGCGATCCGGACGTCTCCACGGGCCATTTAGCGCTTCTCGACTTCTCTCTAGGGGTGATCGAGCGCAGGCGCAGAATCGTGACGCCGCGCCGGCGCTTTGGCCGAGTGTAGCGCCCGTGGTCAGACCGGAGAGAATGCCGCGATGCCGACGCCGGTCGCCGTGGAGAATGCCGCCATGCCGAAGCCGGTCGCCGTGGACAATGCCGCAATGCCGAGATCGGGCGTGCGCGCATGATCCGCCTCCTGGGCCTGGTGATCTCGATCGGGATCGCCGACTCGCTGAACCCGACGACGATCGCCCCCGCGCTGTACCTGGCGGCCGGACGGCATCCGCGCCGGCAGGTCGCCGAGTTCACCGTCGGCGTGTTCGCGGTCTACACGCTCGGCGGGCTCGCGATCGCGCTCGGCCCCGGCCAGCTGCTGCTGGCGCTCGTCCCCCATCCCGGGCGTCGCCTCGGCTTCATGATCGAGACGATCGTCGGTGGCGTGATGCTGGCGGTGGCCGCCTTCCTGTGGGGCTACCGCAAGCGGCTGGCCCAGAGCTACACGCCCGAGCTGAACCCGGCCAGACGCTCGAGCGCCGTGCTCGGGGCGATGATCACGGCGGTGGAGCTGCCGACCGCGTTCCCCTACTTCGCGGCGATCGCCGCGATCGTGGGCGCCAACCTCGGCGTGACACGGCTCGTGTTCCTGATCCTCATCTTCAACCTCTGCTTCATCCTGCCGCTGCTGGCGATCGTCGCGACGCTCACCTGGGGCGGGCCCAACGCGCGCCTCCGGCTCGCGCGCGGGCGGCGAACGCTGGAGGCGCACTGGCCCAAGGTGCTCGCGGTCCTCGCGCTCGTGGCCGGCCTGGTGATCACGCTGCTGGGAGCCACCGGGCTGGGCGCGATGCACCACAACGACTTCGGCTCCTTCGCGCGGCGGATCCGCCGTCTTCTGCACCTCCAGCCCTGAGCGCAGTGGACCACGCGGACCAGGACCCGGACGTCAGCCACCTGGCCACGCTCAGCAGCGCGCTGGGCGAGGACCTGGCGACGGTGGTCTCGATCCTCAGCGCGGACCTGGAGCGCGGGCTTGAGGGGGTCGACCGGGCGCTCGCCGCAGGGGATCTGGCAGCCGCGGCGCGGGCCGCGCACGCTGCGCGAAACGGGGCCCTGATGCTCGACCATCGACCCCTGCTGGAGCTGGTCGCCATGCTTGAGAACGCGGCCCGCAGCGGCGCCCTCCCCGATGTGCTGGCCGCCCGCGGCGAGCTGAGCGAGCGCTGGCCGGCGCTGCGCGAGGCGCTGGCCCGCGTGGCCGCCGGCCGCTGAGCTCCGCGAGGCTGCAGGCGATGGAGCGAACCCGCACGGCGATCCTCCATCAAACCTCCACACGGGTCATGGCGACGGGCGTCGCTGCTCAAATGGCCGCGATGCCGACGAGCCGCAGCAGCGCCACGCCGCTCGCCCTGCTCGCGGCCGGCACGGCCCTGGCGGTGCGCGAGCGGCGCCTGCGCGCCGAGCGTGCCGCGCTCGCCCGGCGCGCGGAGCAGCTGCAGCGAGCGTCGGACGTCCGAACCCGTTGGCTGGCGGGGCTCTCGCACGAGCTGCGAACCCCGCTTGCGGCGATGGTCTCGTTCGCGCAGGTGCTCGCCGACACGCAGTGCCCGGGTGAACGCCGTGAGAGCGCCGCGCACGTTGAGCTATGCGGCGACCACCTGCTCGCGCTGCTGGACGAGCTGCGCGACCTGACGGCGCTCGACGCCGGCGCGCTGCGACTCGCGCCGCGGCCGACAGACCCCGCTTCGATCGCCGGAGAGTGCCTGTCCACGCTGCGCTCGCAGGCCGCCTCCGGCGGCGTCCGCCTGCGACTCGATGCGCCCGGCCAGTCGGACTCGCTGCTGCTGGACCCGACGCGGCTGCGGCAGGTGATGCTCAACTACCTCGCCAACGCGATCCGCTTCACGCGACCCGGGGGCACCGTCACGCTGGCGCTTCGCCGGGTCCAGGAACGCCTGCAGATCGCGGTGAGCGACACGGGCGTGGGGATCTCCGACGCCGACCAGCGGCGGGTCTTCGAGGAGCGCTTCCATGCCGGTGGCGCCGGGCACGGCGGCAGCGGCATGGGGCTTGCGATCGTGCGCCGGCTGGTCGAGGCGCAGGATGGCGAGGTCGGCGTCACGAGCCGTCCCGGGCTGGGATCGACGTTCTACGCGTGGCTGCCGTGGGTCCCGGCGACCTCCACTGTCCAGGCCGGGGAGATCCTGGCGTCCCGGGCACGCGCGACGCCCGGGCACGCGTCACGGCCCGCGGCCCACCCGGCGCGGTGAACGGCGGAGCCAGCTCACCTGAGCGGGGCGCGAACGGGGCGGCGCGCGGACGTGCCGGGTCGACGGTGCTGATCGTCGACGACCATCCGCTCGGCCGCCGCCTGATCGCCCGCGTGCTCGAGGCGGCGGGCTTCGACACGGTCGAGGCCGGCTCGCTGGAGGAGGCGGCCGGCGCGCTCTCACGCATGGTGGCGGCCGCGATCGTGCTGGACCTCAACCTCCCCGACGGCGACGGGCTTGACCTAGCGCGGCGCTGCCGCGCCGACCGGAGCACGATGCGCTGCGCGATCATCGCCTGCTCGGCGTCCGACCGCGGCGGGGAGCGCGACGCGGCGATCGGCGCCGGAGCGGACGCTTACGTCGTCAAGCCGATCGACACCCGTCGCTTCGCAGGCCTGGTCGCCGAGCTGGTGGCACGACGCCGGGCGGGGGACCGGTGCGACCGTCCGCTGCTGGACCCCTGCGCGCCGGCCTGAGCAGCCGGGACCGGCGATCAGCGGTAACGCCGTCCCCGGCGCCGCATTCACCGTCTGCGCGCCGGTCTGAGCCGCCGAACCCCGGATCGGGCGGCGCCGCGTGGCCCGACCGGTCGGGCATCCGGCCGACCGCCGGCCCCGGAGCGCCGACGCCCGGTCGAGAGCCCGATCTGACCTCAGCGAACCGGCTCGACCGCGAGTCTGGAGCGCTGGCGCTCAGGCGCGATCCGGACCACGTTCCACGCCAGCCCCACGCGCTCCATTCCCGAGATGATCAGACCCGAGAGGTCGACCTCCCACCACCTGAGTCCGTGGAAGGCAGAGCGAGGGAAGGCATGGTGGTTGTGGTGCCATGACTCGCCCAGCGACAGCAGCGCAAGCCAGCCGACGTTGGTCGAGCGGTCCTCGACGTCGAAGCGCCGGCTGCCGAAGAAATGGCACACCGAGTTGACCGACCAGGTCACGTGGTGCACGAAGAAGATCCGCACCAGGCCGCCCCACACCAGCCCGCGCAGGGCACCGGCGGCGGTGAAGCCGTGCAGGGCGCAATCGACGGCCGCCGGCACCAGCAGCGATAGCAGCGCCAGCAGCGGGAACTGGCGCCCGATGGCGCGCATCGCCCGGTCCTCGTAGAGGTCGGGCGCGTAGCGGCGCCAGTCGGCCTGCCCCTGGCTCTCCAGCAGCCACCCCACGTGCGCGTGCCACAGGCCCGCGAGCCCGCTTCCGTGGCCGACGTGGGGGCTGTGCGGATCGCCCTCGCGATCGGTGTGCGCGTGGTGCTTGCGGTGGTCGGCGACCCAGTCGAGCACCGAGCCCTGGACCGAGAGCGAGCCGAGCACCGCGAACGTCCGCTCGACCCAGGCGTGGCTCACGAACGCCCGATGCGTCAGCAGCCGGTGGAAGCCGACCGTCACGCCGGCCGCGGTGAGCAGGTACATGACCGCCGCCACGGCCAGGTCGGTCGCGTCCACCGCGCGCCTCCAGAGCATCGCCACGGCGACCAGGACGCCCACGAACGGCACCACCACGCCGATCAGGTTGGCTGTGCGCTCAAGCCGAGTCACGATCAAAGGTTCTCACGTCGCCACACCCATTTTCTTGCGTCCGGAGCAGATCGAACCCTGAGATTCCTGTGCCTCTTGCACAAGTTTCCCCTCCGCCCGCCGGCCCCGCGTGCCGGCGGGCGCTCAGACCCCGTCCGCCTCCCGGTTCGGAGCGCTCGCCTCGCCGGGCCCGGAGGGTCCCACGGTCGCGTCGCTCCGGCGCCTGGCTCGGTGCCACTCCACGGTCGCCGCCAGCCGGTTCAGCGTGAAGTAGTGAAACCCGGCGACCCCGAGCGGGCCGCCGATCTCGGGCGCCAGAGCGTCGTAGAGGCGGTCCGGCGCCGAGCGGCTGACGATCCCGACCAGCCCGCGCTGCTTGCGCAGGAACGCCATCGACGCGCCGACGCCGATCCGCGCGGACATCTCCAGCAGGCGCGTGACGGCGACCTGGCCGGGCACCCCGATCAGCACCGGCAGCATGATTCCGAGCTCGCGAGCCCGACCGATCCAGCCGCGCAGCGTGACCGGGTCGAAGCACATCTGAGTGACCACGTAGTCCGCCAGCCCGCTCTTCTGCAGCAGCGCGCGCTCGAGCTCCCGCTCCCGGACCAGCGGGTGGCCCTCCGGGTAGCCGGCGATCCCGATCCTCGCCGGTCGGCGCGGGTGCCCGGCGATCGCGGGCAGCAGCTCGACGGCCGACGCGTAGGCGCCAAGCGGCGCAGCGGCATCACCGCCCACGAGCAGCACGTCGTCGATCCCGGCGCTCGACATCGCGGCAAGGAGCGCGTCGACGTGCCCGCGGTCCCGGACCATCCGCGCCGCTACGTGCACCGTCACCGCATGGCCGAGCTCCCGCATCCGGGCGCCGAAGCCGACCGAGTGGTCGGGACCGTGCCTGGGCGAGCAGGTGATCGTCAGGCGCACCGGCTCCGGCAGCCGCGCCGCCTCGGCGTCGGAGCGTCCGAGCGGCATCACCTCGAAGCGAGCCGTCGTGTCGGCGGGGGCCGTGGCCGGTTGGGTCACGCCGTCGCTCCGATCCGCGACCGCGCGGGGCGGCCACGCGCCGAGGCGCCCGGGGCCGCGCTCCGATGGGCCCGGGGCCACGCTCGCCTCTGTGACCGGAATCCCCAGGGCCCGGGGCCAGGCTCCGAAGGCGCCGGGGCCACGCTCGCCTCTGTGACCGGACGCCCCCTGCGCTCAGCGGCGGACGATCCGCACCTTCGCCTGTCCGCCGGGCTTGAGCCCCAGATGGACGACCGCATCGCCGACCTCGACCCTGTCGATCCACACTCGCTCGTCCTCGTTGACGGCCGCCAGCGCCGCCACCTGCGCCATCACCCGAGACAGGCGCGCGATCTCCTCGCAGCTGCCCTCAAGCGTCTCCAGCCCACGCTCCGTTGCGAAGGTGACCTCGATCCCCTCGGCCGTCTCGCGTGCGTCCAGCAACTCGAGGCTCATGCTCGCTCCATCTCCGAGACCTCCTGTCTCCGTGATCCAGCGCAATCCTACAGCCGCCCGGGGCCGCAACCGCCGGCACGCCCCGCGGCGCGCCGCCGAGGGCACCGGCGCTCAGGGCTTGAACACCATCAGCACGACGATCGCGAGCACGACCACCCCCGACACGTAGTTGGCCGCGAGCGAGACGGGGTCGTCGAGCAGCGCCCGCAGCTCGTCACTGATCGGCTCGTCCCGGCCGGCCAGCTCGGCGGCCAGCAGCCGCGCCTGCCTCGGCCGACGACCACCGACGGCCCCGAGCGCAAGCGCAACCAGGTACAGCACGATCGCCGCGTCGACCCAGCCGGAGCCATAGCCCCAGTGGCCGAGGTGCACGAGCCAGAGGCCGAACACGCCGGCCAGCAGCGCCCCCAGCCCCACGATCGGCACCGCCACGCGCGCGAGGCCGAGCAGCAGCGCAACCTCCGAAGCCCGCGTCCGCCGGCGGGCCGCCTCGAACACGGTCCCGACGAGCACGATCCCGGCCGCGAACAGCAGGGCGCCGAGCAGGTGGAGGAACATCGCCACGTCTTGCATGACGGGAAGCTTCGCGGATCTTGCGGCGGGGCGCGATTCGGCGCCCCCGGGGCTCGGGAGCCCAGTGCGGATCAGGGCTCGGGAGCGCGGCGCGGATCAGGGCTCGACGAGCCCGGCGCGGATCGCGTAGCGGGTGAGCTGCACGCGGTTGCGCATCCCGAGCTTGTCCAGGATGTTGCCGCGATGGCGCTCGACCGTCTTAGGGCTGATGCACAGGACCTGCGCGATCTCATCGGCCGAGTGGCCCTCGGCGATCAGCTTGACGACCTGCTGCTCGCGAGGGCTGAGGGGATTGGCGGGCGGCTCCTCACCACGAGACGCACGCTCGATGTGGTCGCGCAGCAGCGCCGCGAGCGCGGCCGGGTAGATGAACGGCTCGCCGCGCATCGCCGCGCGGATCGCCTCGATCAGCTCCCGGTTGGCTGCCGCCTTGAGCACGTAGCCCGAGGCTCCGGCCTTCAGAGCCTCGAAGAAGTACTGCTCGTTGTCGTGCATCGAGAGGATCAGCAGCCGCATCGCCGGGCGCCGGCGGTGCAGCTCGGCGACCGCCTGCAGGCCGGTCATGCGCGGCATCGAGACGTCGAGCACCACCAGGTCGACATCTGAGCGCAGCGCCAGCGCGACCGCCTCGGCGCCGTCGCCGGCCTCGGCGACGACCTCGATGTCAGGCTCGGAGTCGAGGACCATCCGCAGCCCGCTTCGCACCACCGCGTGGTCGTCGACCAGCAGGACGCGCGTCCTGAGAGGGACCGTCACCGTGCCACCGCTTCAAACGGGAGGCACAGCGTCACCACGGTCCCGCCGTCGCGGGCGGCCTCCACCTCCAGCCGGGCGCCGATCAGGATCGCGCGCTCGCGCATGCCGGAGAGCCCGCCACCGTCAACCTGCGGTGCACCCAGTCCGACGCCGTCGTCGGCGACGATCAGCACCAGATGGTCGCCCTGGACCGCGAGGGAGAGGTCGGCCCGGGACGCATGCGCGTGGCGGACCACGTTGTTCAGGGACTCCTGAGCCACGCGGTAGACGGCGAGCTCCACCCCGGCGGACAGCGCGGGAAGCGGCGTCTGGATCCTGCGCCCCACGCCGATCCGAGCCGACTCCGCGACCCGGTTGCAGAGCGCGGTCAGGGCGTTGGCGAGACCGAGGTCATCCAGCGCCTCGGGACGCAGCTCGCGTGAGATCCTCCGGATGTCGACGAGGGTGCCCTTGACGATCCCGGCGAGCTCGCCCAGCTCCGCGACGGCACGGTCGCCAGACGCCCGCGAGGCCACGTGCTCGGCGCGCATCACGACCGCCGTGAGCGATTGCCCGACCTCGTCGTGCAGCTCACGCGCGATCCGGCGCCGCTCTGCCTCCTGGGCAGCCAGGGCGCGAGCGGCGCTCGCACGCCGCTCGTCCTCGAGCCGCGCCAGCATCTCGTTGAACGACCCCGCGAGCGCGGCGACCTCCGCTCCGGAGCGCTCGAAGCCGGACGCGCGCTGACCGGGCCGGCGGAGATCGACGGTCCCCATCAGGCGCGCGAGCCGCGCCAGCGGCTGAAGCGCGCGGCGCGTCAGCACCAGGTCGACGGCGAGCATCGCCACCAGCCCCGCGAGCAGCACGGCCAGCTCGTCGACCCTGATCCGCTTGTGGATCTCCAGGGGCGTCAGCACCAGCAGCGCGACCGCGACCACGAACACGGCGGTGTTTGCGGCGAACACGCGCCACAGCACCGGCCAGGTGGCGCCCGGAGCCCCGTGCGCGGCGGACGGGGTCGCGGCGGCGGCCGGAGCCGTGGGGGCGGACGGGGACGGCACGGCAGCCGGGGACGGCACGGCAGCCGGGTGCGAAGCGCTCGGAGCGCTCGCGGGCGCGGTCTTGGGACGGGATTCGTGCGGCATGGGCGCCTCTCCGGCGCGGCCGGTCGGCCCACGCCGTCGATTCAGACGTTAGGGCGAGCGCGGGGCCGTGACGCGCGAATGGGTGCAGACACCCATCGACCCGGTCACGGAGCGGGTCCCGGGCGGCCGGACCAACCGGCGCTCCCCCTTCCCGGCGCCGCTCAGCGGGGCGCGAGGTCCAGGTCCTCCGAGGCGTAGGTGACGCCGAGCGGCGCCAGCACCACGCTCCGGGGCCCGCGACGCACCGTGCCGGCCACCTGCGCCCGCAGACCCAGCTCGGCCGCCAGCTCCACCACCCTCGCGCCGCCGCCTGACGCGCAGTAGACGGCGAAGCCGGCGCCCATGTTGAAGGTCCTGTACGCCTCGGCCGGCGGCATCCCCGCCTGCGCCGCGAGGAATGCCAGCACCTCGGGGACCTCCGGCAGACGCTCGATCTCGTAGGCGAGCTGCGCGCGCGGGCGCATCAGCTTCAGCAGCCCGTGCCCTGTGATGTGGCTGAGGTAGTGGATCTCGACCTCGGAGCGCAGCAGCGCCCGCACGAGGGGCACGTAGATCACCGACGGCGTGAGCAGCGACTCCCCCAGCTCCGCGCCGCTGGGCAGGCGGGTCCGGTAGCCGTCCGGGAGGCGGCCGGCGACCATCCTCGCAAGCGAGGCGCCGTTGGCGTGCAGGCCGCTGGCGGCGATCAGCACGATCTCGTCGCCCGGGGCGAGCTCGGCGCCGAGGATCGGCGAGCGGCCTGCCGGCAGCGCGCCGATGGCGCTGCCCGCCAGCTCGATCTCGTCCTCGGCCACCAGGCCGGAGAGCGACGGCGACTCGCCCCCGCCCCAGGTCGCGCCCGCGTCCTCGCAGGCACGGCGCCAGCCGGCCAGCAGCCCCGCCTGCCGCTCGGCGTGCTCGTACCAGCCCGACGCGCCGGTCGCGAAGTAGGCGCCCACCACCAGCGGCTCGGCCCCGACGCAGCAGAGGTCGTTGACGATCGCGGCGACGGCGTCGTACGCGACGCTCTCGAACGCGCGCGCGCCGAGGCGGTCCTCCACCGCGCGGGCGATCAGCGACTTGGTCCCGAGACCCTCGACCACGAACGCGAGCCTCAAGTCGCCGAGCTCGAACACGAACGCCGGCTCCCCACGAGACTCGTCGATCGCGCGACCGCCGGGTGCGGCGAGCAGCGCGCCGGAGGTCGCGAGCGCCTCGGTCAGGGCGCTGCGCTTGCCGGCGTCCAGGCTCGCGTAGTCGACGCCGGCGGCGCTGTAGGCGGAGCGCTCGCCTTGATGCTCGCCCGGCTGGCTCACGCGACCCTGCGCGGCGCCGATCGGCGGTCGTCTCTGGCGGGCGTGGCTGATGAACGGCGCATCGACGGGATCCGGTGCAGGCGACGCTGCGTCGCGGACGCGCCGGGCGGCGCAGATCCTAGCCGGCGTCCCGCCGCGAAGGCCGCCTCGGCGACGAGCGCTCGGCGGCCTCAGTCGCCGTCCGGCAGCCGCAGCTCGAGCGCGTCGAGCGCGGCCTGCACGAACCGCCCGAGCTGGTGCGCGCACTCCGGGTTGTAGACCGGGCCGGCGCCGTCGCGCAGCAGCAGCCGCACGCGCGCGACGCCGCCCGCGGCGACCGGTCCGGGCTGCGCGAGCCTGGCCGCGAGCTCGCGCAGCTGCGGCTCGGCGGCCAGCACGTGCGGGCCGCAGGGGACCAGATGGAATCGCTGCAGGGGCAGCGGTCGCCGAGCCTCCAGCAGCAGCCGCCCGATCTCGCCCGCGAGGCTCACGCGCATCGCGTGCCCGATCAGCTCGTGGGCTCGCAGCGAGAGCGCCACGCCGATGTCGGGGGAGGCGCCGCGGGCGAGCTCGACGTCGAGCCTCCAGGCGTGCATCCGCGTCGCCAGACGCCGCACCGGGCCACCGTGCTCGGCGGAGACCGGGCCGTCGCCTTGCGGCCGTTTGAGCAGTAGCACCTCCATCGCTCCACCTGACGGTCTACACCCGCCGCCACGGCGTGGCCAGCGGCCTACAGCGCTGCTGCTTGCGGCCGGCCCGGAGGTCGTGCGATGCTAGGACCCGTAAAGCGATGCTTGACGGCGACCTGACCGCGCATGGAGTTGGGACTGGTCTCGATGCGCTCGATGCCGTCCTCGGCGGGCTCTACTGGGGCGACAACGTCGTCTGGCAGCTGGACTCGGCCCCCGTCGAGCCCTTCTATGCCGCGATCGCCTGTCGGCGGGACGAGTTCGAATCACGCGTCTACGTGGCGCTGAGCGACGCGGCGGCCCCTCCCGCCGGGTCCGAGCTTGACGTGATCCGCGCCGGCCCGGGCACGCACCTGCCCAGCGCCGCCGACCTGCTGCAGGAGGTGGCGCGAGTCTCATCCCCGCGGGGACGGCGGCTCCTGATCTTCGACTCGCTGGACGAGATGGCGGCGATCTGGGGCGTCCCCACGGCGCAGGCGTTCTTCGCGCGCTGCTGCCCGATGCTGCTGGACGCCGGGGCGATCGCCTACTGGTCGATGAGCGCGCGCGGACCCCGGGCGCTGCGCGACACGGTCGCATCCGTGACGCAGTGCGTCCTGCGCGTGGACGAGCGGAACCTGCGCATCGCCAAGGCAGAGGGCCGCCCGCGCCGGGTGCGCGGCTCGGTGCTGCACTGGTACATGGAGAACGGGAGACCGGTGATGGAGGCCGCGGACGTCATCGCTCGCGTCGCGGCCTCGCTGCGCGCCGTCCGCCGTGCGCGGGCGCTCAGCCAGCACGACCTGGCCGACCTAGCGGGGGTGACGGCCAGCGCGATCTCCCAGGCCGAGCGCGCCGAGCGGGGGCTGTCGCTCGCGACGCTCGCCAGGCTCAGCACGGCGCTCGGGATCACCGTCGACGACCTGCTCCACGGGGAGGAGCCGGAGCCCTACCGGATCGGGCGCCGCACGATCGATCGGGCCGGCGCAGCGCCGACGACCGTCCCGCTGCTGCCGGACGCGGCCGGGCTGCGGATCGACCTCGTTCGCCTGCGCCCCCGCGAGGCCGGGGGTCCACAGGACATCGTCGCATCGGAGCCCGGCGCCCCGGGTCAGTCGCCCGGCTCCCGCGGCATCGTCGCGGTCTCCGAGGGGCTCGTCCAGGTGCTCGTTGCCGGACAGGCGCCCTCGATCCGCGCGGGAGAGGTGCTGGTCGCGGACAGCGATCGGATCGCCGGCTGGCGCAACATAGGGCGCGCGTCAGCGACCCTGTTCTGGGTCGTGGTGGCCCCGCCCGGCGGCGTGCGACCGCGCTGAGCCGGCCTGGGATAGGATCGCGCCGGCGATGGTGGATCCTCAGACCAAGCCCAGCGCGATCGTGTTCGGCGCTCGCAACCTCGGACGCGCGATCATCCGCCGCCTGGCCGCCGAGGGCTGGGCGGTCGCGGGCGCCGCGCGCTCGGCGGCCACGCTCGACGGAGTGCGCGAGGATGGCGCGCTCGCGATCGAGGCCGACGTCACCGACCCCGGCAGCGTCCGCGCGGCACTCCGGCGGGTCGCCGACGAGCACGGTGGCGTCGACCTGGCCGTCAACGCGGCCGCTTCGTACGGCGGCGACCGAGGCGGCCCGTTCGGAGGCGGTCCGATCGCCGAGGCGCCGCTGGACGCGTTCGACGCATGGGCGGCCGCGCCGGCGCGCAGCGCCTTCTCGTTCCTGTCGGCCGGCGGCGCGTTCATGCTCGCGCAGGGCCGACCGGCGACGCTGATCCAGGTGACCGGCGGCTCCGCGCGCCGCGCGATGCCGGGTCGCGGGCTGTGGGCCGCGGGCGCGTTCGGTACCCGCGCCATCGCCAACGCGGCCGCGCTCGAGCTTCGCCCCCACGGCATCCAGGTGGCGCTGCTGATCGTCGACGCGGGGATCGAGCCGCTGAGCGGAGCCCTGCGCCCCGGCGCCTCACGTGAGGAGCTTGCGGACCCGGCGCTGATCGCCGACGCGGTCCGCTTCCTGGCCGACCAGGGCACACGGGCCGCGACGCACGAGCTCGTCGTCACGCCGCTGGCGGAGTCCTGGACCCCGTAGGGCCCGAGCTCTACCGCTCGGACGCGACCGCGGGCGCGCTCCGGGCTACCAGGTAGAGGTGGTCGGGTCGCGGCGCGAGCCGCGCCAGCGTGCGGTCGGCGAGGCGGGTCACGGACTCCGTGCGCGAACCGAGCAGCGGCTTGCGGGTCGGGACGCGACCCCGCCGCCGGCCGAGCCGGGTGGGGATGAACAGCGAGTCGTCGGTGTCGTCGTCGTGCCGCGGGCTCACGAAGTCGAGCCCGTACAGGGCGGAGATAGCCGCCCGGCGGACGGTGTGGCGGGCGGGATCGGTCACGCGGCGCTCCGGGATGAGCGCGAAGCGGCGCAGCAGCCGGTCGATCGACCTGACGGTGAACAGGCTTACGTGGCTGGGCGCGGTGTAGTGGTCGCAGATGCCCGGCAGCCAGCGTGCGACCGGGTTGTCGACCGCCGGCGTCGTGATCACAAGACGGCCGCCCGGGGCGATCAGGCCGGCGATCCCCTCCAGGAAGGCGACCGGGTCCGGGACGTGCTCGATCACCTCGAGCAGCAGCACCATGTCGTAGGAGCTCTGGGGAAGCTCCCGCGCGGTGGCCGCGAGCCGGAGCCCGTACCTGCGCGCTGCATCGCGCGCCTGCGCTCCGATCTCCAGCCCGTCGCCCCTGATCCCGAACTCCTCCCTCAACCGCAGCAGGAAGGCGCCGGTGCCGCAGCCGTAGTCCAGCAGCGTCTCCGGGCTGTAGGCGGCGATCAGGCTCGCGAGCTCGCGGGGGTCGGTGTACATGCTGGCGCTGAAGTACCGGTCCCGCCCTCTCCGGCGGTCCTCCAGGGTCCGGTAGTTGCCATAGAAGGCACTTGAGTAGAACCCGTCGCACACCCGCGGCGGGGGGTACGGGTTCGCGAACGTGAACCCGCAGTCACGGCACCGGTCATAGGGCATGTGGCGCAGGACCGCGAACCGCCCGCTGGATCCTCCGCAGACCGGGCAGGCATCGAAGCTCGGCCAGCCGGACAGGTCGCGCGCCAGCCTGGCATTCAGCTCGCTGAGCGTCGGAGCGGGCGCGTAATCGTGGGCGATCGTCGGCACGTCGGATCCATCTCGCTTGGTCGCTTGTGGTCGCGGTGGCTCTGTCGACACCATCGGTGCCGATCGCCGATTGCTTGCGGGCGAGAGCCGACGCGCGGCGTCGCCCAGCGTCTGCTCCAGGTCCGGCTTCGAGCCGCTCGGCCACGGGTCGGGGGGTTCGGGCACGGCTCAGGCGGCTCGGGGCACGGCTCGGGCGGCTCGGGGCGACGGGTCGACGCCCACCGGCGTCGCCGCAGCTAGAGCTCCACGCCGACCAGCGTCGGCTCCGGGCGCAGCGTGACGCCGAACGCCTCCCGGACGCCGGCCCGGATCCGCCGCGCCAGGGCGAGCAGCTCGGCTGCCGTCGCACCTCCCCTGTTGACCAGCGCGAGCGTGTGCTTGCCGGAGATTCCGACCCGCCCGTCGGTGAGACCGCGGTGAAACCCGGCTCGCTCTATCAGCCATGCCGCCGAGGTCTTGACGGCGCCGTCGGCCTCCGGCCAAGCCGGCGGCCCCGCTCGCTCGCCCGCCTGCGTCGTGCCGCTGGAGCGATCGCGCGCCCGCCTTCGCAGAGCCTCGAAAGCGGTCGCCCCGAGGACCGGGTTGATGAAGAACGAGCCGGCGCTGACCGAGTCGGGGTCGTCCGGGTCGACCACCATCCCCTTGCCGCGGCGCAGGCTCAGCACTGCCTCCCGCACCAGCTCAAGCGGCGGGCGGGCGCCCGGCCGCGCCTCCAGCGCGCGGGCCAGCTCGGCGTAGCGCAGAGGACACGCGAACGGCGACCGCTCCAGCTCAAGCGTGACGCCGAGCAGCACATGGCGATCGCAGCGGCGGAAGGCGCTGGCGCGATACGCGAAGCCGCACCGCTCGGCCGGCAGCTCCACGACCCGGCGCTCGCGGCGATCGTAGGCGCGCACCGAGACGATCGTGTCGGCGATCTGCTGGCCGTAGGCGCCGACGTTCTGGATCGGTGTCGCGCCCGCCAGGCCCGGGATCCCGGAAAGACACTCGATCCCGGCCAGTCGATCGGTGACCGTGCGCGCGACCAGGCCGTCCCAGGGCTCGCCGGCCGCGACCTCCAGCCGCACCCGCTCCGGCGCCGTGCTCCCGGCGCCTCCCCGGCTCGCCGCGCCCGCGATGATGCCGCGCGTGCGGATGCCGCGCGTGGCCACGCGGACGACCGTTCCCTCGAACCCGGCATCGGACACGACCAGGTTCGAGCCGCCGCCGATCACCAGCACAGGCTCGCCGGCGGCGTCGGCGGCCGCGATCGTATCGACGACCTCCGCATCGGACGTCGCGTCGACGAGCCGTCGCGCGGGCCCTCCGATCCGCAGCGTCGTCATCTGCGAGAGCGGTACGCCGGACCTCTCCCCCTCCGGGCCGGGCCCTCGATGCGGCGGCTCGGACACAGCGCGAGCGTAGCCGAGACCCGCGGGGACCGGAGGCCGCCCGCGGCGCGTTGCAGGACCGGAGGCCGCCCGCGGCGCGTTGCAGGGCCGGAGGCCGCCCGCGGCGCGTTGCACGCCCGGTGGCCGGTTGCAGAACCGCAGGCCGCACGCGGCGCACTGCAGGCGGCCGGCGGCCGCCGCCCGGGCGCGCACTACGGCGCCCCCCGGGCGCGCGCTACGGAACGACCGTGACGAGCGTGCCGTAGGTCAGGTAGCCCCAGGCGCGCTCGGCGGGCGCCCACGGCAGCTCGACGCACCCGAGGCTCTGCGGGAAGCCGAACGACGCCCTCGGGAAGTAGTGGACCGCATCGCCGCCGTTGAAGTAGGCGACCCACGACACCGGGTCGGCGTAATGCGTTCCGTTCAGGTTGGTGCCCTGCATCACCTGGTTGCGAAGGCGCTCGTACACCGGGTAGGTCCCGAGCGCCGTCGGCGCACCGGGAACCCCGGTGTTCGCCAGCGATCGCACGACCACGTGACCGGCGTGCCAGACCGTCAGCGTCTCGGGGCTCGACTCGCTGGCGATCGCGTACGAGTAGCCGACCGGGGAGCGCCGACCGGCCTCCTGGGCGCGCTCCAGCGCGCTCCACACCGAGGGCCCGGCGACCCCGTCCATCGTGAGGCCATTCGCCGCCTCGAACGCCATCACGGCACCGCGGATCATCACGGCGCTGTTGTGGGCCCAGAGAACGTGGAGCGCCGCCGGCCAGCCCGGGTCGAACAGGAGCCTGCCCGAGGGAGGATCGAACAGCGCGATCTGGTCGGCCGCACGGGTGTTGAACTGCCTGCCCCTGGCACGGAAGCGGAGCGGCAGGTAGCCCTGCCTGGCCAGAAGCTGCACGAGGCGCGCCGGCGCCGGCGCGCCGACCGAGAACCTGAACGTCACCGGCCGGCGCAGGTGGGCACCGGCGACGGAGGCTACAGCTCGCTGCACCGTCACCCTGACCGTCGAGAACGGCGCGAAGGCGCCCGTCGGCACGAATCGCAGAGTGCTCGGCGACGACAGGGCCCAGGAGCCCGGCACGGACGGAGACAGGCTGAGGTCGTGCACCGCGCGCGCGCTCAGCGGCTGCGAGAAGTGGATCACGATCGGCTGGATGCCGCCTGCGCGCGACCGCGGACGCCACCACATCACCCTCAGCGGAGCCGCGGGCTTGGACGGCGACGCCGTCGAGCCCGGTGCAGCAGGCGTGGTGGTCGTGGAGGCGGTGGTGGACGGCGACCCAGTCTTTGGCGGCGTTGACGGGGACTGACCCGCGGTCGCCACAGCTGCGGCCGCGCCGCAGCCCGACAGAGCGAGCAGAAGGGCGAGAACGAGCGCCGATCGGCGCCCGATTGACCCAGCCGATCGAGGCATGCGGCGACCCTACCACAGGGTCTGCGGGGCCCGGCGCGGGTGCGGTCAGGGCCTAACGCGCGCTAACGAGCCCTTAGGATCTTCAACCTCGCGCAGGCTCACGCGATCGCAGCCCGCTCAGCGGACGCTCGCGGGGCGGGCCGCTCGGCTGACGCTCGCGGGGCGGGCCGCTCAGCTGACGCTCGCAGAGAGCTGCAGGCGCTCCTGCTGCAGCCGGGCGGCGAGCGTGGTCAGGTCCTGAAGCTGGAGGTCGTAGGCGCGCACCGCCGCGATCTCGGAGCGGCGGACCGCGCCGCTGGTGCCGAGCAGGAACGCGCGCTGAAGCGACCTCAGCGGTGCGGCGCCGCCGGCACCGCCGCGCCGCATCGCGCCGGCCAGCCCGGCGGCCGCGGATCCCATCCGGGTCAGCGCGGAGAGCTCGGCCCTGTAGCCGGGGAGGAACACGGATGGCACCGTGAGCGACCGCAGGCGGGCCGCGATTCGATCGACCACCTTTGTGAACGCCTCCAGCGCCGCGGCACGCGCCGAATAGATCGTGGCCACGCTGGGGCCGGCACGCTGCGCGAGCGCAGCTGAGAGCGTCTGCACAGCGCCGTGCAGCGGCCGGATCGCGGCCTGGAACCTGGCCGGGTAGCCGATCATCTGCGACAGCTCGCGCGTCAGCATGATCTGCTCATCGTCCAGCCGCAGGGCGGTCGAGCGCAGCTTCTGCGCCGACCGCGGGGCTGGAAGCGCCGCGAGGCCGCGCTGCGATGCCCGGAGCCCGGCCAGCGCGGTCGACAGCCGGCGCTGCAGTGCCGGCGACGGTCTCAGCCCACCGGCCGCCGAGACCCGGAGCCCAACTGCGGTCACCGCCGCCACCGGCGCCTTCATCTGCAGCTCGATCCGCTCCGCCCGGACCATGTATCGGGCGAGCGCCGCCCGCCCTGAGCCGCTGCTCGATCCGCATCCGGCAGCGACGAGCGTGACGAGCACGAGCGACACGGCGGCCGCCCGGCGCTTTGCCCTCGCGCCCACCTCTACCTGATCAGCTCGACCTGGGTCACGCTGCGGTCGCGCTGGCGAAAGACGAGCTTGACCAGCCCTCGGCCGGGCGCGAACCACATCAGCCGCACGCCGCTGCCGAATGGGTGGCCGCGCTGCGCGAGCACGCTGCGCACCTCCAGCGCCCGGAACCTCCCCGCGGGGACGCTCACCCGGCGCACGCCGATGATCGTGGTGCTGCCCCTGACGCCGTAAACGTGCAGGTCCCGTGCGTTGCCGCTCCTCCACGAGTCCCCGGCCAGCGGGTAGGCCGGCAGGATCGGGTTGAAGCCGTAGGTCATCAGATCCAGGGGAGTGAAGAAGTGCAGGTCGTGCCCGAGAGGCGGGAACTTGAGCAGCGTCGCCGCGGACGTCGACCCCTGGATGTTGCTGATGCCCTCGGCGAGGCGGGTGGTGAGCACGTACGCGCCCCTGACGCGCATCGGGCCCGAGACGCTCGTGGCGGTCAGCTCCGCGCTCGCGTTCTGGACCTTTGCGACCGTCACCCGCTCCACCTCCGGCGTGCGCAGATAGCGGCTGTTGGTCAACCGGTACAGGCCGGTCATCCCCTGCTTGAGCGGAAGGTAGCTCGCGTCCGGGGGTGGCGGGAGCGGCTTGAGGGACGTCGATTGAAGCTCCACGGTCGTGACCGGCGCCAGGGCGCCGCCCGCGTGATCGAAAACGACCTTCACCGGTCCGACCCCGTAGACCCACCAGGTGGTGCGCTCGCCGCTGCCGTAGGGATCGCCGAGCGCCCCCGCCTGGCTGATGTCCGAGCGGATCACGGCCGCCTGCACCGGGCGGGGGAACGCGGGCACGCTGACATACCGTTCGCCCAGGTAGGTGTTGACGCTCGCGACATCGTTCTGAGCGCCGCCGGTTGCGCTCCACGAAGTCCCCTGCAGCAGCGGCTCCGGCAGGACCGGGTCACGCGCGCCCCAGATCACGTTGTAGTAGGCGCTCGCGAGGCTGTTGGCGCACTGGCTCGTCGTGGCGCAGAGGATCGGCTCGCCGGCCAGCGGCGGCGTGCTCGCCCAGTTGGTGTTCACGATCCCGAGGTCCGTGTCCTGGAAGGAGACCGTCCCGGCATCGGTCACCTGACCTCCCGCCGGCGGAACGTTCTGCCACGCGAGCACGAACGAGCTGCCGCTGGCGCTCTGGACGGTGACGTTCTCCACCGTCCCGGGAGCAGGGTTGTAGAAGGTGTCGCTCCAGTCGTACTGCCACTGTGCGCCCGCGGGGTCCGGCAACCACCAGGTCGAGAAGGGCGACGCGGGGAGTCCCGGGGGCGAGAACGGGGTCGCGATCGCGGCCGAGGCCGACGCCGAACCGAGCAGCGCCATGAGGATCGACGCGCACACGGCCAGCGCGAAACGCGCCGAGGTGATCCGTGGCCGCCACACGAGAGCCAATGCTGCCATGAAAGGTCTCACGGCGTCGCGATGCGCCTGGATTTGGATCTCGATCGGACCGGTCCGCCGATTCGCAGGCGCACGCTCGCGCGCAGCGTCCGTCGACCCGCCGCACGCGCCAGCACGACCACCGTCACCAGCTCCCCGGGATGCCTTCGGGCCAGCGTGCGCAGGGCCGCCGACGCCGCCAGCGCCGGACCGGAGAGCGTCAGGCTCAGATCGCGCGAGGACCGGCGCAGCGCCACCACCGCCACCGTCGGACGCGCAGCACGCGCGGTGGCATCCAGCCGTCGGCGGCCCGAGCGCACCAGGATCGCGCGCCGGGCGCGGAGGCCTCTCGCCGTCAGCCGCAGCCCGCCCGGCAGCAGCACCGTGAACTCGCGCGGCGCGGGCTCACGGGACCAGACCCGGATCCCAAGACTCAGCAGCGGACGGCCCGCGGCAACCCCCGACAGCGACGTGGCGATCAGTGCCAGCGGCACCGGACGCGCCCTGATGACAGCCGTCGGCGCCGACAGCGCAGACGGCCCGGCACCCGCCTGGTTGGCGGCCAGGGCCACGATCCGCAGGCGGTGTCCGGAATCCGCGGCGGTCACCCGGTAGGTCGTCGCGTTGGCACCGGGGATCGCGCTGCACCGACCCCCGGCGCGATCGCA
Source organism: Actinomycetes bacterium (assembly GCA_021846845.1). Lineage (GTDB taxonomy): Bacteria > Actinomycetota > Thermoleophilia > Solirubrobacterales > Solirubrobacteraceae > Palsa-465. The sequence continues at coordinate 17,943 of JAJZWB010000001.1, read as the reverse complement.
GCGCTCCCATTGCGCCTGCACCGAGGTCGGACCCGCGGTCCAGCTGCCGAGCGACGCGCGCAGGGCGAGTCCCGGCAGCGCGCGCCCCGAGATCCTCGGATCTGCCAGCACGGCCGGGAGCGGCGGGAGCACGGCTCCCCCCAGCAACGCCGCCCCCGTCGAGTCGCTGACCACGCACAGCGAGTTGGACGGGCACGAGATCGCGGTCGGCGCCGCCGACCCGGAGGGCGGAGTCGTGACGGCCGTCGCGCCGGTGCCGTGAGGGTCGAACTCGACCGCCTGGCCGGCCGCGTCCAGCAGCACGCAGTAGCTGGCGATCGGACATGAGAGGCCCAGCGGCGCGGTCGCGGCGAGCGGCTCGTCTGAGGCCGCGCCGGGGTCCGCCGGCGCGAACGTGAAGCGGCGGCCCGAAACGCTGAGGGCAACGCACTCCCCGGAGGTGGGGCACGCGAGCTCAGCGCCGGCCGTCATCGGCAGCTGGGCGACGGCCGGATGCGCTGGCGAGAGCGGGTTGAAGACGACGACCTCACCGACCGAGTCGAGCGCCGCGCACTCGGTCGTCGCCGGGCATGACAGCGAGACCACCTTTGCTCCGCCCGCGAGCCCGAGCGCCGCCTGGCCGACCACGGCCGCCGTCTGCGGATCGAACGTGAGCTCGTAGCCGCCGGAGTCCGCGGCGGTGCACTGACCCACAGCCGGGCAGCTCAGCGCCAGGAGAGCATGGTTCTGATCGACGATCGCGGGCGCGACCGAATTGCCGGTCTGGGGATCGAACGTGAGCGCCTCGCCGTCGATGTCTGCCACGGTGCACTGGCCGGCGGCGGGGCAGGCCATGCCGGCCACACCCTGCCCGCCCGCATCGACCTGGGCGGCGGAGAGCGGCTGACCGCTGCGGGGGTCGAAGCTGACCTCGTCGCCGCCGGTGTCCATGGCGGTGCACTCCGTCGCGGCCGCGCAGGCGATGTCGGAGTAGTTGGGCAGGGCGTCGACCAGGGCAACGGCCGGAGTCCCGACGGATGCCGGGTCCAGCGCGATCGCCTGCCCCCGACCGTCGACGGCGGCGCACGCCGACGCGCTGGCACACGCGAGCGCATCGATGCCCCCACCGGCCGGCAGCTGCGTCCGCGTGCCGGTCTGCCCGGGAGCGAAGATCACCACGCCTCCGATCGCGTCCAGGGCGACGCACAGCGAGCTAGAGGGGCAGCTGGCAGCCGTGATCAGGTTCCCCGGGTCCAGATGGAGGATCTGGTAGCCGGCGCCTGCGCCCAGCTGGATCGTGAGCTCGTTGCCGTTGGTGTCGAACGCCACGCATTGGCTGCTGGACGGGCAGGCGATCGCCGTGAGCGGGGTCTGCCCGTCGATCGTCGCCTCCCCCGTGATCGACTGTGTGGCGGGATCAAGGGTCACGTAGTCGCCCGACAGCCCTGCGATCAGGCATTGGGTATCGGACAGGCAGGCGACGGCGTCGAACAGCTGGCCCGACTGTGGCTGCTTGACCTTCGCGGCGCCGGGCGCGCTGGGCGCGAACGTCACAGCGTTGCCCGAGGTGTCCAGCGCAACGCACAGCGAGCCGTCGGGCGTGCAGCTGAGTGCGATCAGCGACTTACCCGGGTCGATCGCGGTCGTCTGAGCCGTCGCGGGCGCAGCCGGGTCGAAGGCGACCTCGTCGCCGGCCGCGTCGACGGCGATGCAGGAGCTGGTGGAGAGGCACACGAGCGCACCCGGCGAGGCGCGATCGACGCTCACCGGCGCGGACGGCGCGGGAGAGCCAGGCGCGAAGCTGACCTCGCCGCCGCCCTGGTCGATCGCCACGCATTCGCTCGCCGACGGGCAGGCGAGCACCACGAGCGCAGCGCCTGTTCCGGCGCGGTCCTGCGCCATCGGTCCGCCCCAGATCAGCGCGGCGCGCGCCGTGGCGGCGTTGGCGCACGCGAAAGCGAGCGCCAGGACGACCAGCGTCCAGCGCGGCCAGCCGAGCGGTCCCCTGAGCTTCCTGCTCGACCCCATCCGCGGGCCAGGATAGAGGCTCGTCGGTGAACGTGGAGCGGGTACATCGGGACGCTACGCCAGCGGGCACCGGGCGCTGAGCGACCGCGTCGCGGACTTCCGGGGCTCAGCCGCGCTCGATCGGCCCCTGACCGCAGGCCGCTCGATCAGCCCCTGCGGGCAGCCGCGCACCATCAGGAGCCGCGGGCAGCCGCGCAGCATCAGCCACCGACGCGCAGACGCGGCAGCGGGGCATGCAGGCGTCGGGCGACTGCCCGAGCGAGGCTCAGCTCGAGCCTCCGGCTCACCGGCTGGTCGAAGCTGGAGACCGAGATCTCGGTGAGAACCGGGCCTGCGCCGAGCGCGACGACGTCCAGGTAGACGGGAATCGTGACGCTTCCCGCGATGGCATCTCCGACCACGCGGTAGCCGGCCTGGCGAGCCGCCACCCTCGGCAGCGATAGCCGCTGCCGCCGGCTGACCTGGAACCTCACCCGCCCGGTGGCCCCCGAGAGCAGGCTCGCGGCAGCGCAGCGGCTGTAGCCGGGGGTCATCACTCGGTCCCAGACCTCACCCTGCTCGGCAGGCGAGGCATAGACGAACGCCGTCTGGGACACGAACGGGCCGCTGGCTCCATGCGAGAAGCGCCGCGAGACGGCGGCGCCCGTCTCGGTCACCCCTCGGAGGGAGACATGCAGGCCTGGGCACGTGAGCGTGCCGACCTGCTGGCCGCCGACAGCGCTCCACCCGCGGCCGAGGTCCACGCGCTGGAGCAGCACGCCCGACGCGAGCGCGTCGCCGGCGGCCGAGCGCCTCACCGCCGGCGACGCCGAGGCCGCAGCGGGCAGGCACGAGCAGGCGACCGCAGCGCCGGCGAGGACCCGGACCAGACTTCTCCGGCCGGAGCGGGCGATCGAGTCTGTAGGAGTCATGGCGAGGTTCTTCAGCCGGTCCGCAGGGGTCTGATGAGGCGCTGGAGCCGTGAGCGCACCGCGAGCCGATGCGCTGCGCGCGATTCGCGGACACCGGCCTGGGCCGAGCCGGCCGGACCGCGATCCGCACGCAGTGCATCAGCATTCTGTCGCAACCGCGCGCTCCTGGAACGACGCGGCGACGACGGCGCGGCCGCGCCGCCCTTCGGGCTCCGGATCGCTCAGCTGGGCAGGGACGCGCCGGCGAGCGCCGCGATCGCACCGACCGCAGCGCAGGCAATCAGTGTCTGCACGATCCCGCGCCGCAACGCCAGCAGCGCGACCGCGGCAACCGTGAGCAGCACGAACTGCCAGGTCTCCTGCAGCGCCCCGGCGAGCAGGATCGCGGCCCCGAGAATCGCGCCGATCGCGGCTGGACCGGCACCGTCGAGGAAGGCGCGCGCGTCACGGTTGCCTCGCAACCGCTCGAACCGGCGGCCGGCGATCAGGATGAACGAGAAGGACGGAGCGAACGCGATCAGCGCGGCGAGCAGGCCGCCACCGAGCCCGTGCGCGGCATAGCCGACGGCCGCCACGGTCGCGACCACGGGGCCCGGCGTCACCTGGCCCAGAGCGACCGCGTTGAGGAACTGGCCGGCGGTCATCCAGTGGTAGGTGTGGACCGCGTCGCCCTGCATCAGGGGGATGATCACGAAGCCCCCTCCGAACGACAGCGCCCCGACCTTGAACGCCGTCCAGGCGAGCGCCCCGACCCCGCCCAATGACAGCGAGCCCGGCGCCGCCGCCGCAAGCGATCCCAGGAGCCCGGGACGGCGCGTGGCCAGCACCTCGATCGCGCCGCAGATGACGAGCGCGAGCACGAGATAGCCGCCGAGCAGGGCCGCGGCCGCTCCACCGGTCACGAGGTAGAGCGCCCATCGGGCGGTCCGCTGCGCGTCGCCGCGGACAGACGAGAGGCTGGGACCGATCAGCCCGCGTGCGGCCTGTGCGGCGACCGCGGCGACCGCCGCGCCCGCGCCCGCACCCGCGCCGCGGACCCAGACCGGCGGCGAGCCGGCGAGGAACAGCGTCGACAGCGCCAGGATCAGCACGACGGCCGGCATGATGAAGCCGAGTCCGCCCACGATCGCCCCGGCCGGGCCCGCGACCCGGTAGGCGCAGAAGATCGACAGCTGAGTCGATGCCGGCCCCGGCAGCAGCCCGCATGCCGCGTTGGCGTCCTGGAACTCGCGCGCGCCCATCCAGCCCATCCGGTCGACAACCAGCGCGCGCAGCAGGGCGATGTGGGCGGGCGGACCACCGAAGCCGGTGATCCCGATCCGTGTCCACTCGCGCGCCACGATCTGCAGCGAGGGGCCTGCGGCCGCCGACCCGGCCCGCCCGTTGGCGCTCTCCTGGATGTCTCGACGGGGCACCGCCTGACGATTGTGGCCGGCAGGCCGCCTTCGCGAGCGCCTGGCGAGCGCATCCCGGCTCGATCCAACCGCGACGACAAGGATCCCGCCGGCGCGAAGCGGACCTCAGCATCGCGCGCCGCGGATCGCACCATCGCGCGCCGCGGACCGCAGCGTCACACGTGGGGGCAGCGGCAAGCCGGCGCTCGGGGCAGCGGCAAGCCGACCGACCCTGCACCCGATGAACCCGCTGCGCACCGGGACCGCGGCTCGACAGACCCGTCGCCCGGCGAGGCGGGCAGGCGGCGATGCGGTTGGCAAGCGAAGGAAGTGGGCCCGGGCCCGACCAGGTCGGGCCCGGGCCCCTGGATCCGCGTCCAGGTGCTCATGCTCCCGATGGGGACACGAGGCGGCCTCAGGCGCCGCACGTGCGCTCCGTGGCAACCGCCACCCGCGCATGCGCGCGACGGCTCGCCGCGGGCTGGGCTGGGGGCTGTTGTCTGGACCATTGCGCGATCTCCCTGCGACCTTGTGCACCGATCATCCGCCCGCATCACGCACCCGCCATCGGGCGCCCACCACAGGCGCGGGCGGGGCCGCCACACTCTGAAAGCCGGCAAAGTACGGAGACCGCAACGAAGCAGCCGGCACCGGGCGGCACGGGGACGGGGCGGGCGGCACGGGGGCAGCACTGGAACGCCGACGGCGGCGTCGCCGCCGACCCGCACGGGAGGGTCGGCGGAAACCCACGGTCCCGGCTCGCGGCATCCCCCCGATGGCCCCGGCCCCATCCGCTGGTTGATTGCAGTCATGAGCAGCGAGCCGCGAGAGGACGGCGCGCCCGGCGAGGAGCGGACTGCGCGCGACGCCGCCATGGAGCGCATCAAGAAGCGCCGCGACTTCGGGGCGCACCTGTTCGTCTACGTCGTCGTCAACGCCGCCGTGTGGGGGGTCTGGGCGGTGACCGGCGCCGGATATCCGTGGCCTGCCTGGGTGACCGGGCTGTGGGCGATCGGGGTCGTGCTCAACGCCTGGGACGTCTACGGACGGCGCCCGATCACGGAGGAGGAGGTGCGGCGAGAGATGGAACGGCTCCGTCCCCAGCACTAGCGTCGTGGCCCGTCAACCACAGCGAGCTTGTCATCGGCGGCGGCCGAGAACCGCGGGCCTCGGGCGCCCGCAGACCACGGCGAGCGCCGACCAGGAAGACAGGAGGATCTGATGCCCGGACTCACTGGGCGCGTCTCGACGCTGGTCAAGGCGAAGATCAGCAGCCTGCTGAACCGAGCCGAGGAACCGGCCGAGACGCTCGACTACGCATATGAGCGCCAGCTGGAGGATCTGCAGCGGGTCAAGCAGGGGATCGCCGAGGTGGTCACCTCCAAGAAGCGCCTGGCGCTCCAGGAGGCGGATCTGCGCCGCCAGGCCCAGCGGCTGGACGGGGAGGCGCGTGAGGCTGTCGCCGCCGGGCGAGAGGACCTCGCGCGCACGGCGATCGAGCGAAGGCAGCTGATCGTCGGGGAGACAGGCTCGCTCGATCGGCAGGTCGCCGAGCTTGAGTCCGAGCAGGAGAGGCTGACCGCGGCCGAACGGCAGCTGCGCGCCAGGATCGAGCAGTTCCGCTCCCGCAAGGAGGTGATCAAGGCGCAGTACTCAGCCGCTGAGGCCGAGGTCCGCATCTCCGAGGCCGCGACCGGGATCGGCGACGACATGGCCGATGTGGGCCTCGCGATGCAGCGAGCCGTCGACAAGGCCGAGACCATGAGGGCCCGAGCCGACGCCGTGTCAGAGCTCCAGGCTGCCGGCACGCTTGAGGACCTGACCGCGCTGGGCCCGCCCCAGGACGAGGTCGACCGCCAGCTTCAGCAGCTGGGCGCCGGCCGCGCCGTCGACGACGAGCTCGCGCGGATCCACGCCGAGCTGAGCGCCGGCCCGGCAGGCGGGTCGGCCGATCGGCCATGAGCCGCTTCGTCCGCTTCTTCGAGGAGTTCGGGCTCAGGGACGTTCCGCTCGTGGGCGGGAAGAACGCGTCGCTGGGCGAGATGTACCGTGAGCTCTCGAGCGCCGGCGTCAGGGTGCCGAACGGCTTTGCGATCACGGCCGAGGCCTACCGCCACGTGCTCGATCGGGCCGGGTTGGTCGAGCCGCTGCGCTCCACGCTCGCCGGGCTGGACCCCGATGACGTGGGCGACCTGGCCCGGCGCGGCAAGCGCGCCCGAGAGCTCGTCTACGGAGCCGGCCTGTCGACGGCCCTGGTCGATGAGATCCTGGCGGCCTATCACCGGCTCGGGCAGCAGTACGGGGAGGATCTGCGCCTGGCGGTGCGCAGCTCGGCCACGGCCGAGGACCTGCCGACCGCCAGCTTCGCCGGCCAGCACGAGAGCTACCTGAACGTCCATGGCGAGCAGAGCCTGCTGGAGGCCTGCCGTCGCTGCTTCGCGAGCCTGTTCACCGACCGCGCGATCCACTATCGGATCGACCAGGGGTTCGACCACCTCCAGGTGGCGCTCTCGATCGGGGTGATGAAGATGGTCCGCGCGGACCTGGCCGCGTCCGGCGTGTTCTTCTCGCTGGACACGGAGTCCGGCTTCCGGGACGTCGTCTTCGTCACCGGCGCCTACGGGCTGGGCGAGAACGTCGTGCAGGGTGCGGTCGACCCGGACGAGTTCTACGTTCACAAGCCGACGTTCGAGCGGGGGCATCGCACGGTGCTGCGGCGACTGCTCGGGGACAAGGCGGTCAAGATGGTGCTCGTCGAGGGCGAGGCCACGCGAACCGTGCGCAACGTGCCCACGCCGAAGCGGGACCGCGGCCGGTACTGCATCGACGACCGGGAGGTCCTGGAGCTGGCGCGCTGCGCGATCGAGATCGAGCGCCACTACGGCTGCCCGATGGACATGGAGTGGGCCAAGGACGGTCTCGACGGCACGGTCTACGTGCTGCAGGCGCGCCCCGAGACGGTCGCCTCGCAGCGCGCGGCGACGACCCTCGACACCTACGTGCTCGACGGCCGCGGCGAGACCCTGGCCACCGGCCGGGCAGTGGGAGAGCGGATCGCCGCCGGCAACGCCCGGCTGATCGAGAACGTCGCCCAGCTGAGGGAGTTCGAGCCCGGCGAGGTGCTGCTCGCGGACGCGACCACGCCCGACTGGGAGCCGGTCATGAAGCTCGCCGCGGCGATCGTCACCAACCGCGGCGGACGCACGTGCCATGCGGCCATCGTCGCGCGGGAGCTGGGGTTGCCGGCCGTCGTGGGCACCGGCGACGCGACGGCGCGGATCGCGACCGGCACTCCGATCACCGTCTCGTGCGCGGAGGGCGACACGGGACGGGTCTACGACGGCCGGCTCGCGTTCCGCGTCAAGCGCACCGAGGTCTCCGACCTGGAGCGGCCGAGCACCCGGATCATGGTCAACCTCGGCAACCCAGACCTGGCGTTCCGGACCGCGATGGTCCCCAGCGACGGCGTCGGGCTGGCGCGGATGGAGTTCATCATCGGCGAGTACATCAAGGCCCATCCGCTCGCGCTGCTGCATCCGGAGCGGGTCGCCGATCCCGGGGCGCTGGATGAGATCGGACGGCTGACGCGCGGGTATCCGGACGGGGAGAGCTTCTTCGTGGAGCGCCTGTCGGAGGGGATCGGGACGATCGCCGCCGCCTTCTGGCCCAAGCCGGTGGTCGTGAGGATGTCGGACTTCAAGACCAACGAGTACGCGACGCTCCTGGGCGGCGAGGGATTCGAGCCTCGCGAGGCCAACCCGATGCTCGGCTTCCGCGGCGCGTCACGCTACGCCCATCCCGCCTACGAGGAGGGCTTCGCGCTCGAATGCCGCGCGATGCGGCGGGTGCGCGAGGAGATGGGGCTCACGAACGTGATCCTGATGCTCCCGTTCGTTCGCCGGGTCGAGGAGGCCGACCGCGTGCTCACTCGGATGGCGGAGCTGGGCCTGGAGCGTGGGCGCGACGGCCTGAAGGTGTACGCCATGTGCGAGGTGCCCAGCAACGTCGTGCTGATCGACCTGTTCGCAAAGCGCTTCGACGGCTTCTCGATCGGCTCCAACGACCTGGCCCAGCTCACGCTCGGTGTCGACCGCGACTCCGAGATCGTGGCGTTCGACTACGACGAGCGCGACCAGGCGGTCAGGGAGATGATCCGCCTCGCGGTGGAGGGCTGCCGGCGCAACGGGGTCCACTCGGGGATGTGCGGACAGGCTCCGTCGGACTATCCGGAGATGGCCGAGTACCTGGTGGGACTCGGAATCGACTCGATCAGCCTCAATCCCGACACGGTGCTCCCGACGACGCGCCGCGTGCTCGAGCTGGAGCGACGGCTCGGGCGAGCCCGCACGGCACGCTCGCCGGCGATCGCGTGAAGCCGGCCCCTCACGGGCGCCTGCTCGTGATCGCAGGCAAGGGCGGCGTGGGGCGCTCGACCGTGGCCGCCGCGGTCGGCATCGCCGCCGCGAGCCGCGGGCTGCGCACGGCAATCGCCGAGGTGGGAGGCCGCAGCGAGATGTATCGCATCCTCGGACCGCCGACCGCCCGCCCGCGGGCGCCGGGGTCCGTCGACGGCTCTCGGATTCCGGCGCCGCCCGGGGTGATGACCGACGCGGCCCCAGGGACGCTCTCACCCGGCGACCACCACCGGCTGCACGCGCCTCATGGCGGCGCGCCGGAGCGGGAGCCGGCGCCAGCTCTGCGGCACGTGACGATCGACCGGCGCTCCGCCCTGGAGGAGTACCTGCGCAACGAGACGCCGGGCCGGCTGCCGGCCGCGCTGCTGGCGCGCAGCAGCACGTTCAAGCTGTTCGTCGACGCCACCCCCGGTCTGAGCGAGCTGTTGACCATCGGCAAGGTCTGGGAGCTCACGCGCCGGCAGCGGACGGGGCGCGACGCGGCCGGCTATGACCTGGTCGTGCTCGACGCGCCCGCGAGCGGGGAGCTGATCGGCCTCCTGGGGGCTCCGCGGACGTTCGGCGCCATAGCGCGCGTCGGGCCAGTGGCCCGTCAGGCCGGGGCGATCGACGGCGCCCTGCGCGACCCCGGCTCGCTCGGCGTCGTGGTGGTCGCCACACCGGAGCAGATGCCCGTCAGCGAGGCCCTCGGCCTGCGTGACGAGCTCGCGGCGCGGTTCGGGATCTCGCTCCAGGCGGCGGTGGTCAACCGCCTGTTCCCGCTGCGCCTGAGCTCCGAGGAGCGGACCGCGCTCGCCGCCGCGGGCGATGATCCGGCCATCCGCGCGGCGCGATGGATCCACGGCCGCGCGGTCAGGCAGAGGACGCAGCTCGCCCGCCTGCGCCGTGGCATGCGCGGCGTGCGCTGCATCACGCTGCCGATGATGTTCGACGGCGAGCTCGATCGGGCCGGTGTCGAGCACCTGGCGGACCTGCTCGAGGACCGGCTGCCGTGACGTTCCCACGCCAACCGCGACACCCCGCTCAGACCGCGGGCCGGCTCGCTGACCGGCTGCCGTGACCGTCCGCCATCGGCCCAAACGTGAGGCCGCCGCCGAGCTCGACCTCGCGGCCCGGCTCGCGGACGCGAGCGTGGTGATCTGCGCCGGCGCCGGGGGCGTCGGCAAGACGACGGTCGCGGCGACCGTCGGGCTGGGGCTCGCCGCGACCGGGCGACGGGTGGCCGTCGTCACGATCGATCCCGCCCGGCGCCTGGCGGAGGCGCTGGGCCTGCCCGAGCTGGGGAACGAGCCCCAGCCGGTCGAGCCCGCGCTGCTCGAGAGCTCCGGCCTCGAGCTGCGCGGCGAGCTGCACGCGATGATGCTGGACGTCAAGCGCACCTTCGACGAGCTGATCGAGCTGCTGGCACCGGCTGCGGAGACGGCGAGGGCGATCCTCGCCAACCCGGTCTACCGGCAGCTGTCGACCGCCGTCGCCGGCTCGCAGGAGTACACGGCGATGGCCAAGCTGTTCGAGCTCGAGCGCAGCGGGGCGTTCGACGCGATCGTGCTCGACACGCCGCCGTCACGCAACGCGATCGACTTCCTGGAAGCGCCGGACCGGCTGCTCGCGTTCCTGGAGGGGCGGGCTGCCGCCGGCCTGCTGGGACCGACCGGTCACGCGGCCCGGGCCGCGGGGATCGTGTTCGCCGCGATCCGCCGGATCACGGGCGTGGCCCTGCTCGACGACCTGACCACGTTCTTCCGGCTGGTCGCCGAGCTGCTCTCCGGCTTCCACGAGCGCGCCGCGGCCGTGCGCGAGCTGCTCGCCGACCCCGCGACCGCCTTCCTGATCGTCACCTCGCCCGAACGGGGCCCCGTCGAGGAGGCGATCTACTTCGCGCAGCGTCTCGATCGCGGCGGGCTTCACAGCCGCGGGCTGATCCTCAACCGCTTCCACGCCGGCTCCGAGGACACGCGAGATGCGGCGGTGACGGCCGCACGCCTGGCTCCGGCGCTCGGGACCGAGCTGGCCGCGAAGGTGGGCCGCAGCGCGGCCGAGTTCGAGCAGCTCGCGCGGCGCGACCGGCTCGCCATGAGGCGGCTCGCCGACGCGCTCGACGAGCCCGCCCCGTTCCGTCTCAGCGACCGGGAGGCCGACGTCCACGACATCTCAGCGCTCGTGGAGCTGCACCGGGAGCTGTTCGGGGACCGGCGCGAGCCGAGCCCGGAACGGCCCGAAGCCGGCGGGCGCGAACCCGTCGACGCCAAGGCCCGCTCGCATGGTCATCCTTGAGGGGGACGCCCACCGGCACGGGCCCGCATCCGGCCGGGCCGGCCGTCGCCCTGCCAACCAAGCGAGGAGGACAGCATGCAGATCACCCGAAGCTCGGTCGCCACCACGACCGGCCCGAACGACTGGTTCATGGGGGACGTGTACCTCGACGCCGTCGCGGTCCCCACCGCCGGATCCAGGATCGCATCGAGCAACGTCCACTTCACCCCCGGCGCGCGGACCGCGTGGCACACGCATCCCAACGGCCAGACGATCTACGTGACCGAGGGCGTCGGGCGCTGCCAGCGGCGCGGCGGTCCCGTCGAGGCGATCCGAGCCGGCGACAGGGTGTTCTTCGAGCCAGGCGAGGAGCACTGGCACGGCGCCGCTCCCGATCGCTTCATGGCCCACATCGCGATGCAGGAGGTGGACGACTCCGGCACGGCCGTCAACTGGGGCGAGCACGTCTCCGAGGACGAGTACGCCGCCGAGCCATCGGGCGCCTGAGCGGAGCAGGGCGAGCCCCCGCGGCCGGCAGCCGGCGGCCACCCGGCCAGCCGGCCGCGCCGCGCACCATCGGGCGCCGGATCCCCGCCGCGGCCGGCGGCGAGCCGGCCGGCCGCGGCGTCCGCTCCCACCTCATGCCCGCTCCCGCGGCCGATGCGACGTCTCGGGCAGCGCCCTGATCTCGCGCGCGAGCTTGCGCGCCCACGACCGGTCGTGTCGGACGACCGCCGCCACGACGAGCACGCACAGCAGCGAGATGGCGATGGCGGCGGCGACGACGATCACGACGAAGCACTCATGGCGTCGAACAGGCTGTGGGAGGCGCCGAGGGAGGCCGGGCCCCACGACCGGGGGAGCCTCCGATCGGGAGTCCGTCCTGCGGGATGCCCTGCCGTGTGCCCGTGGATCCTCAGCGCGTCAGCGGGACGAGCGGCAGCAGGGTGCGACCGAAATGGTGGTTGAGCACATGCGCCGCCGAGACGTACCAGGCGATCACCGCGCAGGCAGCGGTCACGTACCCGCCCCAATGCGTGATCGTCGGGTGTCCGTGGCCCAGCGCCCCGATCCCCAGCAGCAGGTAGGCGATCCACAGCGTCAGGAACACGAGGTTGAGCGCGATGTTGCTGCGGAACGTCGCCAGCCACATGTAGAAGGTGAACCAGCCCCAGCAGAGCAGGTAGATCGCGACCGCGTGGTTGGCGGCCAGGGGCCCACCTGCCTTGGCGGCCTCCGGCAGGAAGAACTGGATCAGCAACACGAACGAGATCCAGAACGCGCCGTAGGAGCTGAACGCGACCGCGGCGAAGTTGTTGCGCTCGGCGAACGACCACATCCCCGCCAGCAGCTGCACCAGCCCGCCATACGCCCCGGCCACGCTCAGCACCACGTACACGTCGGACCCGCTGATCGCGTTGGCGTTGACCAGCCCGAGGATGAACGTCGTGAGCGCGAAGCCGGCAAGCCCCAGCGGCGCCGGGTCGGCGGGCGCCCACCACCCGTGCTCGGGCGCGGGCCGCGCCGGAGCGGTCACCGCCTCCCGCCCTGCATCGCGTCGAGTGATCTGAGCAGCCTCCATGGCTCTGCCTCCTGATGGTTGTCGGGGGCGCGCCGAGCCAGCCGCCGCGACGCGCCTTGTCCGGATGACGCTCGGATTGCGTCCGGCTCCCGTGTTCCGATGACGCCCGGGTTCGATCCGGGTCCCCGGACGCGGCCGGGATTTGGACCAACCTCAGGATGCGCTCCCCCCGGGCCCGGTGCCATCCCACGATCCGCCGATCCCGACCCTGGTTGCAGCCATCCGGCTGTGGGAGGCGCCGCCGCGACGATCGAGCCGCCGCCCGCGTGTCGCGCTCGGGGCCCGCGGCCGATCGAGCCCCTGGCGACAGGATCGCAGCGCGCACCACGATCGACTGCGACAACCGTGAGGCCGCCGGGAGGACAATCGACGAGAGGCGACATGCCTCCGAGAGCGGCTGACATGCCTCCGAGAGCGCGCATCAGGGTCTACCTGGCCGACGACCACCCGATCTTCCTGCGCGGGATCGTTCAGGAGGTGAAGCTCCGTCCCGAGCTGGAGCTCGTCGGGCAGGCCGCCGACGGCCGCGACGCGCTCGCCGATCTCCGGTCGCTTGAGCCCGACGTGGCGGTGATCGACATGCGGATCCCCGGGCTGTCGGGGCTTGAGGTGCTCTCGGCAGCGCGGCGGGACCAGCTGCGGACGCGGATCGTGTTCCTCTCGGCGCACCTCGACAGCGACCTGGTCTACCGGGCGATCGCCAGCGGCGCCTGCGGCTACCTGTCAAAGGAGGCCGACCGCGACGAGATCCTCGACGCGGTCGCGGCGGCCTCACGCGGGCGGGTGGTGATCGCTCCGGAGGCGCAGACCGGCCTCGCCGGCGAGATACGACGGCGCGAGGTCGTCGAGCGGCCGGTCCTGACGACGCGTGAGAGGGAGGTGCTGGTCCTCACCGCCGATGGGTTGACCGCGCCGGAGATCGCCGCCCGGCTCCAGCTCGGCGCCGCCACGGTCCGCAGCCACCTCCAGAACGTCTACGAGAAATTGGGCGTGTCCGACCGCGCTGCCGCCGTGGCGCGGGCGATGCGCGCCGGGCTGCTGGAGTGAGCCGTGCGCGCCCGCGGCGTCGCGGCATCGGACGACGGTCGGCGCCACCGCGACACGGAGCTGCTGCGCAGCCGCGCCGCGCAGCAGTCGGCCCTGGCGCAGCTGGGCCTGCTCGCGCTGGGCGGCGAGCCGCTGGAGGGGCTGCTCGCGCAGGCGACGACGGCGGTCGCGCACACGCTCGGCGCCGACCTCGTGCAGGCGTTCGAGCTTGACCCCGGCGGCGGCTGCCTGCGACTGCGCGCCGCGTTCGGGCTGCAGGCAGGCCTCGTCGGGGCGGCGACGGTGGAGACCGGGCGCGGATCCCTGGCCGGGTTCACGGTCGCGAGGGACGAGCCGGTGGTCGTGGAGGACCTGCGGCGCGAACGGCGCTTCAGAGCGCCCGCGCTGCTGCTGGACCACGGGGTCGTCAGCGGGCTGACGGTCGTGATCCACGGCCGCGGCGCGCGGCGCGACACGGTCCCCTGGGGTGTGCTGGGCGCGCACACGCGCGCGCCGCGGAGCTTCGGCGAGGAGGACGTGGACTTCCTGCACACCGTGGCGAACACCCTCGGGCTGGCGATCGAGCGCAACCACGCCGAACGCGCGCTGCGGGAGCGCAACCGCGAGATCGCCGCGCTCGCCGAGCAGGTCGCCAGGCTCGCCGACGAACGGCGCCGGATCATGGCGGACGCGCTCGACGCCGAGGACCGCACCCGGGAGCGGATCTCCCAGCTGCTGCACGACGAGGTGCTGCAGAGCCTGCTGAGCGCCCGTCAGGACCTGGCCAAGCTCGAACGAGGCGGTGGCGACCAAGACGCCGCTGCCTCGCAGGCACGCGAGGCGATCGTGGAAGCGATCCGGGAGCTGCGCAGCGCCGTGACCGCCCTTCACCCCGTGACGCTCGAGCGGGGTGGGTTGGCGTCCGCCCTGAAGGCGCTCGCCGACCTGCACGCGGGCCGCGGCGGCTTCGAGGTGCACGTCGACGTCGAGCCCGCGGCGCTCGCTCTCCGCGCCCAGCTGATCGTCTCTCTGGCGCAGGAACTGCTCAGCAACGTCGTCCGGCACGCCCGTGCGAACCGCGTGGCTATCACGCTCCGCCGAACCGGCGCGGGGATCGCCTTCGAGGTTGGCGACGACGGCATCGGGATGGACCGGGAGCGTCCACGCCGGGCCCTGGCCCAGGGACACGTCGGCCTTGCGTCGGTGGCGATGCGGGTCGAGTCGCTGGGCGGGAGCGTCCGGATCACGACCGACCCGGGCAGGGGCACGCGGGTGCGCGCCCTGATCCCGGCGCGAGCGGTCGACGTGAGCGGCGCCGGGACGGCGCCCCGTCGCCGCGCGTCCACCTGATCGGCTCCCGCCCCGGGCTGCCGATCGCGATTGCTAGGATGGTATGTGCCGGGGGGCAGTATCCCCGAACGGGCGTCGCTCGTCAGTACGGTCCCAGAGACCCGGGCGCGCCGGCCCCATGTGGGCGGGAGAGACCTTCGGCTGATCGTCAAACAGGCGCTCAGTCGAAAGGAGACTCGAGAGCATGAGCATCACCGCGACTCGTGTCGCCACCCATACCCGCACCTTCGCGCCGGCCCTCTGACGATGCGCCCCTCCCCGCCGGCCATCCTCGAGGCGACCGGTCGCGTCAGCGACCAGCTAGAGCGGTGGCTGGCGGGCGAGGACGGCAGCACGCTGGGAAGCCTCGTCCGCGCGTTCGGGGACAAGAGCTTCGCGGTGCTTCTCGTCATCCTGCTCGGAGTCCCGGCGCTGCCGCTGCCGACCGGCGGCGTGACGCACGTCTTCGAGCTGATCGCGGCGCTGGTGGCGCTGCAGCTGATCGCGGGACGTCGTGAGGTCTGGCTGCCACGGCGATGGCGCGCGATCGAGCTCGGCGGCCAGCGCCAGCGGCGCTTCGTCTCATCGCTGATGCGGTTGATCCGCCGGCTGGAGCGATACTCCCGTCCGCGGCTGCGCTTCATGTTCCACCGACGCTTCACCGACGCCGTGTTCGGCGCGCTCGCGCTCGCCGGGACCGCCGGCGCCTTCGTCGCGCCGCCGTTCAGCGGGCTCGATACCCTGCCCGCGCTCGGCGTGGTCATCCTCTCGCTCGGCGTTCTGCTGGAGGATGCGGCCGTCGCGCTTGGGGGGATGCTGCTCGGGGTCGCCGGTGTCGCGCTCGAGCTCACGCTCGGCGCCGCCGCCCTGCACTTCGCCGTTTCGATCCTGTAGCGGCCGGGAGCGGCGCCGCCTTGCAGATCACCTTCACGACGTGGGCGCTCACGCTCGCGCTGGTCGCGGCGCTGCTGACGGTCGACTGGATCCTCCTCGGGCGTCGTCCGCACGCGGTCGGCTTTCGTGAGGCGGTCCTCTGGTCGCTGTTCTACATCTCGGCCGCCGCCCTGTTCGGCGTGGCGCTCGGGCTGATCGCCGGCTGGGACCTCGGTACCCAGTACTTCGCCGGCTACGTGGTCGAGAAGAGCCTCTCGATCGACAACCTGTTCGTGTTCGTGATCATCGTCGGCGCGTTCGCGGTGCCCGCCGAGCAGCAGCCCAGGACGCTGACGATCGGGATCGCGATCGCGCTCATCCTGCGCGGCGTGTTCATCGCACTCGGAGCGGCACTGCTGGCGTCCTTCTCTTTCATGTTCCTGGTGTTCGGCCTGGCGCTGCTGGCGACCGCGCTGCAGCTGTACCGCCACCGCGACGCCGAGCCGAGGATCGAGGACAACCCGCTGGTCGCGGCGGCCCGCCGAGCCCTGCCGTTCAGCGACCGCTACGACGGCGGGAGGATCGTCACGCGCGTGCACGGCCGCCGCGCGTTCACCCCGCTGCTCCTGGCGCTGCTCGCGATCGGCAGCACCGACCTGCTGTTCGCGTTCGACTCGATCCCCGCCGTGTTCGGCGTCACCCGGCACGCATACGTCGTGTTCGCGGCCAACGCGTTCGCGCTGCTCGGCCTGCGCGCGCTGTTCTTCCTCGTCTCCGGGCTGCTCGATCGCCTCGTCTACCTTTCGACCGGGCTGGCTGCGATCCTCGCGTTCATCGGCGTCAAGCTGGTGCTTGAGTTCGCCCACCCTCACGTCGCCGCGATCCCGGAGATCCCGACCCCGATCTCGCTCGCCGTGATCGCCGCGATCCTCGCCGTAACCGCCGTTGCGAGCGCGCGCCGCTCCCGGCGAGAGCCGGGAGTGCGAGCGCGTCCCGGCTCGCTGCGAGAGAGCCGGCGCGAGCCGGCCGAGGAGTCCCATCAGCCGGCTCGCTGAGCGAGAGCCGGCGCGAGCCGGCCGCACAGGCCCACCAGCTGACCCTCCGGCCACCGCCGGCGGGTCACGTCGGCGCCGGAGCGGTGCCGCGAACCCGGAGATGTCCGACCGTCGGTTCAGGCTCCCTCCGTGGAGTCAAACCCGCGAGCGACCCGACTGCCGGTCCCGCTCGCGGCGGCGCTGCCGGTGGCGTTCACCCTGCTTCTGGCGCTGGCCACGGCGATCGGCGAGCTGCTGGCGCTGGCCGAGCAGCCGGGCGGCTCGACCGCCATCGACAGCTCGATCACAACCTGGTTTGTGGCGCATCGCACGCCCGCGCTGACCCTGATCGCCAGGGACCTGTCGACGGTCGGAAGCCAGGCGGTCCTCACACCGCTGACGGCCATCGCGATGACCGCGCTGGTGGTCCGGCGGCGGCGGGTCGCGGCCGGGCTGCTGGCCGCCGCCTGGGGCGGCGCGATCGGGCTGTACATGCTCGCCAAGCAGCTCGTGGACCGGACGCGCCCGCCGGCGCACCTCTGGCTGACCAACGTGGGGCGAACCCCGTCGTTCCCCTCGGGGCACGCCACGCAGTCGCTGGCCACCCTCGGCGCCCTGACGCTCGTCGCCACGGCCCGTCTCCCCGGAGCGCGCGTCCCGGCCGCAGCGGGCGCGGCGATCCTCACGCTCGCGATCGGCTGCTCCCGGGTCTATCTCGGCGTCCACTGGGCCACCGACGTGGTCGCGGGATGGCTGCTGGCCGCGTCCTGGCTGGTGATCGTCCTCGGGCTGACGCGCGGTTTGCGCGCAGGGGCGCAGCGACCGGAGGAGGGCGCCGCGCGCGACTGATCGGGCGCCGCGGGCGCCGCGCGCGACTGATCGGGCGCCGCACGCGACTGATCGGGCGCCGCGACGCGGCCGGCCGGCGCTCTGCGCCGGGCGGTGGCACCGGAGCAGCTTCGGGGCACGTCGCGCGCCGCGACGCGGCCGGCCCGCGCTCCGCGCCGCACCGCGCGAGCGGGTCAGGCGCGCGGTTGCCGGGGCGCCACCGTCGCGGCGGCCCGCCGGTCCCATGGCCCGCGCCGGCGGGTGAGCAGCTTGGCCGTCTCCCACAGCGCG
>JAJZWB010000088.1 GCA_021846845.1 Actinomycetes bacterium | reverse complement strand
ACGCGCGGACGGTTGGGCGGCGGCGCTCGCGGCAGCCCCGGCGGGGACGGCCGCCGCGAGGGCCAGCGCGCCCACGGCGGCGAGACGACGGATCGAAACCCTGATGCTCATGGTCGGCCTCTCCTCATGGTCCTGGCCGCCGGGCGGGTGGCGGCGGCGCAGAGCATCGCACATGCGCCCCGGACGACGGAGCATCGGCGGCGCGGTCAGGCGGCGCGGTCAGGCGGCGCGCCGCCCCGGCCGGCCGGGGCGGGTGCCGTAACGCTGCCGCTTGGCCTCAAGCAGCCGCGCATCCGCGGCGTGCATCAGCTCCTCCGGCGTATCGCCGTCGAACGGGAAGATCGCGACGCCGGCGCTGCCCGAGACGGCGTCGATCCCGGCGCTGACCGCCCGCACGGCCGCCAGGACCTTCCCCGCGAGCAGCTCGCCGCCTCGCTCTCCGGTCTCGGGCGCCAGGACGCAGAACTCGTCTCCGCCGAGCCGCGCGACCGTGTCCTGCGCGCGCATCGACCGGGCGAGAGCGTCCGCGACCTCTCGCAGCAGGTCGTCGCCCGCGGCGTGCCCGAAGCGGTCGTTGAGCTGCTTGAAGCCGTCGAGATCGAGCATCACCAGCGCGAAGCTGCGCCGCGCGCGGCGATGGCGCTCGACCTCGTAGCCGGCGTGCATCAGCAGCGAGCGCCGGTTGGCGATCCCGGTGACCGCGTCGCACAGCGCGAACTCGCGCATCTCCTCACGCTCGCGCTCGAGGCGCTCGCGGAGCTCGACGACCACCGCGGCGCACGCGGCGCCGACGCCCAGCAGCAGCGCCGGCATCGGAGTCGCGGCGCCGCGGGCCACGGTCGACGCGACGATCGCGGCCGGCGCGACGATCGCCAGCAGCGACGCGGCCGCCAGCACGCGGCTGTGCTGGCGGCCGACCGCCACCAGCGCAAGCGGCACGCAGATCCAGGTCCACGCACCGCCGACGAAACCCGCAGCCAGGCCCGCCACCACCCCGAGCGCCAGCTCCGGCCGCAGGAACTCAAGCACCGGCGCGGGCCGGCGCCGGGCGGACTTCGGGCCGCGGGTCGCCACCGGCGCAGTTTCCCGGCCAGGCCGGACGGCACCGCGCCGGGGCGATCGCCCACCGGTCCGCTCAGGCGGCGACCGGCGTCGGCGGGCGAGCGGCGACGGTGGGCCTCGGACGACGCTGGATCGATGCCACGAGCGACGCGAGGCGCAGCTGGTCGGCCTCCTGCATGCCGACGAGCCTGACCCCGAGATGGGTCTCCGTCTCGCGCGCGAGGACCGCCTCGCAGTGGATCTGCTCCGAGCCCCCCGGCAGGAGCAGCTCGATCTTCCACCGCGGCCCGAACCCGAGCTTCGGCCGCCGCAGCAGCAGCGCGCCGCCCACGCTCAGGTTCGAGGTCACGGTCGCCACCGGGTCGGCGAGGCTCCCGTCCGCGCCGACCGGGGTGGCCCTCACCGCCGTCACCAGCGCGACGCGCTCCGCTCCGCGCCGTTCGGTGACCTGGATCCCGTCGACGACCACGAACTCGAGCCGGTCCGAGCCCTCCCGCACGAGCGCGATCCCGCGAAGCGCCACCGGCGCGCTCACGTGGCTGAAGCTCATGAAGCACATCGAGCCGGTAGCGAGGCGCTCTACCACGGCCGCCGGGAGCCGGTCCTGCATGACCAGCGTCGCGACGGGACCCTGGACCGACTCCACCCGGCACGGGATGCTGACGGGGTCGGTGTCGACCGGGGCGTCGAGGTCGATCAGGACCGCCTGGTTGCTGACGAGGCGACGCATTCTGTGCGCTACTTCGGCATCCGGGAGAGCGAGGTTGAGACCGGAGCGCGGTGCCTGGCCTGCATGGCGCTAGCGGTCCTCGGACTCGGCCAGCCGCCGGGCCGTCTGGCGCCAGGGCTCCACGCGCTCGTGCAGGCGCAGCTGCTCCAGCAGCCGCTCGTCCAGCGGCGCCGGCGGCGGCGCCGCCGGGTCGCCGGGCGTCACCTCGTTGGCGAGCACGTTGGCGATGTGGACCGCCGCGACGCCGTCGAACGCCGGGCCGGGCACCGACGAGGGGCTGTGATGGCTCGCGACGGCCTCGACGATCACGTCGGGCAGGCCCCACAGCGAGAGCAGGTGGGCGCCGATCTCCGCGTGGGTGACCCCGTCCGCCTCCTGCTCGACGACGTGCATCGGCAGCTGCCTCGCCAGCGCCTGCTCGCGCAGCTGCGACCAGCGCGGGCTGCCGTCGGCGACGAGCACCAGCCGCCCGATGTCGTGCAGGAGCGCCGCGGTGACCGCCTCCTGCGCCGGTCGTCCCGCGGGCAGGATCGCGGCGGTGATCTTGGCGACCAGCATCGCGTGCGCCTGGAAGGAGTCGATCGAGAAGCCCTCGCTTGAGGCAGGCGCGAGCTTGCCGAACGCCTCCGCGGTCAGCGCCAGCGAGCGGATCGTGTCCGCCCCCAGGTAGACGACCGCGTGGCGCACGGTGGTCACCGTCGAGGTGAGCCCGAACAGCGCCGAGTTGGCCAGCTGCAGGACCCTGGCGCTGAGGGCCACATCACGCTCGATCACGGCGGCCACCTGCCCCGGCTGCCACGACGGGTCGGCGAGCACCTGGTTGAGCTCCATGTAGACGCCCGGTCGCGAAGGAAGCGCGGTCGTCGACATCGTCCGGCGCAGCGCCTCCGCGGCGCCGGTTCGCTCGTGCAGCGCGCACGAGCGCTTGATCAGCGTCCCCAGCTCGGCGACGTTGCAGGGCTTGGTGAGGAACCGGTGCGAGACGATCGTCCCGATCCCGGGCCTGGCGGTCGCCGACAGGAGCATCCTGATCGTCGTCGGGTGGCGCTCGCGAACGCGCGTCAGCAGCGTCACCCCGTCCATCGGCTCCATCTGCTCGTCGGCGATCAGCACGTCCGCCGGCTCCTGCTCGAGCGCCGCGAGCGCAGCCTCGCCGCCGCCGGCGAACCGCAGCTGCCAGCCGTCGCCCAGCGGCCTCATCGCCTCACGCAGCCCCTCGAACGTCTCGGGATCGCGATCGACGAACAGCACCCTGCGCGCAGCGGGCGCAGGCAGGGCGGCACCGACGTCGATTGCATGCTCCTCGCCCGCTGAGACCACGCTCATAGCCGCGCAATCGTCCGCGCGCCGCGATCACTTGAAGCACGTGGCGGTCGCCCGGACGCACGTTCGCGCAGCCGTCGGGCACGATCGCCCGCGTAGGAATGCGCGCGGCGGCTTCGAACAGGTTGCCGTGCATGCTCACACCCCCGGCCGAGGGCGTCGATGGCCCAGACCGAGCCCGAGCGCCAGCTGATCGCGTTCACCCTCCACGGCGAGCGCTACGCGCTCCCGATCGCGGTCGTGCGCGAGATCGTGCGCTACACCCCGCCACGCGCGACCGCGGCCGCCCGCGGCGCGATCCTGGGGCTGATCAACCTCCGCGACCGGGTGCTGCCGGTCGCGGACCTCTCCGAGACGCTCGGGCACCGGCTCGAGGTGACGCCCGGCACCCGCATCCTCGTGATCGAGGTGCAGGCCGGCACGATCGGCCTGATCGTCGACTCGGTCGACGGGGTGCGAGCGATCCCCGAGCGCTACATCGGGCCGCTGCCGACCGCCGCCGGCGAGGTGGCGCTGGGCGACGAGATCGCGGCCGACGGCGGGGACCTGATCGTCCTGATCGACCACGAGCGCGCGCTGGGCGCGATCCTGCGCCCGCGCCCGCAGCGCGGGCGCGGCGGATGGCGCCTGTCTCAGCGAACCCCGCCGGCGCCGTGACGATCCTGAGTCCGACCCTAGCCGCGGCACAGCCGGTCTGGGAGGATTGGGCGGCCATGGTCACGCGTGCGGTCGCCAGCGATCTGGACGGAACCCTGCTGCGATCCGACGGGACGCTCGACGAGCGCTCACGGGGCGCGCTGGCCGCCCTGCGAGAGGCGGGCATCCCGCTCGTGCTCTGCAGCGCCCGGCCGGCCCGGTGGATCGAGCCGCTGGCCGCCCAGACCGGCCACGGCGGTGTGGCGGTGTGCGCCAACGGCGCGGTGCTGTGGGATCTCGACGCCGGCGCGGCGCTCGAGGTCGAGGCGCTCGCGCCCCCGGTCGCGGCCGAGATCGTCGCCCGGCTGCGGCCCGCGCTGCCGAACGCGGCGTGGGCGGTCGAGCGCGCGCACGGGTTCGGCCACGAGCCCTCCTACGAGCCCCGCTGGCCGGTGCCGGCGGACACCGTGGTGGACACGGTCGAGGGCCTCGTGCGACAGCCGGCCGTCAAGCTGATGCTGCGCGACCCGGAGCGCAGCGCCGACGCCCTGCTGGCGACCGCTCGCGAGCTGATCGGAGATCTCGCGCACTGCAGCCACTCCAGTTCGGCCGACAGCCTGCTGGAGATCGCCGCGGCGGGCGTCAGCAAGGCGACGGCGCTGGCTCGGGTCTGCGAGCGGCGCGGGATCGCCGCCGAGCACGTGGTGGCGTTCGGCGACATGCCCAACGACCTTCCGATGCTTGAGTGGGCCGGCCACGGGGTGGCGGTCGCCAACGCCCACCCGGCCGTGCTCGCGGCGGCCGACGAGGTCACCGCGGCCAACGACGACGCCGGCGTGGCGAGGGTGATCGAGCGGCTCGTCGCCGGGTCCATGCCCATGGAGCCGGCGATCCCTTGAGCCGGACGGGAGCGTGAGCACGGCCGACCACAACCGGGTGCTCGCGATCGTGCTCGCCGGAGGCGAGGGCCGGCGGCTGGGCCCGCTGACGCTGGACCGCGCCAAGCCGGCGGTCCCGTTCGGCGGCAACTACCGGCTGGTCGACTTCGCGCTCTCCAACCTCGTCAACGCCGGCTACCGGCGGATCGTGGTCCTCACCCAGTACAAGAGCCACTCGCTCAACCGCCACATCGCGACGGCCTGGCGGCTGTCCTCGCTGCTCGGCAACTACATCGCGACCGTGCCGGCTCAGATGCGGCGGGGCCCGAGCTGGTTTCAGGGATCCGCGGACGCCATCTACCAGAACCTCAACCTGCTGCGCGACGAGCGCCCCGAGCACGTGATCGTGTTCGGGGCCGACCACATCTACCGGATGGACCCGGCCCAGATGGTCGAGCGGCACATCGAGTCGGGCGCCGCCGTGACGGTCGCCGGGCTCCGGGTGCCGATCGATCAGGCGGCGCAGTTCGGCGTGATCGAGACGGCGCCGGACGGGCGCACGATCGCCGCCTTCCGGGAGAAGCCCCGGCAGGCCACCGGCCTGCCCGACTCCCCCGGCGAGGTCTATGCCTCGATGGGGAACTACGTGTTCGAGGCCGAGACGCTGATAGAGGCGGTCACGGTCGACGCCCAGGCGCGCGAGTCCTCGCACGACATGGGCGGCGACATCATCCCGATGCTGGTGGACGCGGGCTCCGCGCAGGTCTACGACTTCAGCGCCAACGTCGTCCCCGGCGCTACCGACCGCGATCGCGGCTACTGGCGCGACGTCGGGACGATCGACGCCTTCTACGAGGCCCACATGGACCTGATCTCCGTGCATCCGGTCTTCAACCTCTACAACCTGGAGTGGCCGATCCTGACCGCGCCAGAGCCGCTGCCGCCGGCCAAGTTCGTGTTCGCCGAGGACGGCCGGACAGGGCAGGCGCTGGACTCGATGGTCTGCCACGGGGTGGTGGTGTCGGGGGCCACCGTGCGCCGCTCGGTGCTTTCGCCGCGCGTGCACCTGCACGCGCGGTCCGAGGTCGACGAGTCGGTGCTGTTCTCAGGCGTCCAGGTCCGCGGCGGCGCGATCGTGCGGCGCGCGATCGTCGACAAGGACGTCTACATCGCCCCGGGCGCGACGATCGGAGTCGACCCGGAGCTCGACCGCAGGCGGTTCGCGATCTCCGAGAGCGGCATCGTGGTCGTGCCGAAGGGAACGATCGTGACGGGCCCGGGCGGCGACTGACGTGCGGGTCGCGCTGCTGACCCGTGAGTACCCGCCCGACGTCTACGGCGGCGCGGGCGTGCACGTGGACGAGCTCAGCCGGCATCTCGCCGGGATGGTCCAGGTGACCGTTCACCGCTGGGGCTCGGGCGACGGCCCGCGCGGCGCCCGGGCCGAGCCGGGGGGGGACGGGATCGAGGTGCTGGGCCACCGAGCCTGGGAGGCGCTCGACGGCGTCGCGCCGGAGCTGGCGGCGCTTCGCGCGGTCTCGATCGACCTGACGATGGCGGCGGCGGCCGGCCGGGCCGACGTCGTCCACAGCCACACCTGGTACGCGCAGCTCGGCGGCCACCTCGCGAAGCTGATCCACGGTATCCCTCACGTCGCGACCGTCCATTCCCTGGAGCCCCGGCGGCCTTGGAAGGCAGAGCAGCTCGGCGGCGGCTACGCGCTCTCGTGCTTCTGCGAGCGAACTGCCCTGGAGGGCGCCGATGCTGTGATCGCGGTCTCCGAGGGGTCGCTGCACGACATCCTGGAGGTCTATCCGGCGATCGACCCGGCGCGAGCGCACGTCGTCCACAACGGCATCGACACCGACGCCTGGGCGCCCGACCGCGGCGTCGACGCCCTGGCGCGCCACGGCGTCGACCCGTCGCGGCCCGCGGTGGTGTTCGTCGGTCGGATCACCCGCCAGAAGGGCGTCGACCTGCTGCTGCGCGCCGCGGAGCGCTTCGTCCCCGAGGCGCAGCTGGTGCTGTGCGCAGGCGCGCCCGACACCGAGAAGCTCGGGGCCGAGGTGACCGACTCCGTGCGCCGGCTGAGCGAGACCCGCGACGGGGTGGTGTGGATCCAGCGCATGCTCCCGCGCCACGACCTGGCGCAGCTGCTGACCCACGCGACGGTGTTCGCCTGCCCGTCGATCTACGAGCCGCTCGGGATCGTCAACCTGGAGGCGATGGCCTGCGAGACGGCGGTGGTCGCGACCGACACAGGGGGGATCCCCGAGGTCGTCGCGGACGGCGAGACCGGCGTCCTGGTGGCGCTCGAACCGGCCGCCGGCGAGCTCGGACCCTCGGATCCCGACCAGTTCGCGGCCGAGTTCGCAGCCGCCGTCAACGACCTGCTCGCCGCTCCCGAGCGGGCGGCCGAGATGGGGCGCGCCGGCCGGCGCCGGGCCATCGAGCGCTTCAGCTGGGCGGAGACCGCGCGGAGAACGGTCGCGATCTACGAGCGCCTGCGCGGCGTCTAGTCTCTGGACGGTGCGGTCGAGAGTGCGGACGTGAGGAGGCGCCGTGGCGACGATCATGGAGCTTGACGGCGTCGGGCCCAGCATCGGCGAGGGCGTGTTCCTGGCCCCGACCGCGGTGCTGGTCGGCGACGTGCGGGTCGGGGACCGCGCCAACGTCTGGTTCGGTGCCGTGCTGCGCGGGGACAGCTCGCGCATCGAGATCGGCGCCGAGTGCTCGATCCAGGACAACGCGGTTATCCACTGCGCCGATGACCTGCCGACCGTGATCGGCGACCGGGTGGTGGTCGGACACGGCGCGCTGCTCGAGGGCTGCGTGATCGAGGACGGGGCGCTGATCGGGATGGGCGCGATCGTGCTGCAGCACGCCCGGGTGGGCGCGGGCGCGCTGGTCGCGGCGGGCGCCGTCGTGCCCGAGCGGGCCGAGATCGCGCCGGGCGTGCTGGCCGCCGGCGTACCCGCCGCGGTGCGCAGGCGGCTGTCGGGCTCGGCGCTCGCATGGACCCAGTCGGTGGCCGACCGCTACCAGGGCTACGGTCGCCGCTATCTGAGCTGCGGCCGCGTGCTCGAGGACGCGGGTGCCGGATCGCCCCAGCCCGGGCGGGAGGCCGGTCGGCCCCCCGTGCCTGAGCCCCTACCGTCCGGCCTGCCTCCCCGTGCCTGAGCCCCTCCCGTCAGGCCTGCCTCCCCGTGCCTGAGCCCCTCCCGTCCAGCCGGCCGCGCGGGGCTCAAGTTCCGGGCGCGCACCGCCGATGCCTCGGGTAACGTGATCGCGTGCGGGGCCCAGGCTGGAAGGGCCGCCAACGCGGGGTGAGAGTCGGCGCCTCACCGCCCCGCCACGCATCCGTTGCCAGACGACGACCAGCCCCTGGTCCCGCTGCGCCCACGGTCGCAGCGGCGCTCGTGCACTCCTGCACTGGCGATGGCGGCGCGCGCCGTGTACGCTGCCACGGACAGGTTCCCGGCACGGCTGCCGCGGGACGGGGAACACGCCTCGGAGAGGAAGGCTCGTCCACATGAAGCTCGCTCGTCGTCTGACGCTCGTCGCGACCGCCTGCGCGTGTGCGCTGGCCGCGCTCGCGCCCGCGGCCTCGGCGGTGCCGACGCCGGTCACCTACACGGTAAACACCACGCTGGATGGCGTGACCGGGTGCGGGTCGCCCTCTGACACGTGCGGCCTGCGCGCGGCGATCCTCGCCGCCGACAAAGCGGGCGCCACCGCCACCATCGACCTCCCGGCGGGCACCTACACGCTCTCCAACCTTGGCGAGCTGCTGATCGCCCCATCGGGGCCGAGCATGACGCTCACGATCCAGGGCGCGGGAGCGGGCTCGACGATCATCGACGCAGATCAGCAGAGCCGCGCGCTGGAGATCGGGTCGGGCGCCACGGTCACGATCCAGGGCGTGACGGTGAAGAACGGGCTCGCCCAACAGCCGGTGAACGCCAGCTGCGGTGGCGCCAACCCGCTGCCGGTGGCCGGCGGAGGGGGGATCCTGGATCAGGGCACGCTGACGCTCAACCAGGACGTGATCAGCGGCAACCGCGCGCTCGGCCCCGGCGGGGGCATCGCCGATATGAGCGCCGAGGGGCCGCTGACGATCACCGACACCACGATCTCCGGCAACACGACCTGCGAAGGCGCCCAACCCCTGCAGGCGGACGGCGGCGGGATCTTCACCTGCGGCTGCAACTCGACCATCATCAGCGACTCGACGATCTCCGACAACGGCACCCCGGCCGGCACCCAGTCGTCCGGGGGAGGCATCGCCGACGAGGGCTACTCGCCGCTGCAGATCACCGACACCACGATCTCCGGCAACACGTCGACGGCCGGGGGAGGGATCTTCTCCGGGCTCGTGGAGGGAGGCGGCGACGTCACCCTGACCGGCGACACCGTGTCCGGCAACACCGCCTCCGCCCCCGTTGGGGTGGAGGCGCCCTTCATCTCTGGCATGGGCGGAGGGATCCTCAACCAGAGCGACAACCTCTCGATCGTCAACTCGACGATCGCCGACAACACCGCCGCCAGCGGCGGCGGCATCGCGTCGGGCGCTCAGACGGACACGATCTCGTTCTCGACGATCGCCGGCAACACCGCCACCGGCAGCGCGCCCGGCGCCAGCGGCAACCTCGAGAGCCTGTTCGGCGGCTTGTTCACGCTGGACAACTCGATCGTCGCCGGCGGCGTCCACGCCGCCGACCCCACCGGGGGATCCGACAACTGCAACGGGTTGACGGCCAGCGGCGCCTTCACCACCGCGGGCTACAACCTGTTCGACGGCTCGGGCGCGCAGTGCGGCGCCAACACCGGCGGCGTCAGCACCGACCTCGTCGTGCCCTCCGCGGGCCTGGGACCGCTGGCCGACAACGGCGGACCGACACAGACGATGGCGCTGCTGACCGGCAGCCCGGCGATCGACGCGGCCAGCCCGACGGTCTGCGCGACCGAGACGCTGGGCATCGACCAGCGCGGGGTCGCGCGACCGCAGGGAAGGGCCTGCGACATCGGGGCCTTCGAGTACCAGTCGGCCGACCTGGCGCTGACCGCCTCCGCGAGCCCGAGCTCGCTCCAGGTCGGACAGAGCTCGACGATCACGGACAGGATCACCAACAACGGCTTCTCGACCGCTTCCGGCGTCACGTTCACCGACCCCAGCCCGGGCGGCGTCACGATCGAAGCCGCGACCACCTCGCAGGGCAGCTGCTCGCACAGCGCGTCCAGCGTCAGCTGCACGATCGGCTCCGTCCCCGTCGGCTCGAGCGTGACGGTCACGATCGTGGTGTCCGCCACGACACCCGGGGCGGTGACGCTCAGCTCGTCGGTCACGGGGACGCTGCCCGACCCCGACCTGGCCAACAACTCGGCGGCGGTGCCGCTGACGATCACGCAGACCCCCGCCGCGCCCGCGGCGCCCACGGCGATCTCGACGCCGGCCGCCACGCCCGTGGCCGACCTGGCCGTCACGCGCACGCGCCCGAGGATCAGCGTCCGCCGGGGAGAGAGGGTCTCCTTCACGCTGCGGGTCACCGACCGCGGACCCGATGCCGACACGTCGGTCACGCTCGTCTACAGGGTCCCGCGGGGGCTCTACTGGGTCTCGTCGCACCCGTCCGGCGGCGTGCGCTGCACGCACCGTGACGCGCGCGTTCGGTGCGCGATCGGGACGCTTGCCAGCGGCGGGCACGCGACCGTCGGGCTCGTGCTGCGCTCCGCCAGGGTGGGCACGATCGGCGACCGCGCGACGGTCACCGGCGTCGTCAGCGATCCGAACCTGGCCAACAACGCCGTTCAGGGGCGCGTCACCGTCACCGCCGCGGCCTGCACCCGGGACCTCGTGTTCAGCACGAGCTGGGACCCGTCCGGCCTGGTCGGCACGGTCAGGGTCTACATAGACGGCCGCCTCTCCCAGACGCTGCACGGGCACAACCTGCGCCGCGTCACGATCAAGCCGCCGCCGGCGACCGGGATCCACGGGGTCACGGTCGCGTTCGTGATCGGGCCCTACGCGACCACAACCCAGACGCGCACCTACCGCAACTGCGCCGCCGGCCCCACGACGTACGCCTTCCCGCCGCAGACGGACCCGGGCGCGAGCTGAGCGCGGCTGCTGCCCGTCCCGAGCGCAGCCCTCGGGACGGGCAGCCCGCGGATCACCGGTAGAGGGACTCCACGACGTCCCGGAACTCCGCCTGAACGGCCTGCCGCCTGACCTTCAGAGTCGGCGTCAGCTCCCCCGCCTGCTGGGTGAGGTCGCGGTCGAGGATCGCGAAGCGCTTGATCTGCTCCGCGCGCGCGAAGCGCCGGTTGACGCCCTCCACCTCCCGTGAGAGCTCGTCGCGCACCCGCTCGTGAACCGCCATCGACGCGACGTCGGCCCCCACCCCGAGCCGCCTGGCCAGCGAGGGCGCCTCCGCAGGGTCCAGCGTGAGCAGCGCGACGAGATACGGACGCCGGTCACCGAACACCACCGCCTCGGACACCCAGCGGATCTCCCGCAGCGCCGCCTCGATGTTCCCCGGGGCGACGTTCTTGCCCCCGGAGGTGATGATCACGTCCTTCTTGCGACCGGTTATGCGCAGGAACCCCGCATCGTCGAGCGAGCCGAGATCGCCCGTCTGAAGCCATCCCTCCTCGCCCAGCACCTCCATGGTGGCGGCGTCGTCCTTGAAGTACCCGTCGAACACGTTGGGCCCTCGCAGCAGCACCTCGCCATCCGCGGCGATCGCCACCTCGCAACCGGGCAGCGGGAGCCCGGCCGTGCCGAAGCGCAGGCCGGTGGGGGTGTTCAGAGTCGCTGCGGCGGTGCTCTCGGTGAGCCCGTAGCCCTCGAGGACCAGCACCCCGCAGGCGTCAAGGAACTCCAGCACGCCCCGTTCGATCGGCGCAGCTCCGGTCAGCGCGAGCTGAAGCTCGGGTCCGAACAGGCCGCGCACCTTCGACAGCACGAGGCGATCGGCGAGCGCGTGGCGGAACCTGAGCAGCGGCGGCGCGCGGTGGCCGCGCCGCTCCAGCTCCCGCATCCTGCGTCCGGTGGCGAGCGCACGCCCGAAGATCCCGCGGCGCAGGCGACCCTGCTCCTCCGCGCGCACCAGCGCCGAGGAGTGGATCTTCTCGAACACGCGCGGGACCGCCGGCACGTGGGTGGGACGGATCGCCGCCAGGTCCTCCAGCAGCCCGCTCGAGTCGCCTCGCCAGTAGGCGAGCGTCGCGCCGACGTCGAGCACCACCGTCTGCGTCACCCGCGCCAGCGAGTGAGCGAGGGGCAGGAACATGAACACCAGGCTGCCGGGACCGAGCTCGATCCGCTGCTCGTACATCCAGGCGGTGCGCATCAGGTTGCCGTGCGTGGTGACGCATCCCTTCGGCGGCCCGGTCGTGCCCGACGTGTAGATGATCGTCGCCACGTCGTCCGGGCCGATCTCGGCGGCGATCCGATCGAAGAGCTCGCGATCGAGCTCCCGTCCCCTCCGGCGCAGCTCGTCAAGCGAGATCGCGTCGGCCGCGGAGCCGTCGAACACAACCACATGCTCCAGCCGCGGGCATCGCGACCGGATGCGCCGCACCTTCTCCATCTGCTCCTCGTTCTCGCAGAACACCACCCGGCTGTCGGAGTGATCCAGGATGTAGAGGCACTCCTCAGGCGAGTCGCTGTGGTAGATCGGGGCCACGACCGCGCCGGCGCCCAGCGCGCCGAGATCGGCGAGCGTCCACTCGGGCCGGGTCGATGACAGGATCGCGACCCGGTCGCCGCGTCCTACCCCGAGCGCGACCAGCCCGCGGGCGATCTCCGTCGCGGCGTCGGCGAGCTGCGCGTAGCCGACGTCCACCCAGCGCTCGCCCGAGGCGTAGCGCAGCGCCGGCCGATCGCCGCGCCGCGCGGCGGCCACGACCAGCTCAGGCAGCGTCTCGCGCCGCGCCGAGCGCTCCACGCTCGAAGCCTCCGACGTCGGGTTGCTCGCCGGCGCCATCCTCATCACCTCCTGGTCGCCGTTCACGCACCTGCTCGCGGACCGCATCGAGGATGTCCATCGGGATCGGGAAGACCAGCGTCGAGTTGTGCTCGGTCGCCACCTCCGCGAGCGTCTGCAGCGTCCTCAGCGTGAGCGCCCCGTGCTCCCGGGAGATCACGCCGGCCGCCTGCGAGAGCCGCTTGGCCGCCTGGTACTCGCCCTCGGCGGCGATCACCTTCGCGCGCCGCTCCCGCTCGGCCTCCGCCTGGCGCGCCATCGCCCGCTTCATCGTGTCGGGCAGGCCCACGTCCTTGGTCTCGACCTTGACGACGTTGATCCCCCACGGCTCGGTGCCCGCGTCGATGATCTGCTTGAGCAGCTCGTTGATCGCCACCTGGTTGGCGAGCAGATCGTCCAGGTCGTGCTGGCCCAGGGTTGCCCGCAGGGTCGTCTGCGCGATCCTCAGCACGCCGTGCTGGTAGTCGCGGATCTCCACCACGGCTCGGACCGGGTCGACCACGCGGAAGAAGACCGCGGCCTCCACCCGAACCGTGACGTTGTCCCTGGTGATCAGGTCCTGCGTCGGGATGTCGGCCGTGTCGATCTGCAGGTTGACCCAGCGCGTGCGCTCGATCAACGGCACGATCAGCACCAGCCCCGGGCCGCGCGCTCCGCGCAGGCGCCCGAGGCGGAAGACCACCACGCGCTCGTACTCGCGCACGATCCGGATCGCAGCCAGCATGCCCGCGACCAGCAGCACGGCCACCACGATCAGCACGATGATCAGCGCGACGGACATCGCCCCTCCAGGGTCGCAGCCTGCTGCTCGCACGGCATCGGTAGCCGTCCCGCGGAGACGGCCTCAAACTACGCGGCGCCCCGGCCACCCCCGGCCAGCGTCGGCCACCCCCGGCCAGACCCACCCAGCCGCGCACCGGCCGCCCGGCGACGGTCCCGGCGAACAGCCGCGCACCCGCCGCGTCTCGACCGTCAGTCCATGCAGACGTCGGCGATCCTCGCCGACGACACCCGCACCACATCGCGGGGGTCGACCAGCACCGAGTGACGGTGATCCCCCGCCGGACAGAGGATCCGCTGCTGCCCCAGCAGCGCGCGGTCCATCACCTCAGCGGGGACCGCGGTCGCGAACGGCGGCACCGCGCCGACCTCCATCGACGGGAACTCCCGTGAGATCTCGTCCTCGTCGGCGAGTCGCAGCCGGCGGGTGGCGCCCAGCAGCTCGCGCAGCTTGTGCAGGTCCAGCCGCTCGGACGAAGGGATCGCGACGAGGACGAACGCGCCGCGATCGCGCAGGATCACGGTCTTGGCAACCTGCTCAGGCGCGTAGTGGGCAGCGCGGGCCTCGGCGGCCGCGCTCATCGTCGGCTCGTGCTCGATCAGCTCGTACTCCACGCCGGCGCCCTCCAGGAACGCGGCGATCGCCTGGGACCGAACGATCGCCGGTCCGGCTGAGCCATCTGCGGCGCTCATCGCACTCATCTCCTTCCGCTCGGCATGCCGCCCGAAGGTAGGCCGCGGGCGACCAGCCGACATCGCGGGAAGGCCACGTCGGCGGTGGGTAGCCGTCACGGATGAAGACCGGGCGCGCGGGCCCTAGCGTCGGCGCAGCATCGTCACGCGCGCACCGGCCGCAGACGCCGGGGCGAGCATCGTCTCGAGTAGGAGGTAGGGACGCAGTGTCCACCATGATCCAGCCGTACCGCGGCAGCTACCTGATGCCGGCGCTCGAGCATGCCACCGTCGCGGACGCCATGCATCCCGGAATCCTCTCCTGCGAGGCCGACGCGACGCTCACCGAGGTGGCGCGGGTGATGGCCACCCACCACGTTCACAGCGTCGCCGTGATGGGAGTCTCGCACGAGGCCGGCGGCGAGCGTCTCGTCTGGGGGATCGTCTCCGACCTGGACCTGCTGCGCGCGGGCATCCATCAGGAGGGCGACCGGCGGGCCGGGTCGCTGGCCAGACAGTCGATCGTCAGCGTCGAGCCGGCCATGTCCCTGCTCGCCGCGGGGGATCTGATGCTGGAGCACGGGGTGAGCCACGTCGTCGTGATCGACCCGCGCATCGAGCGTCCGATAGGCGTGCTCTCGACGCTGGACGTGGCCGGCGTGCTGGCCTGGGGCGAGGCGTAGGGCACGTGGCCCCAGGTCCGCCATCACCCCGCCGGCGGGGCTCGCAGCGTGCGCAGGAACGCCACCACTCCGCCGGCATGGCCCCCAGGGCATCCCGTGCACGACCCTGAGCCGGCGAGCCAGTAGCCGGAGATCGGCGGACCCGCACCGGCGGCGGCCGGCGGCATGCCGAACCGGTAGCTGCTGGGAGCGTCGCCGACTCCCGCCAGCAGCTCCACGCCCGGATGCGCATGCACAGCCTGCGACGCTGCCCGCCTGACGAACGTCGCGTACGCCGAGGTCCGCATCGCCAACCCCCGGGCCTGGATGGCGTAGACGTCGACGTAGCGCGCGACACCGAAGGCGATGCGCCTGCTCAGGAAGCGGCCGTAGACGAGATCGGGAGAGAGCCGCGGCGTTCGAGCGAGAACCAGATTGGGAGCCGGCGACGCGATCAGCATCAGGCCATGGTCGTGGGCGATGCGCGCGGCGCGCCGGTAGAAGGTGACAGGGTGGAGCTGCTGGATGCGCGGCGTCAGCGCCCAGTGCGCGTCGGCGAAAGCCACCGCACGCGTGCCGGGCGGCAGGGTGTGGGACCGGATCGCCGCGGCGAGGGCGGTCTCGGAGGCGAACCCCGCGGTCGGGACCGCCGCCTGCAGGCCGAGCCGTCCCAGCGACGCGGGGCTCGACCCGATCACGAACGTGCGCGGGGTGTCCAGGGAGCGCCGCGCCAGGACGCGGGCCAACCGCTCGAGCCGCACGACCGCGCCCTGGTCGACGACCCATCCCACGGGGTCTTCGAGCGACGGCGAGCTCGCCTGAGCCAGCCCCGCGTACTCGTCGAACAGCAGCCGCCCGGGACCCTCCTGCGGACCCGCGAGCGGCGTTGCGCCAGGCGGCGTGGGCGGGTTCTGACAGGCGAAGTCCGCGTAGCTCGTGGGCGCGTATGACCAGTTGGCGACGATCGAGCCGGGAACGTCGAACGCGTACCCGATGACGCCGATCTGCTTGCTCGCCAGGTAATCGAGCAGCCACGCCGCGCGGGTCG
>JAJZWB010000214.1 GCA_021846845.1 Actinomycetes bacterium | reverse complement strand
CGCAAACAGACAAGGTACGCCGAAGGGATTTACATGGCAACGGGTACGGTCAAATGGTTCAGCGACGACAAGGGCTTCGGGTTCATCACGCCCGATGACGGCGGTCGGGACCTGTTCGTGCACTTCACGGGCATCGACGGGGACGGCTACCGATCGCTGGCCGAGGGCACCAAGGTGTCCTATGAGGAGGAGGCCGGCCCGAAGGGGCCGAAGGCGGTCAACGTAACCAGGATCTAGCCGTTTTGGCGGGGCGGCCCGCCACGAGGTTGCACCCAAGGCGCGGCGGGCTCCAGACCCGCCGCGCTCCTTCGCCCACTTGCGGCGGGCGCGCCGCCAGGCGCGCCGCTCGGTCCTGGCAGGCCTCCGGACTCGCGTGCAGTCTGCAACATCCGTGGCCGGAGCCGTCGGCCGGCGGGCTTGCGCGGGCGTTTCGCGCGGGCGCGCAGGGACCGGCCCGGCACCGTCGAATCTGACCGGACCTATCCCGGCCGCGCGCAACTTGGCGGCGGCGGGCGTGTTGAGGTGACGATGAAGAAGCGAATCGCACTGGCAATCCTGGCCGCCCTGCCCATCGCGGCCGTGGTCGCTCCCGGCTCGGCGGCGGCCCAGATGATCGAGCTCGGATCCTCGACGACGGTTCCCGTGGTCGCCCCCTCGTGCCCCTCCAGCTCCGCGTCGACCTCGTGCCTGATCATCCTCGAGCGCACCACGGCGCTTCAGACGGTCACCGACGGGCAGATCAACCCGACCAAGGTGACGAAGGCCGGCTGGATCGTCGCCTTCACGGTCGGGCTCTCGAACCTCTCGTCTGACCCTAAGACCGAGCTCGGCTACCTGAAGGGCCTGGACCACCAGTACGGCGGCACCCCGCAGCTGATCCTCACGGTGCTCAAGCCCGGCAAGCGCAACACCTACACCGTCGTGGCCCAGAGCGGCACCTACCACCTGATCCCGTTCCTGGGACAGGTTCTCCAGCAGCCGCTGTCGCTGCCTCCGACCTTCACGACCTTCACTGCGCTGCCCGTCCAGCCCGGAGACGTGATCGGCCTGACGGTTCCCACCTGGGCGCCCATCCTCACCTACAACCTGGCCCCCACCAAGTACTCGTATCGCCAGAGCCGAACCCAGAACTGCCTGCACTCGGCCGGCTCTCAGACCGCGCAGCTCACGATCGGACAGACCCAGGGCTACGGCTGCGACTACACCGGGACGCGCGTCGAGTACACCGCCACCGAGGTCGTCAACCAGCCCTACCCGGCCACCTACGTGGGCGGGCCCACGGCCAAGCCGACGCCCAAGCCGACCACCAAGCCGACGGCGCCCAAGCCCGCTCCGAAGCCCAAGAAGACGGTGCGCAGAGCCCGTCTCATCCGCGCTCTGCGGCTCCGCACGCCGCCCGTGCGCAGCTTCGGCGGGGGTGCGGGCGGCGCTCCGCTCCTGCACTGACGGCAGCGACGCGCGCGGCTCGGCCCCGCGCGGGCGGCCACGCCGGTCGTCGGGTCGCGAGGGCCGGGCCCTGCGTTCCTTCGGCAGGCGCCGGGCCGCAGTCGCGCTCCCAGCGGGCTCCATGCCGCGGCGCGCTCTCCGCGGGTGCCCGGCCGCCACGCGCTCTCAGCTGGCTTCCGGGCCGCGGTCGCGCTCCCAGCGGGCTCCAGGCCTCCGCGCGCTCTGCGCGGGCGCCCGCGCCGGCGCCAGGTCAGCAGGCGCCCGGGTTCTGCTTGCAGAAGCTGGACGCAAGCCCCGCACCGCCGTTCTGCGCGCCTGCCGTCGTCGCCGCGCTGGTGCTGGTCGCGGGCGCTGTCGAGGTCCCGGCGCTCGCGCCACCGGAGGGCGCGGCCGTCCCCGTGCCCGCGCTCGTCGTGGCGGGCGCAGCCGGTGCGGTGGTGGCGGCTGGCGCCGTCTGCACGCTCGCCGCCGTGCTCGAGCTGGTGCTGCTCTTCGTCGTGGACGTGCTCGCGCTGCTGGTCGCCGTGGCGGCCGGCTGCGTGCCGCCGGGGATCGTGAGGGGCGGCGACCCGCCGGTGCCCGTCGTGCCGGCGCCGCCTCCGCCGCCGCATGCTCCCACCGCGAGGGAGACCATGATCGACGCCGTCACAGCCGCCAGCCGCCGCGCGCCGCTGGGGCGAGTCCGGCAGGGGTTCACGATCAGTGCTGGAGCGGCTGCATACGCCTGCCGCACCAGGGGCAGTCGTTGAGGTCCTTCTGAGCGAGCTGGTCGCACCAATCGCAGAAGCGGAGGTTGTCGATCATCCAGGGAAGCTCCGACGGGGTCGGCGCCAGCGGCAGGACCTCAGCCACGATCTCCAGCTCCTCGCCGGTGTCGCGGTCCAGGTAGATCCTGTCGGGCTCGGCCTCGATGATGATCTCACGGCCCGTCGAGGGGGTCCGCATCCTGTACTTCTGGTGCATCCGCATCGCGCGGGAATCCTACCAGCGTGGGCGGCCGCCTGTCCTCCGCCCCGCCCGCTGCCCGACGTTGCCGCCCGCCACAGCCGCCCGCCGCCGCCTCGGCCATCGACGCGTCCGCAGCACCGCCGGCACGCCCGTCCGCCTGGGACCGCGCGCCGGCGACTGCGCCGGGCCAGGACTCCACCGAGCGCAGGCGACAGCTTCCGGCGTGACTACCTCGGGCGCCGGGCGGCGCGCCCGACGCGCCCGGCTCAGTGGTGGCCGTGCTCCTCCGGGAGCTCTGACATGTCGCGCCGCGTGTCGCGGATCCACACCGCGGTGGTCGCGACGAAGAGAACCAGGCCGATGATCGAGAGGATCCAACCGA
>JAJZWB010000087.1 GCA_021846845.1 Actinomycetes bacterium | reverse complement strand
CGCATTCACGCGGGATCGTACAGCGGTGCCGCGGGGGCCGGCGAGGCCCTCAAGATCAGCGCGCCACGCCCGACATGATCAGGATCACGCGATGCTCGGGGCGCAGCCGGCCGGCGATCGCCAGCAGTCCGGCGAGCCCCGCCGATCCGGTGGGGCTGACGTTGAAGCCCGCCGCCGTGGCGAGCTCGTGGGCACGCCGAATGTCGGCCTCGCCGGCGACGATCGGAGCGCCACCGCTTCGAACCATCACCGACACGTCCGCGATCCAGTCATAGGTCTCGTCGTCGAGGATCCCGTCCGCCAGCGAGTGCGGGTCCGGCCACGGACGCATCACCTGCGACCAGTGGCGCTCAGGATGATCGAAGTCGGCGATCCGGCTCCAGGCATCGGCAAGCGGGGCGCAGCCCTCGGCCTGGACGGTGTCGAGCCGCACGCGACTGCCGAGCCCGGCGCCGACACAGGCGGCCAGCGCCCCCCCTCCGACCTGCACGATCACCCGCCACTCGCCCGCCGTGCCCGCGTCGACGAGCTGCGCGTCGAGCTCCCATCCGATCGTCCGGCCGCTGTCGAGGCAGAGCGCGTTCTCGGGACCCTGCACGCTGAACGGAACGGCGCCGGCGGCGACGGCCTCACGGAAGCGGAGCATCGCCGGGTCGCCGGGAGGGTCGTCGCTCCTGCGCTCGCACCGGTGGATCCGCGCCCCCAGCGAGCGGAGCAGCGCCCCGAGATCTTCGCTCATCCAGGTGGGTACGAACACGTCGAGCGGCCAGCCGACCATCTCGGCCAGAGTGGATGCGGCGACTGCGGCGTTGCCGCAGGATGCGATCGCGAGCGGCGGGCGCTCGACGAGCAGGCCGAGCCGCTCGGCGGCCAGCAGGTGCGCCAGGACGCCGGCGAGGTGACGCGCCTTGTGCGAGCCCGCCACGTTGCCCGTCTCGTCCTTGACCCACACCTCGGCTGGTGTCAGCTCGGACAGCTCCGGCGAGCGGCGCAGCGGCGTGACCTCGAAGCGGCTCGCGACACGCCGCGTGAGCTCGATGCAATCGTCCTGCGACATCCCGTTGACACGCGCGAACGCCCACCATGCCATCCGCGGACCGAAGCGAACGAACGGGTTGGGATCGTCGAGCTCGCCGCGCAGCTCGCCGGACTCGACGAGGTGCAGCACGTGGTGGGGATCGGCGAGCGTCGCGTTCGGGCAGCGCCAGGGGAACGGCGTGCGCACGTCGACGACCGCGTCGCACACGGCGCAGCGATAGCCGACGACCACGAGGGCTCCTAGCCGGCGGCCACCCGGGCGTTGAAATCGTCGATCAGCCGGTCCCAGATTTCTACATACCGGCGCAGCCCACGCCAGAAGCCCTGGCTGCGGCGCTGCTCGAACAGCTCGATCGGCGTGCCCTGCTGCTCGACCCAGGTGAAGTAGCCGAGGTTGAAGATGCGCCGGCGGTCCGACTCGGTCATGTCGATCATGTGCTCCGTCGACACGTGGGCGAGATGCTGGCCGAACGCCTCTGCGGCATCCGTGTGGCTGTACCCGCCGTGGTATCGGCGGGCGATCGTCTTTGCGCGCTCGCTGGGGTACATCGCGCCGCCGTCCGTGGCGACCGTGATCACCGCATCGTCGGGGCCGAGGTCGAGCAGCTTCGCCGTCTTGATCGCCGCCAGCAGGTTGCAGGTGGACGAGAAGCCGAAGTGGGCGAGGGCGTCGAGAGTGGCGTCGTCGATGCCCTTCGAGCGGCTGAGGTACTCACGCCCCGGGTCCGTGTTCCACAGCACGTCGAGCTCGTCGGTGGCGACGTCGCTGATCGCGCACACGACGTCGGTGTTCGTGACGTTGTGGATCAGCGGGATGTGCTTGTCGCCGATCCCCTGGATGTTGTGCTCGCCGAACCCGTTCTCAAGCATCGTCGGACACTCAAGCGCCTCGACGGCGACGATCCTGGCGCCGTACTCGTCCTTCAGCCGATCGCCGGCAGCGATCGTGCCGGCTGATCCGGTGGCGGAGGTGAACGCCGCCAACCGCAGGTCGCGACCGCTCGCCGCCCGCACGTGCTCGAACACGTGCCCGAGGGCGCGGCCCGTGACCGCGTAGTGGCCCAGGTGGTTCCCGAACTCGCTGAACTGATTGAGGATGAAGTTGCCGGGATCCTCGGCGAGCGCGTTGCACGCGTCGTAGATCTCCTTCACGTTGGACTCGGTGCCATAGGTGCGGATCACGTCCTCGGTCGGGTTCTCGCACCATCGCTCGAGCCAGTCGAAGCGCTCCTGGCTCATCCCCTCGGGCAGGATCGCCACTCCGCGGCTCGCCATGATCCGGCTGATCCCGATCCCGCCCCGCGCGTAGTTGCCCGTCGACGGCCAGATCGCCCGATGACGCGTGGGGTCGAACTGTCCGGTGACGATCCGCGGCGCGAGGCAGGCGTAGGCGGCGAGCACCTTGTGAGCGCCGATCATCGGGAAGCGGTCGCCGAAGGCCACGATGATGGGGCTCTCGACTCCCGTCAGCTCTGGCCCGAGCACCACGTGCTCGGGCACGTCGACGCGGGCGCCGGCCAGGTCGTTGTACCAGTGCACCCGCCAGAGGTTGCGGGGGTCCGGTCCCTGCGGATCGGCGTCGCCGACGCGGCCGGCGTGGTCGAAGGTAGAGGGGTCTGAGAGCGCGGCGAAGGTGGGCAGCGTGATGCCGCGCTCACGAAAGCGCTGGACGCTGCGATCAAGGGAGTCGGCGTCGACGACCCGATCGGCGAGGCCGAACTGGTTCTCGAGCGCCTCGCGGTGCGAGTCGGTGACGGCCATGGCGCCATATTGCCAGACGACGGTCGAGGATCCGCGATCGAGCGCGCCGGTCGGCTCGCCGGAGGCGAGATCGAACTTCGCGACCACGGTCGTGCGGCGCCGGCCGGCGAGCCGGCACCGACCCCGCTGGCGTCGCCGCCGAGCCGCGGCTCGCCGACGAGGCTGGGTGGACGACCTACCTGTGCGCCGGGAGCCCGCGAATCCTGAACGCGATCGTCCGCGCGCGGCCCGCGCGGCCGGGGCGATGATCATGTGGTAGGCGCCGCGACCGAACGCTCGAGCCGCGAGCGCCGCCGCTCGGTCTCAGGCTCGTTCCAGGCGGCGAGATGGGCGTCGCGCCCCCGGAACGACACGTTCCCCTGGGGCCCGCCGCTCCGGTCGCACCCGTCGGGCCGATCGAGCCGTCTGTGTTGCGCCCTGCAGAGCCAGGCTCGGGGTCGCGGTGAACGTGGAGGTGCAGCTCGGATCGTCGGGCTGCGTATATGTACCCGTGGCGCTTCGTGGTCCGGTGAAGGTGATCGTCGCGTACGCGACACCCGGCCCGTAGAAGCTCGGGAGCAGGAAGTCCTGCAGCCCGGTGACGGTCGCCGTGCCGTCGGCTCCGATCATCGCGTCGGCGGTCGTCCCGTGCAGGCAGAGGTCCAATGGACCGCCGAACGGCACGGGCTCGGTCTCAGGACAGGTGTAGGAGCCGCCACCGGCGGAGGTGCACGGCGCTCCGAACAGGAACGACACGAACAGCATCGGAGGCGACGGCGGATTGTCGACGGGAACCGCGCCGCTGATGGCACGGCCGTCGCCGACCACCTCGAAGAAGACCGGCTCGCCGTTGGCGGCGGTGCCGGTCCATCCGCCGTCCTGGATCGCGGTCCGCCGGCCGGGGTGCGCGACGAACGTCGTCCTCGGGAAGCGGCACGTGACGGTTCCCGGGCTCGAAAGCGAGTAGTCGGTCTCGGCGAATGTGATCCGGGCTCGTCCCGCGGCGGCGAACATGCCCCTCAGAAGGGTGCGCTGCACGACGACTCGCCTGCCGGCCAGCGTCAGCGCGTACGCGGGCCCCTGCACCGAGAAGCGGCCGTCCGCGTGGATGGGTATCGGGGACGAGTTCTGCGGCAGGAGGAGATCGAGACCATCGACGGTGGTCGCGCCGGAGCACAGCCGCGGCGCGTCGTAGACGAAGTTGGTCAGCCGCCACCCACGCCGCCTCTTCACGACGGCGAAGCTCGCCGTGACCGTCCCGTGGGTTTCCCAGTCGCCCGTCCTGATCGTCCGGGTCCGCGCGGCATGTGCCCAGGCGCTCGAGGCGGCGATCAGGCACACGGCCAAGCCGACCGAGACCAGCGATGCGACCGCCCCGGTGCGGAGCAGACGGCCCGCGATCCGGAGCGGGTGGCCTCTTCTCATATCGGGATCCAATCCACGTGCGACGGCGGGCATCCTCCCACCCACGTCCCCGATCGGCAACGACCTGAGCGATGTCCGTACGGATCCGGACGGCAACCGCCGCCTCGGTGCCTCGGCGACGGGGAGGCCGTCCGAGCCGCTCCCGGGGGTGACCGGCCCGGACGGGCCACCGCAACCTCGATGCCTCAGCGACAGGGGGGCCGGTACGGCGCGCCCGGGATGTAGCTGCTCCACTCCGCGCGCGTGATCGGCGTACCGGCCCGCGCGCAGATCCGGGCGGCGACCTGTCCGGGCCGGTAGTCCCAGAAGTGCAGGATCTGATCGCCGCCGCTGGCGACCAGGGTCCTGCCGTTCGGGCTGAAGGTGACATCGAAGATCTGCCCGGTCGCGGCCCGCAGGTCTGCGACCTGCACCGGGTGGGCCGGCCGGCTGATGTTCCAGAGCCAGACGTCCTGATTCGTGGTCGCCGCTGCCAGCGTGCTGCCGTCGGGGCTCACGGCGATGTTGTAGACGGTGCTGTTGGGGCCGGTGAGCAGGTGCCCGATCGGGCGCGGATGCGCCGGATCGCTGACGTCCCAGAGGCGGATCGTGTCGTCGGCGCTGCCGGCGATCAAGGTGCGGCCGTTGGGGGTGAAGGTGACGGTGTAGGCATAGCTGGCAAAGCCGCCGAGCACCGCGAGTCGCCTGGGGTGGCTCGGGGA
The DNA here is from genome assembly GCA_021846845.1 of Actinomycetes bacterium. Lineage (GTDB taxonomy): Bacteria > Actinomycetota > Thermoleophilia > Solirubrobacterales > Solirubrobacteraceae > Palsa-465. The sequence continues at coordinate 11,259 of JAJZWB010000087.1, read as the reverse complement.
CGAGATGTCCCACAGCCCCACCTCATGGTCCGCGCAGGCGGCCGCCAGCAGCTTTCCGCTGGCGCTGTAGGCGACGCCGAACACCTGACCGCAGTGGCCGTCCACGTTGAAGCTGCCGAGAGCGACCGGATCCGCGGGATCGGCGATGTCCCAGAGGTGGATGCGTCCCGAATCATCCCCGGTGGACATCAGCTTCATGTCCGGGCTGAAGTTGAGCTGCTCGATCAGTGGCGTGGCGCCGGCGAGCAGGCGTCCGATCTGGCGCGGGTGAAGCGGATGGGACAGGTCCAGGAGCGCGACCTTCGCGTGCAGGTTGCCGACCGCCAGGAGCTTCCCGTCAGGGCTGAACGCCTCCACGCCCGCCGCGGGGCCGAACGAGCGCGGCATCGCCACGGCCGAGACGTGAACCGGACGCCATGGATCGGCGACGTTCCAGAGGTCGACGTTGCCGGCCGGGCCGCCGCTCACCGCCGCAAGCTCGCTGCCGGTGCCGTTGTAGTCGACCGTGTAGACGCTGCCCGGTTCGCGAACGACGGCCGGCGGCGGGAACGACCAGATCCGGGTCGTGCCGTCCTCGTCGACCGTGACGAGCCGCCGGGCGTCCGGGGTGAACATGATCCCCGTGACCGGAGCGGTGTGGACGAGCGTCGCGACGTGCGCCCAGGTGGCGGTCGACCAGATCCGAAGCGTGCTGTCGGAGTCGCCCGCCGCCAGGTAGCTCCCCCCGGGGCTGAACGCCAGCGAGTCCACCCAGCTGGTGAAGCCGCCGAGCGGGCGGTGCTCAACCTGCAGCGTTCCGCGGTCGCCCGTACGCCACAGGTAGACATGACCGTCCTGCGCGCCGGCCGCGAGCGTGAGGCCGTCGGGGCTGTATGCGACCGAGGTGATAGCGCTGGCCGTCACGGTGCGCGTCGCCAGCACGGCCCCGCCGACGACGCGCCAGATCACGAGCGTGCCGCCGCTGCCGGCCGCGGCCAGCGTCCGGCCATCCGGACTGTAGGCGACAGCCTGCAGCCCGGCCCGGCCCGGGGCCGTCAGCACCGCCTGCGGTGCCGGATCGGAGGTCGTCGCCAGCGACCACTGCCGGACGGTGCCGTCGCTGTCGGCGGCGGCCAGCAGCCGGCCGTCGGGGCTGAACGAGATCGCGTTGACCGTGTCCCTGAAGCCTCCGAGCGTCGCGAGCCTGACCGGATGCGCCGGCGTCGCAAGGCTCCAGAGCACCACCTGCCTGCTCGTGCCGCCGGCGGCGAGGAGGCGGCCGTTGGGGCTGAGCGCGACCGCGAACAGCTGACTCGAGGCGGGACCCGTCGAGGCGGAACCGAGCGGTGTCGGGCGACCATCCGCCAGGCTGTACAGCGACACGACGTTGGTCGCGGAGTGCGCCACCGCCAGCTCGGGCCCGCTCGGGCTGAGCGCTGCAGATGTCGGCCCGGTCGGCCCGAGCAGCCGGGTGGGCATCTCCGACGCCGAGGCGTCGAGCAGCGTCGAGGTCGCCTGGGTCGTGTGCGAGATCCGGTACGCGGCGACCGCCAGCTGCATCGCCAGCGCGGGATCGCTGGGCTCAAGCTGGGCCGACTCGATCGCGACCTGCCGGGAGAGCGCCTCGTCGCGCGCCCGGTTGGCGCTCTGGCGGGCGTTGATCGCGACCACCGCGAACGCCACCGCGGCAGCCGCGACCACCGCCACGAGGCCGAGGAGCTGCTGCATCCGCCGGGTCCGCCTGCGAGCCTCAAGCCGCTCTCGCTCCGCGAGCGCGGCGCCGGCGTCGACGAACGCTCGCTCCATCCTGTTGAGCTCCCCCAGCCGGCCGGGCTTGGCGATCCACTCCAGGACGGTCTGCAACCTGGCGCCGCGGAGCAGGGCGGAAGGGTCCTCGCCCGAGGCCGCCCAGGCGTTCGCCGCGTCGGTGACCTGGTGGTGGTGACGCAGCCACTCCCGGTCATCCTCCAGCCACGTGGCCAATCGCGGCCATGCGGTCAGCAGAGCCTCGTGGCTCAGCTCGACCGTGCCGCCGTCCACCGTCAGCAGGCGGGCGCGGACGAACCGCTCAAGCACGCTGGCCGATGCGCCGCCGTGGTTGTTGGCCGCCGCGTCGCCGGCGGTGTTGGTGGGGGTGGCGCCGTGGCCCGCCGCCGCGCCGGCGCTCGGCTGCGACGCGGCCAGCTCCTCAAGCTCAGCCCGCGCGACCCGGCGGCGTGTCAGCGGTCCATCGTCCGGAGCCCTCACCAGCCGGCAGAAGATCCGCCTGGCCAGCTCCTGCTCGGCTGGATCCAGCTGCGCGTACATCGCCTCGGCGGTCTGGCTGACCGCTCCGCGCAGCCCTCCAACCTCGCGGTAATCGGCGACGGAGAGCTGGTTTCGCCGCGCGTGCTCCCAGGTCGCGAGCAGAGCGTGCGAGAGCAGCGGGAGGGCCCCCGCCTCATGCGCGTGGCCGTTGCCGCCACCCGGAGCGAGATCGGCGAGCAGCAGGTCCACCAGGCCCTCCTCGACAGGGACGCCGGCGATCCGCGCCGGCTCGGTGATCGCGCGGGCGACCTCCTCGGCGGTCATCGGACCGAGCAGCACCTGCGCACCGCTGCGAAGGGCGCCGAGCAGGACCGGCTCCTTGAGCGCCGCCTCAAAGAAGTCGGTTCGCAGCCCGGCCACCACGAACGTGTCCTGAGCGTCGATCTCGGCTAGCTCCGCCAGGAATCGCGTCCGCTCCCGCTCCTCGACGGCGAACACCTCTTCGAGCTGGTCGACGACGATCAGCCGCGGCGGCTCGGTTCCGGCCAGGCGCTCGCGCAGGACCTCAGCCGGCGCCTCCCCGGGGGTGATCACCGCCACCGATCGGTCTCCGGCGATGCCCTCCAGCGCCCCATCCCTCACCTGCGCGGCGACCCCGGCTCGCAGCAGCGAGGACTTGCCGGAGCCGGACGGCCCGAGCACGATCAGCAGGCGCGGGCTCGATGACGCAGCGCCGCCCAGCCGCTTCAGCCGATCGAGGATCTCGGCGATCGCCGTCTCACGTCCGAAGAACAGCCCGGCGTCCTCCATCTGGAAGGCCTCCAAGCCCCGATACGGTGCCGGCATCCGGCTCACACGACCGTCGGTCGAGACCCGGACGCGCGTCAGCGCATCGACCCAGAGCTGGAGCGATTCCTCCGGTACCCCGCACCCGCGCAGAAGATCACGGAACAGATCGAGCTGCGCGGGGCTCGGAAGGTGCCGGCCGCTGAAATAGCCGCCGATGGTCGCTGACGGAACGTCCAGGCGCCGCGCGAGCTCGCGGATCGTCAACCCGGAGCGCACGCGCAGCCCCGTCAGCTCCCGGGCGAGCTCCGCCCGCGTCTCGACCTCCTGCGGCGCCCCCTGTGATGGCGACGACGACCGCGCGCGATCCATTTGGCCGCAGACCCTAAACGCAGCGCCAGCGTCCGTACAGGGTCGCCGACAGCGATCTAACCGAAATCCCGCCCGAGCTGCACGGGCATGCGCCGGGCCGTTGACAGCCCGTTGTCCGGCTTGGGAGCCTTAGAGCTGCGACGGAGTCTCAGATTCACGGCCAAGGGACGACATCCAGCAGCGGGCGCCGCGACCTGCGAGGTGGCGCCGCCGTCGCTGCGTGGCTGATCGTGTCGCTGCTGGTCGCATCGCAGCTGCTCGCTGGGCAGGGCAGGGCGTTCGGCAACGAGTACCTGACATCGACCAACGCGCCGATCGTGAGGATCAGCAGCAGCGGTCGGTTCTCCGGCCGGACCGTGGAGATCCTCTCGGATTGCCCGAGCGCGAGCCCTGCAGCGGACGCGCAGCGCGGTGAGCGCCCGCGCGAACTGCTGGCGATTCTCGGTCGCGTGTTGTCGCACGTGCCCCCCTGTGGTTATCGCAGCCAGCGGGGATCGTGCTGCCCGCGCTCGCACGCACCGCATAGGCGCGCCGGGATCTGTCCGCTCGTCCGGAGTTGTACGAGGTTGCAGAAGGCCGTTGACCTCGCGGGCCGCGGCGGCGAGGATTGCACCATCGAGGCTCCGCGGCCCGCCCTGGATCAGTGCCGGGACGACCTGTCGCTTGCCCCATGAAGACCCCCCGAGACACCTGAAGGGAAGGCAGATGCGATCGAGAAGCCAGCCGCGGTCAGGACGGGCGCGAGTGGTCTCACCACGCATGCTCATGCTCCTGCCGGCGACGACGACCGTCTCGCTGGCGGTCGCGTTGGCCGCTGCGAGCGTCGCACCGGCGGCTCGGGCCCCGAAGCGCCACGCCGGCCATCCCAAGGTCACCAGCCACCACGACCGCTCTCCCAAGCACCGCAGCGGCCACGGCGGATCGGCCCGGCAGACCGAAGCCTGCCCGTCCTGGAACGACATGCGGCGGCTGACGATGATCACCAAGGTGCGCGCGACGAACCTCAACTGCGCCACCGCGCGCGCCGTCGAGGTCAAGCTGGAGCCCAGCCTCATGTCCGGCTCAGGCCCGCATCGGCCGGTGATCGTGGTTGCCGACAGGCTCAGCTTCACCTGCACGGTCAAGCTGCGGTTCGCTCCGAACAAGCAGAGCGGCCCAGGTTCATGCACCGCGGCCGGGCACCGGCGCCTCACGTTCGTCGCGGCCGAGTTTTCGCAGTAGCGATCACCGACCCGGATTGCGGTGATGAGCCCGAGGATGACAAGCCGGAGATCGGAGGTCCCGGAGTTGACCGCAGCCCGCAGGAGCACGCGTGACCGGATGCGCTGGCCTTTCCGGGGCCGGACGTGGCTGTGGCTGGCGGTGGCCGGCCCGTGGCTGAGCGCGACCGCGGTCGCGTGGGCTGCGGCCGGCCCGACGGGCGACCCCCAGGCGATCGCGCTCGCGCGCGCGGAGGCGCGCGCGTACACGCGCATTCCGGCCGAGACCTACACCCAGAACGGGTTCATCGAGATGAGCGACCAGGAGGGCAGCAGGTCCTACCTCTCCTACCTCTGGGGCCAGGCGAGGCTGAGACCCGGATGGGCGTGGGCGACCGAGCACGGAACCATCGCGCTCTCCCATGGCCGGGTCCTCTGGTGGCGCGATCAGCTGACCCCGCCTCCATGTCGCGCCGTAGGGGGATGCCACCAGATCCCGGTCGAGCTGGTCGCCGAGCGCGCCGGCGCCTTCTGGGCGTTCGGCGACAGCGCCAGCCACACCTGCTTCTCGCCCCTGCGCCGCGGGAGCACGCCGGTCACGGTCGGGCAGATCGCCGACCGGATCTTCGGGCGCTTCTCGGCGCCCGTGCCAGGCAACGGGACGGTCACGCTCACCTACGCCTTCCCGTACGGCAGGGGAGCGACCATGCGCGTGACCGACATCGACTCCACCAGCACGCACCTGACACTCTCCAGCCGCTGGGTGATCACCGGAGGGCACCAGACCCGCTCCTCCTACGGCTATCCCCTGCGCGCCCCGGCGGCGCCGAAGGTCAGCCGGTGCGCGTAGCGGCGCGGCGGTTGGCGACCTGCCTGGCGCTGTCAGCAGCCGCGACCGCGATCACAGGCACATGCGGGGTCGCGGTCGCCCAAGGCGCGGCCCGACCGAAGCGCAGGGATCGGGTGCACGTGATCGCGGCGAGGCGGGTTCCCGGGCGCACGGCGTCGCTGGATCTCCTGGACACCGCCTGCGTGAGCGCCACCACCTGCTACGCGGTGGGCCAGAGCGGCAGCCGGGCCGCGGTCGTCGCGATCCACTCCGGCGTGCCGTCCCGAGCGACCGTGTTCGGCCCCCGCGGAGTGACGCCGACCACGATCGCGTGCGCGGGCGGCAGCTGCGAGGCGATCGGCACCGAGGCACTCCCCACCAGGCTCCCCGGCGCCAGCTATCCGAACACGCAGCAGGTCGCGGTGACGCTCACCGGCGGCCTTCCGGCCGGCTCGTTTGAGCCCATCGGCCCGGTGAACCTGGAGCTGGACGCGTTCGCCTGTCCCGCTGCCGGCTCGTGCCTGGTGCTCGCCGACACCGGCTTCTCCGGGCTCGGCGCGCTGATCATCCCGCTCGCGCCCGGGCAGCCGATCATCCCGCGGACCGTCCCGCGGGAAACGCTGTTCAACGGTCTCGCCTGCCCGACGACCACGATCTGCGAGGCGCTCGCAGCGCCCAGCGCCGCGCGCGAGGATCTGCTGCAGATCGGCGCCAACGGGAACCTGCTCGGCAGCCCGGTGTCGTTCGGCGGCTTCTCGCCGGGGGCGATCGCCTGTCCGACCGCGACCACCTGCTACGCGGTCGGCGACTACGTGCACCATCCGCCCTTCCGGGCCGGCGCGGTGGCGATCGTCAACGGCGTGCCCGGCAAGCCGCATGCTGCTGCGGGCGTGAGCGGGCTCTCGCGGATCATCTGCCCGACCGCGGACGTGTGCGAGGCGTTCGGCTACCACGGAGCCGGCATCCAGGCCGACGCGCGCATCGTCGACCTGATGGTCACCATCCACCGCGGGCTGCCCGGCACGCCGGTCACGGAGCCAAAGGCGCTCGAGAACGCTTCGCTGACGTGCCCGACCGCGACCCGATGCCTGGCCGTCGGCTCCCGGCGTCCGCGACCCCCCTATGACCCGTATGTAACCGTGTTCGCGGCGCCGTCTGCGCCGTCGGGACCGCCACCGCCGGCGGGTCGCTGACGTGCCCTGACTGAGCAGCGACCCGGGTCAAGGAGGGGTGGACGCGGCGCATCCCTCAACCCCCGCGGCGGCCGGGTTGGGTTCCCTGCGGCCGCCGCGCTCGCCTGCTCGCCATGTGATCGTGACGTGCGGGTGGCGCTCGACAGTCCTGCAGGTGACCAGCTTTACCCTGCCCGCCGGGCCCAGCGGTCCGGTCGGGCCGGATGCCTGCGGAATCACGGTCACCGCCGCGCTGCTCGCCGACGCGGTCACGCCCAGCAGCGGATGGCTGACCGTCGCCGCGCAGGAGAGCTGATGGCCGATATCACCGGTCGCGGGCGTGTAGCTCCGGGCGGTCTGGCCGGCGATCGGCGTCCCGTCAAGCAGCCACTGGTAGCCGTCGAAGCCATACGCGCTGACGAGCGGTTGCTGTCCGGCCCAGTCGGCCCAGCGATCGCCCTGGCAGACCTGCTGGGTGCCCTGCTGCACAGACCCGGTCACGCTCGGCGCAGCGATCGACGCAGCCGAGACGCCCGCACCGACCAGGGCGATCTTGCCCGCGTTGCCCTCGGTGAACCACAGGTTCCCGTCGGGCCCGGCCGCGATCCCCGACGGGTAGCTGTGGCGGTCGGGATCGGGAACTCGGTGAACGCCCCCACCGGAGTCGCCGCGGCCGCACTCCCGCACGCCACCAGCGCCAGCCCCGCGCACGCCGCCAACACCATCACCGCCCTGCGACACCCACCCAGTAGACGCCCAGCACCCAGCTGTCCAGCCATTTGACCGCACTCCTCTCGTGAAGCCATCGTGTCCGAACGGGGGCACCGACCCCAAAGCCCCGCCCCTTGACCACGCGACTGCCCAAGAGACCCGCCGGAAGTAAGCCAAGCCGGCGGCGATCCACCTCTCCCGGCCGCCACTCTCAGGCAAACCGGCCAGGCACCACGAGCGCACGACCTGGGTGACAGCCGAGGCCGACAACGTCGTGCTCGCCTATGCCAGCGTCGCGATGACCGGCGTCGACCGCAACGCCGCCCGGACCCACTCGGCAAGGAGCACACGATCCGGTCCGCGCGCTCGTACTCGGCCGGCTCGCCGTCGACAACCGACACGCCAACCTCGGTGTCGGCACCGTCCTCGCCGCCAACGGGCACGCGACCGCCTTTGAGCTGAACGAGGGCAGCGCGCAGGGCGGTCTTCGTGACCGCGCTCGGTCCCTGGGCCCGAACCTGGTGGGAACGACTCGGGTTCCCCCCGTTCCAGGAAGACCCGGCCGAGCGCGAGCTCTACCTCTTGACCTCCGAGATCGAAGCGACGCTTCGCAAGCTCCGGCAGGAACCGCTCCCTGGTGTCCGCGCAACCCACGGGCGGCTTTGGAGACCGGCGTTCCCCTGCTGTTTGAGATTCTCGCGACTTGGATCGCTGGGGTTACGGATAGGCTCCTGCCTTGCTCCTGGTCCCGGCGGTCGCAGGAAGCCGAGCGATCAGGGGTCGGAGGTCACTCGCCGGCCCAAGATCCCCTGTCCACGCTCAACGGGTGCCGGCAACCCAGGCCTGATCACCTGCTCGTACGTCGGACGCGAGGTGTGTGCGTCACCGTGTCGTTCCGGCTTCCCCGAGGATCGTCTCAGGGGCTTCGATTCCGGCCTGGGCGGATTCCGCCAGGAACCGCCCAACCGCGGTGTGCTCGGCATCGTGCTCGCTCGGGGCATCCACGACGTAATCCGCTGAGGCCGTCCACCGGACGGGCGCGATCGATTCGTCCACTATGAACGTACGCCCGTCCGCGTTGTCGGCCCAGGCGCGCAACCTGTCGAGCGTCCCCTGCCGCGCGCGGGCAGCATCGTAGGAGGCGGTGACGGTGACGGGGAACGGTGGCATCAGTCCAACGGGATCGCTTCGTAGATCTGGCGCTCGCTCAGATCGACGTGGCCGCCCTCCCAGATGATCGTGTACCCGTGGTTGGCGGCGAAGATCGCGTGCACGATCTCGCCGGTGCAGGGATCACGTTCGCCGACGCGTGTCCCGGAATCGGCCCCCTCGCGGCGGGAGCCGAGGGCGTAGACCCGCGTCGGGCGGGTGAGCAGGCCGGTCCGCTCCTCGGCGCGGGTGCGCAACTCGTGATGTGCGCGCCCAGTATCGGCTCCAGGGTGGGCGCCGGGAGGAGGCAGGGGGTCATGAGCGTGTTCGCTGGGAGCGAGGTATCGCGGGCTTTGGATGCCTCGCGCGCTCGGCGGGGGTCATCTCGCGAATGATCAGCGACCCGTCTTTGACCTGCTGCTTGATCGCCGCAAGCTTCTCGTCGCGCGCCTTGGCGGCACGCTCCTGCTGGGTCGCCATGTGCGGGTCCCTTTCATAGAGGATGGGCCTGACTCAATAGTAGTGGCGGGCTACGCCGCGCCAACCGCCGTGGAGGCCTCGGCGAAAGTCACCAGGCGCCCGCGGCGCTCATCCCACAGCTTCAGTCGAGTGGTGCGCAGGGCCGCGTGCAGATCGAGCACCGGCACGTCGCGGAACAGCTCGATCTCGTGGTGGGCGCGCCGCAGGTTGTAGTTCGGGACTCGGGCGCTGAGGTGGTGGACGTGGTGGTATCCGATGTTGCCGGAGAAGAACCGCAGAACCGCTGGCAGCCGTAGGTACGAGCTTCCGCGGATCGCGGCGTCGGCGAAGCTCCAGGTGTCGGCGTTCTCCCAGTACGCGTCCTCGAACTGATGCTGGACGTAGAAGAGAAAGATCCCCGCGGCTCCGGCGAGCCAGGCGGCCGGCCACTGAACGAGAAGGTAGTCCAGAGGGCCGATCAAGGCGCAGGCGGCGCCAACGAGCAACAGCAGGATGACGTTCGCGCAGATCACCGCTCGTCGCAGGCGTGGGCGCATGCCCTTCCTGACGAGTCGCGGCAGAACGACAAATGACAGGATCGGCCCCAGCCCGAACATGACGATCGGGTTACGGAACAAGCGGTAGCCGAGCCGCCCGCGCCACGAGCGCGCGAGGTACTCGTCTACGGTCAGCGTCAGGAGATCGCCGGTACCCCGACGATCGAGATTGCCGGCGCTCGCGTGATGTACCGCATGGGTATGTGCAAACGTCGCGAACGGCGTATAGAGCAACAGTCCGAGCACCGTCCCGACGGCCCGGTTGGCACGGCGAGCGCGGAACATCGATCCGTGCGCGCAATCATGAAAGACGATGAACGTGCGCAGCAGAAAACCGGCCGTCGGCGGCGCGAGCGCGAGCGCGAGCAACACCGAGACGTGCGCGGCGAACGCGGTTGCCACCAGCAGGCTCAGATAGGGCAGGACCGAGGTGGCGAGGTCGAGCAGCGTGCGGAGCGGGCGCGGGCGCGCGTAGGCGCTGATCGCGTCGCGCCAGGGAGCGGCGGCGGCGCTCATGTGAGGCTGCCGGTCGGGTCGGCGACCGCTGCTGACTCGCTTGGCTCAGTGCCGTCGGGCACGTCGACGCCGACGCCGACCGCGTCCACGGCCGACGCTGCCTCGACCGCATCCCTCGACGCAGTCAATTTTCGCGCGGTCTTGCGCGCGTGCTTCTCGGCACGCTTGTCGCGAAGCCTGCTCTCGCGATTGAGCTTCGCCATCGTTGTGCGCTTCTTGCCGCTGGATCCCACGTAGTCTCCTTGCTGCGCAGGGTCGTCAGAGGCGGCGGGAGCAGCGGTGCGCCGCCGCCTCGCAATCGGACGTCGCTGCTAGATCAGAGCGACGTTCGCGGCCGCCGGGCCCTTTGCGCCCTGCTCGGCGTCGTAGCTCACCTTCGCGCCCTCGGCGAGCGACTTGAAGCCGCTGCCCTGGATCGCGGTGTGATGGACGAACAGATCCTTGCCGTTGTCATCCGGCGTGATGAATCCGAAGCCCTTGTCGTCGCTGAACCACTTCACGGTTCCTGTGGACATCTTGGCTGCCTCCGGGGGTATGTGCTGCGAGACACGGAGGACGCCGAGAGGCACGAACTGCGAGAAACGCGGACACTTGTTATTGGCCGAGCACAGGCTCGACCCTGAAATCCGAAGTGTAGCGCTCGCTCCGCCGGTCGCCACGACAGCCTCCCCGTGGACACCTTGGAATCGGGGGAATTCCACCGACGGCTGGCGCTGCTGTTCGACCAAACGACCAGCGAGCGTCTGATCAATCGCTGAGCGGTTCGTGCACGAACCGCTGCCGTGCGGCAAGAGAGCTCGCAGTCAAGCGCACGGGTCCCGCATCGTCGTAGGCGACGTCTTCCAGGCCCGTGTCGGTGCACTGGTAGATCGTGGAGTCTGGATGGGCAAGGATGATGGGAGAGTGAGTTGAGATGACGAACTGCGAGCCGTCGTGGACGAGCTCATGCGGGCGGCGTACCGGCACGGGACCGATGACGGCGAGGTCACGCTCGGGGGCCGGCGCGTGGGAATCGAGCGGCCGCGGATGCGCAGCAAGGACGGCGGGAGCGAGGTGCCGTGCCGGACCTATGAGCACTTCGCCAGCCGCGATCAGCTCTCGCGGGTGGTGCTCGAGCGGATGCTCGCCGGCGTGAGCACCCGCCGCTGCCGGCGTGTGCAGGAGCCGGTCGGCGAGCAGGTCGAGCAGACGGCGAGCTCGACATCGAAGTCGGCGGTCTCCAGGACGTTCGTCGCCAGGGCCAAGGAGGCGCTGCTGAAGCTGATGTCCCGTTCGCTCGCCGA